>JAICTU010000524.1 GCA_025936205.1 Polyangiaceae bacterium | reverse complement strand
GCCGTGGTCGCGCCGGCATTGCGGGTGTGGTGGCGGGGCAGCGTCGACGATCGCGCCTTCCGCTGCGAGGTGCCCTGCACCGTCAGCGAGACCGCGGAGCTGGGGCACGCGGTGATCACCACCGGCCTGCCCGTGCGCGGCAAGCCTGCGGAGAGCGCGGGGCTGCCCCTGCTCGCACAGCTCTCACCCCACGTGCGCGATGTGCGGCGCTGCGGATCGGCAGCGATCGAGCTGTGCCTGGTCGCCGACGGCACCTATGACGCCTATCTGACGCGCACGCTCAGCCCCTGGGACACCTGTGCCGGCGCTGCGATCCTGCTCGCGGCCGGCGGGCGCTGGCAACCCTGGCCCCCGGCCTATGAGCTCGGCTGCAACGCGAAGTTGCACGAAGCGCTGGTCGCGCGCCTGCGCGGCGGCGAGTCCCACTGACGAAAGGCCCCCCACTTGGCGCGGACCGATCTGAGCACCCGCCTGCTGAGCGCAGGCCTGCTCGCTCCCCTGCTCCTCCTGCTACTGTTTCGCGGCTCAGCCGATGCCTGGTACTGGCTGGTGCTGGCGGCCACCGCGCTGACGACGCTGGAGCTGGTGGCCATGACGCATCCGGGCGATCGCGTGGCGCAGATCGCCTGCACGCTGACGAGCGTGGGCGTCTCCTGGGTCGTGTACCACCACGACCAGAACCCCAAGGCGCTGCTCGGCGTGCTGCTGGCGCTGCCCGTCCTGGGCCTGATGCTGGCGCTCTGGCGCCTCACCGATCTGCCCTCGGCGGCGCTCCGCGCCATGAGCGGTGTGGCCACTCCGCTGTACATCGGCGGGCTGCTGGGCAGTCTCGCTTTGCTGCGCCGCGACGCGGGAGAGCTGGGGCCATTTTACGTGCTGTTGGTGCTCAAGCTCTCGTGGCTGCCGGATACCGGCGGTTTTTTCTTTGGGCGCTATCTGGGCAAGAAGAGCAAACCACTCGCGCCCCGCGTCAGCCCCAAGAAGACTCAGATCGGCTTTGTGGGTTCGCTCGTCGGGGCCACGATCGGAGTGCTGATCGCAAAATTCTGGTACCTGCGCGATGTGCCGCTGATCGAGCTGCTGCTGCTCGGGCTGGTCGCAGGCACGCTCGGTCAGCTCGGAGACCTGGCCGAATCGATGATCAAGCGCTCCGCCGGCATCAAGGACTCCGGAAACTTGATCCCGGGACATGGCGGCCTGCTCGATCGGATCGACGCGCTGCTGATCGTGAGCCCCGTGCTCTACATGTACGCCGTTTGGTGGCGCTGATGTAGGGGCGGCCGCTCTTTCTCACGGGCGGCCCTGAGGACGGACCTGCTTCAATCAGCCCGGCGGGCCGCAATCTGCTTGCGCCATCATTCGTTGCGCGGCTATAGGCGTTGTCCTCTGCTTTACCATCCCTCGGCAGAAGCCGAGCCGCTCGCCGTAGGCGCCTTCAAACCGCGACCCACCTCGGGTGAGGCTCGGTGAAGTTTGTGCCGCGTGGAGTTGGGGGTAGGGCCCAAGGGGACGCGTTGTCTGCTTGGGGCGCGGGCCCTGTCGTGGCTCGCCAGAAACCAGTAAGGAGGCCGACGTGCAGGAGCTCGTCCAATATCTACTCAAGAATCTCTACCTGGACTTCCAGGGCGATATCACCATGGAGCAGATCCGCCAGTTCCTGCGCCAGGATGACAGCCGGGAAGCCCGCCGCGTGCTGGCACGGATTCTGGACGAGCAAGGTGTCGATGATCTGCTGCTCACGCTCGCCGATTGCCTGCGCGAACACCTGGCCCACGGCATCAATGAAGACGTCGTGCGGACGCAGCTCAACCTCTACGCCGAGAGCTGAGCCTCGCTGCTCCCCTATCATCCGTTTACAGAACTGACTGGCGAGCCGAAACGCTTGTGCCACGCGGAGGCGAGCGGAAAATAGCGAAGATCGACGCGGGGACTCAGGGTGCGCGCGAGGCCCGCAAAACTCGGGATGCGGGCGAGCCCCGCAAAACTCGGGATGCGGGCGAGGCCCGCACAAACTGCCGCCCGATCCTGAAGTGGGCGGGGGGCAAGGCGCGGCTGGTGCCGGCGATCTTGCCGCTGCTGCCGGCGAGCATCGACACTTACTATGAGCCGTTCGTGGGGGGCGCGGCCGTGTTCTTCGCCCTGGCAAGCGAGCGGCGCTTCCGTCGCGCAGTGCTGAGCGATCTGAACGCCGAGCTCGTCGACGTGTATCGCGGCGTGAAAAAGGACGTCGAGCAGGTGATCCGGCTGCTCCGGCAGTACCGCCGACGGCACGACTCCGACACCTACTACCGCACGCGCGAGATCGATCCCCAGAGCCTCGAGCTGGTCGAGCGCGCGGCACGGCTCATCTACCTGAACAAGACAGGCTACAACGGTCTGTACCGGGTGAACCGCGCAGGCCAGTTCAATGTGCCCTTCGGCAGCTACGTCAATCCGGCGATCTGCGACGAAGAGCGACTGCGCGGTGCGGCGGCGGCGCTGCGCGCGCGCGGAGTGCGGCTCGCGGTCGGCGACTTCGCGGAAGTCACCCGCCGAGCGCAGCCGGGGGACGCGGTGTACTTCGACCCCCCGTACGTTCCGCGCTCCACCACCGCCAACTTCACCTCGTACCACAGCGAGATCTTCGGCCAGGAGGCGCACGAGCGCCTCGCGCGGACGCTCGAAGAGCTGACGCAACGGGGCGTGCGCACCGTGCTCTCCAATTCGGACACTCGCTTCACGCGCCAGCTCTACGATCAGCGGCGCTTCGACGTGCATGAGGTGCAGGTGACCCGCCCGATCAACTCCAAGTCGACGGCACGCGGCCGCGTGGGCGAGCTGCTGGTCGATAACTCTCGGTCGCTTTAGTTCAAAGGCAGCCGGTTTTTGGACTCCGTGCCACCCGCGACGTTAGATCACGGGGTTCGAAGCCCATGGTCCGCCGTCCTTCGCCTGCCGCTCCGGCTCGTCCCGCCGATCCGGCCCGGCCCGGGTTCGTGCGCATCAGCCTGATCGCCATGGGCTGCTTCGTGGTCGGCATGACCTGGCCGCTGCTCGCGGGCCTGGAGTTCGTGCAGCGACCACCGGGCAGCAGCCCCGCAAAGGTGGAGGACCCAGAGCCCCCTCCGCTCGACAGCGAGCCCGATTCCAAGCCGAGCGCTCCCCCGCCCCGGCCCGGTGCACCGGTGAATCGCGACGAGGGCGTCCGGGCGGCGGCTCACGTGGCTCCGCTGGAGCTGTCGGCGAAGAACAAACCCAAGGCCCCTCGACTGAAGCAGGACGCCGCCCGCTCCGAGGACGAACCGGACGCGGACGACAAGCTGATCACGATGAGTGGTCAAGCGACCATCGGCTGGAAGGCGGCGGTGGTGCGCGAGAGTCCGTCGGGCCAGGCAGCCACGCTGGATCGCTTGAAGAACGGCAGCCGGGTCATGGTCACCGGCCGAAAGGGTGACTGGTACCGGGTCAAATACGGCCGCCCGAGCCGCGCCGGATGGGTCCATCGCCAGGCGCTCGGCCTTTGAATAGAGGGTGAAATAGCGGGCACGGCCGCGAAATGCGGCGCGAGCGCAGCACCGAGGAGAGACGAGCCGGACTCCGGCGCCTGTGCTAAGGATCGCTGAGCCGTGTCAGCCAAGTTTGCGGACAAGAGCAGTCCTTCCGAGGCACCCGCTTCCGCAGCGCCGGGCGCGTCAGCGGCCCAGCCAGCGATCGGGGCGACGGGCAACAAGGCCGAAGACGTCGCGCTCGTCTGTGGCGTGTCGGACGATGGTCGAGGCGTGGAGGTGATCCGCAAGCGCGGCGATCGGCTGGAGACCGGCACGGTGCGTCGCCTGGAGCCCGGCAAGCCCATCCACGGGGACGTCGTGCGCTTGCGACCGCGCCCGCACGCCCCGTTCTTGTGCGACGTCGAGGTCGAGTTCACCCCGCCCCAAGGTCGCGCCGGGCGCGAGGCGCTGGCGGCCAACTCCGGCCCCGCGCAGGTCGCCACCGAGAGCTACCGGAAGAACTGGGACGCCGTCTACGGCGGCGGCCGCAAGCCTCCGCTCTTGAACTGAGCCGGCGCCCTCCAGAGCTGCTCCAGCAGCGCCGCGAGCCGCGCGCCGGCTTGCACGGCGCGGCGCTCTGCAACCCGAGTCGCCTGCTGCCGATCGGCGCTGTCGAACACCACCTCCGGCTTGGCGTCATCGGGCTTGGCGCCGCTGGGCTGCGCCGCCCGGCGGCTCGCGAAACGCTGCACCTCCGCCAGCACGGCGGGCGTGTACACCTCGCTGCGAGCCAGCGCGCAATCCTCATCGAGCCAGACGTCGACCTCGAGCTCGTGCCGAGCTTTCAGCGACAGCGACCTCATCGCCGGCACCCGCCAACGCTCGACCTGGGCCGACACGGACTCGTACGAGCTCGCCGCGTCCGATTCGTCGCCGAGCAGCGCGTCCCACACCTTGTGCAGCGGCCCCTGCCCTTTTACGAGGATCTCGTTGCCGCCCCGGTCGCCGAATTCGAAGCGCCCGGCATCAAATAGCGCCACTGCGTGCAGCGGCTGGTGGGCATCGCCCACCAGATGCAACACCCAGGAGAGCGCCAGCGCGCGCTGCGCGGCGGGCAAGCTCCGGTCCTGCAACGTGCGGCTGGCCCAGGCGAGCGCGGGCCGAATCTCGTCGGGGCCCACGGGCGTGAGCCAGCCAGCCTCTGCCGTTTTTTCCGCTCGCTCCGGGAGCCGGCGCGCAAGCTCCGCCTGGACCTTGCGATGCGATGCCGGATACGCCGCGCGTGCCTCCCGGCAGCTCACCACTGCCCTGCCCTGCAGCGTGAGGGGCAAGTTCACATAGTGCCAGTTGCTGCGGTGGAACTCCGGCTGACCGCGAGCGAGGTCGGGCCAGACCGCGGCCCACATGAAGGTCCAGCGTGCCTCCTCCGCGGCGGAGAGCGGCGAGCGCGCAGCAAAGTCCTGCTGGAAGCGCGGGTGCTCGCGCAGCAGCGCGACCAGCTCGGCACGTGTCTTTTCGGGCAGCGCGTCGTAGGCGAGCGCCGCGATCCCCATGTGCCCCGCCTTCGTCCAGGCGGCGCCCGGCCGCGCCCAGCCCAGCACGAGCAGCAGCGCCAGGGTGAATACGCGCGTGCAGAACTTCAATCGCCTTCCAGGATCTGCTCGAACACAGCCACCATGCGTTCGAGCTGGTCGAGCTCCACGTACTCGCTTTCCGTGTGGGCTCGGCGGATCGACCCAGGCCCCAGCACGACGCTAGGAATGCCCGCCTGAGCCAGCTGCCCAGCGTCCGTCCCAAACGCGACGCTGCACGGCTCCGGGTTGCACCCGGCGCGCTCCAGCGCGCGCTGACAGCGCTGCACGGCGAGCTGCCCGGGCTCGGTGAACAGCGGCTCCTTGCCGATGCGCACGTCGGCCAGCTTCACCTCGCTGATGCCGGCTGCACTCAGCGCGCGCTCGATCTCGGCGCCCAGGCTCTCGCTGGTGTCGCCGGGCAGCGTGCGGCGATCCATCGCCAGCCAGGCGCGATCGGGCACGATGTTCGGCGCCTGCCCGCCCCCGACCAGCCCGATCGAGAGCGTGGCGGGCCCGAGCCCGGGGTGCACCTTGCCGCCCAGCTCCGCGCCCAGCTTCTCCAGGGCCTGGATCGCCTGCGCCAGTAGCACGATCGCGTTGCGCCCGCGGCTCGGATCGGAGCTGTGGCAGGCGTGGCCGCGCGCCTCGACCCGCACCACCGCCGTGCCCTTGTGCGCGTTGACGAGCCGCAGCTCCGTGGGCTCGGTGGCGATCGCCCAGTCGATGCGCGAACCACCGAGATGAGCCAGCACGTCGTCCACGCCGACGCTGCCGCTGCTCTCCTCGTCCGCCTCCCCGACCAGCACCAGAGTCCGCGCCAGCGAGCCGCGCGCCAGCACGCGCTCGAGCGCCGCCATCAACGCCGCCATCCCCGCCTTGGTGTCGCAGCTGCCGCGGCCGAACAGGCGCCCGTCGCGCAGCGCGGGATCGAAGGGATCGATCGCCATGTTGTCGACCGGGACCGTGTCGAGATGCGAAGCGACGAGCAGCGTCTCGCCCAGCCCGGCGCGGCGCACCTCGCCCACCACGCT
>JAICTU010000108.1 GCA_025936205.1 Polyangiaceae bacterium | reverse complement strand
GTGGCCGCGAGGGAGCCCAGCGTGCGGCCGTGGAACGAGCGCTCGAAAGCGATCACGTGATAGCGCTTGGTCTGGCCTTGCGCGTAGTAATGGCGCCGGGCCAGCTTGAGCAGGGCTTCGATCGCCTCGGTGCCCGAGTTGCAGAAGAATGCGCGTGCGAACCCCGTACGCTGGCACAGGTCGCGCGCCAGGAGCACGTTTGGCTCGTTGTAGAAGTAGTTGGCAACGTGCCCCAGCCGCTCGCCTTGCTCGCGCAGGGTGCGCACCACGTCTGGATGGGCATGCCCCAGGGCCGTGACGGCGATGCCCGCGTACAGGTCGAGGTAGCTCTTGCCGGCCGCATCCCAGACGCGGCGGCCCTCACCACGCACCAGGACGAGCGATGGCTGGCGATAGTTGGGGTAGAGATAGGTCTGGCCGATCTGGACCAGAGCGGCTTGTTCTTCGGCTGTCACTCCGCGTGGCTTAGCGCGTTTGTCCCCTGAAAGAAAACTCCCCCGGCGCATCCCTGGCTTTTTGGCCTGGCGCGGCCACGACGGAGCGGCCAGCGGCGGAGCGGGAAGCAGCGGAGCGGGAAGCAGCGGAGCGGGAAGCAGCGGAGCGGGAAGCGGCGGAGCGGGAAGCAGCGGAGCGGGGTGAAGCCGCGCAGCCGCTTCGAGCGGGGCTAGCACTCGAGGATGGTCTTGCTACGCTGCAGCGTCGTGAAGCTGCGTCGATCTGGGCTGGTTCTCGCTCTCTGTACGGTTGGGGCTGCAGTGGCAGGGGCTCGCACGGCCGCGGCGCGAGGCGCACTGGCGGACTGTGCGCCAGAGGATTGGTTCTGCGACGACAAGCCGAGCGCGCCTCCGGAGTTGGCTCCGCAGCCCGAGCTGCCCCCGAGCGCGCCCGAAGCGGGGCAGCCGAACGGAGGTGAGCCAGCGCCGCCGCCGCCCGGCATGTTGCCGCCCGAGAACGAGATCCATCTGACGCCTCCGATCTCGGAGCAGGGTGCGGCGGACGAGGAGGAGCTGGTGCTGTCGCCCTGGAGCGTGAACCTCCGGTTACAGGGCATCGCTCTGGAGGCGAGCCCGCATCATCGCGACACCGGTCTCGGCGGGCTGGGGGCGAGCTTGCGTTACGCGCTGTTGCCGAGCGTGGCGCTGGACCTGGGGTTCGATTCGTTCGGAGGCAGCGATTACAACGGCTACGATCGCAGCGAGACGTCGCTCTCGCTGAGCGCCCTGCTGTACCTGAATCCCGAGCGTGTCGTCCGGACGTATTTGGTCGGAGGCCTCAACGCCAGCGTGGCGCATGTCGACGTGGCCGGTGACGAGCAGGATTGGACGTACGTGGGAGCCCAGGCGGGGCTCGGACTGGACTTCGTGGTCAGCCAGCGCGTGTCGCTCAACGTGGACCTGTTGGGCTTCATCCGCGGTCGTACGGATTCGCGCGCGGCGCGGGAGCCCGAGTTCAATGACGGCCACGGCAACCTCACCAACACCTCCGGAGGTGGGCTGTTTCGCGGCGGCGTGTCGATCTACTGGTGAGCCGCGACGGGTGAGCACAAAAACCGAAGGCCCCCGACGGCATTGCCGTTCGAGGGCCCTCGCGTTTCACCGGACTCGTGGTGTTACTGGACCAGGTCCTTGAGCGCCTTGAGGGCGGTTGCGCGAACCTTCTTGCTCGCCGGCTTGGCCGGGATCGTGATCGGTTCCTTGGTGAAGGGATTGATGCCCTGACGCTCCTTGGTCGCGGGCTTCTTCACGACGCGGAGCTTGACCAGCCCCGGCACAACGAATTCCCCGGGGGCGCCGCGGCCCGCGAGTTGCTTGCGAATGATGTCAGACAGCGTGTCGAAAACACGACCGACGCTCTTCTTGTCGAGCTCCGTCGCGTCACTGATCTCCGCGATGACCTGGGCCTTGGTGAGTCTCTTGCCAGCCATGCACTACCTCCTGCGCGTACAAACCGCTCTCGTCCACACTGCGCGATCGCTGCGATGGACGCCCGCGTGATATCCCTTAGTAAAACTCGTCGCTGATCCTGCTCATCAGCTCTTCCCGCGTCAGGTTACCAGTCAGAACCGCTACAAAGTCTCGAGGCCACTCTCAGTGGGTTACCACTCGGAAATATCGTGGGTTCCACTCAGAAATAGCAGTGGCTACCATTCAGAGGTACCACCGCAGAGGATGCGTCACACCGTTCCCCGCGAGCTCTTTTCCCGCGAGCAATGAGCTCGCAGTGCGGGTGTTCCCGCAGAGAAGAGTCCCTCCCGACGACGACGTCCCTCCAACAACTCCGTGAACGACTCGGAAGTCTGGCATACCGAACGAGGCAAAATCAGCAAGCAGGCTCGCGACGAGTAACAGGGGCATCAGGCCCTTTCAAGCAAAAAACAGCGGTTTTCTCCGGCAAACGTGATTTCAGTTTGCGCACACACACGTGGATACACGGAGAAGGACCGTGTCCCGTGCTCGTGTGACACCTCGAGCGGCTTTGCTAAGTGCTCGGAAACGCTCCATGACACGGTCCTGCGAAGGGCCGGCGGCAGCTAACCAAACGGCAGAAAAATGGCTGCTCTCGCTGAGCTGGGCCAGCTCTCGAGAGCGACGTGGAGCGCGCGCAGAACACCCTCGCGAGTCGCCAGCGACTCGGGCCGGGTCGTAACGCGTGATGAGGCCATCATGGCGCGGACTCTGCCGAGCGTTGACCCCGCCTCTCGGGCGTGCGCGGAAGCGCGCAAAAATGGCGTTCCGGTGGCCTGCACGCCATGTCACGAACCCGTGTCGGAGCGCGACCTGTGCCGGTGCGCGCGTCCCGTGTCGTTCGTCAGTGGCGCGCCGCTTGGATGAGGCGCTTCGTCATGGCGTTCATGCGCGCCTCTTCTTCGTCGTCTTGGTGGTCATAGCCGACCAGATGCAGAATGCCGTGCGCCAGCAGAAAACTGACCTCATCCAGCAGGGTCCGCCGGCGGCTGCGCGCTTGCCTCTGCGCGGTATCCAGCGAGATCACCACGTCTCCCAGCAGCAGGTGGGCGGAGTGACCCGGCAGCTGCGCGGCGTCGCCCTCCTGCTCCTGCTCGAAGGCGAGCACATCCGTTGGGCGATCCTTGCCGCGATGTTCACGGTTGAGGATATGGATGTAGGCATCGTTGGTCAGGAGCACGCTGAGCTCGGCATCCTCGCGTTCCAGGAAACGGAGCATGCGCTCGCCAATGGCCCTGACTTGCCGCGAGGGCAGGGCGGGGGAGGCGGGAGCTTTGCGGGTGACCAGGACGGGCATGGCGTCGCCTGTACCACTGGGACGCCACGAACGCTGGGGAGAAAAGGCCGCCGCCCGCGGCGCGGCGGCCCCGCTTTACATGTCCTGCTCGCCGATGGGGCGGTAGCGGAATGCGTCGCTCGTGGCCATCGACACCAGGAGCTCACGGAAATCGCCGCCCGTGGCCGCGAAATCAGCTTTGATTTGGTCGAGGCTGCAGACGTCTTCCGTCTGCTCGCCACGGCCCATGCCGTAGCGGAACCATTGCGTGGCCAGGCAGGCCGAAACCTGCGCGCTGTTTGCCAGCTTCTCCGACAGCTCCTGCGCGCCGTCGAAGGCGCCGTCCACCGTCGGGTCTCCGCTATTCAACAGGTTGCCCGTGGCGTCGATCGGCAACCCGTACTCTTCCGTGCGATAACGGCCCAGCCAGTCATAAGCTTCCAGCCCGAAGCCGACGCCCTCGAGCAGGCTGTGGCACGAGGCGCAGCGTTGATCCGCGCTGTGCTGCCGGAAGCGCTCGCGCGTCGTCGCGCTGGGATCAGGATCCGGCGGTGTCGTGTCGACGTCTGGCGGGGGCGGCGGCAAGGGCTTGCACAACAGCTGTTCGCGCACGAACTTGCCGCGCTGCACCGGAGCGGACTGATCGGCGTGAGCGAGCAGCGCCATCAGGCCCGGTTGGGTCAGGATGCCGGCGCGGTTCTCGTCCTCCACCCCCACGAAGCCGTCTGCGCCGAGCTGTGCTGCCGGCTCGGAAACTGCAGGTGAGAGCCCGTACAGACCGGCGAGCGTGGAGTCCACGTACACGGTTTTTGCGCTCAGCAGCGTGTCGAGGTTCCCACCGCTCGCGAAGGTGTCTTGAACGAAGCGCCCGAGTGAGGCCTGCCAGCTGTCGTTCAGCGCATCAGCTGTCACGGTACCAGCCATGTCGCTGGGCAGGTCGCGGGCGAGTCCGGCGAAGGCCGACATGCCCAGCCACTGCTGATAGAAATCTGCCACCGTGCCCTTGGCGCGGTCGTCTTCGATCATGCGGCGGGCTTGAGCGCGCACCGTCTCCACGTCGAGCAACGCACCCGAGTCGGCGAGACTGAACAGCTCGCTGTCGGGCATCGTGTTCCACAGCAGATAAGAGAGGCGCGAGGCCACTTGATACCCATCGAGGGCCTGAGCCTTGCCCATCTGCGCGGAGGTCGCGGCGATGGCGTCGCCCCGCAGCGACTCGGCACGATAGAGCAGCTGTGGGGCCTGCAGGAACGTCTCGAGCAGCAATTCCATCGCCTTGTCGAAGCCCCAGGTGGCGTTCGCCGTTCGCCACAACTCGAGCAGCGGTGCGCTCTCTCCGGCCTCCAGCGGCCCGCGGTAGGCACGGTAGCCGAACTGGGTGATGAAGCTGGAGATGCAGGCCTCCGAGTGATCCCCCGCCTCACAGGGCAGCAGCTGGTCGACCCCGCGCGACACCGCGGCCAGCGCCAGATCCTCCGCCGCCGCCAGGTGGCGCTCGGCGAGCAGCAGGCTCGCCCGGTGCGCGTCCGCATTGTTGCCGAAGCCGAGCAGCAGGTTCTCTTCCGGGAAGTTCCGGGGCGGAACGCTCAGGTCGCCCAGCAGATCATGCACGGTGTTGTCGTACTGGAGCCGGGTGAGCAGGCGTGCTTCCGCTGCGCCTGGCACCAGGCGGGTGCAGTCGGCCGCTTGCGCTGTGGTGGGAGCCACGTTCGGTGCCGGCTGGTTGCCGACCGTCGTCTGCGACGGCATTGGGGAAGGCGGTATCTCGATCGAGCCTGCCGACATCTCGCTCTGGCAATTCCAGGTCAACAACGCACTGGCGACCCACCACGCCAGACAATCACCGCGAAAACGCGACATAGGCTTCCACCAGGGTGCCCTCTCGCCGCGGCAGCCGCAAGCCAATGGCACCGAGACGAGCCAAGAAAACGGTGGCCCACCGAAACGGGACGCAGGCTGCAGCAGCCTGCCGCGGGGAGGAGCGCCGCGCTTCGAGTCTGCGTCCGCTGCCTGGCCGGCTACTCAGCTCCGTTGGCGACGGATGACTCTCGCGCATATGGAAAGCAGCGGGGCCGCGCGCCTCATTGGTGCCGATTGCGAGAGCGCGCCGTGATTCGCGCCGGCCGCGCTGCGAACACAGAGATCACCCTCGAACGGCGAGCTCAGCTGCCCCAATCCAACGCCGGCGGTGAGATCACCGCCTGCGGCGGGTCCGCGGCCACCAGCTTGAGCTCGAACAGTCGCTTCACCGCCCGTTCTGGCTCCGTGTCAGCGTGCACACCCCAGAGTCCGATCTCGAGCGTCAACGTCTGCCCCGAGTGCAGCTTCGGCTGACCTTTGCCCGGCCAGCGCTGCTTGAACTTGCGTGGCTCGCCTGCGCGCACCACCTCTTGCTCTGCTTCGCCGCGCTTCTGATCGGTGAAGCGCTGCTTCGTGCCCGCCGCAGGAGGGCTCTTCCTCGCCGCCACAGGCGCAGCCGACCCCGATGCCTCGATCTTGCCGGCGATGGCGAGCGGGCCACCCGCCGGCTTGGCGAGCCAGTACTGGCGCTCGTCGAACGACTCCACGGTGAGCGTGAGTTGCACGGCATAGGTGCCGCCAGCCTCTTTGACTGCCTTCGCCTCGGGCCGGAGGTGGATCCCTCCGACCTCGATCACCAGGCCCTGAGCAGTCACGCGGTACACGATGTCGCGGCCCGCGAGCTCGGTCGGTTTGCTCTCCGGCTTTCGCTCGGCGCCGCCGGCGGTGGCCTTGGAGAGCGCCGCGATATCGGCATCCAGGTCGTCGCCCGATGAGTCGAGCTCGATCTCGCCCGCCGCGTTGGTGGTGGACGTGGGGGAAGCGGGCCCTGGGCTCGTCGCCGCGTTGGCGCTCGGCGGCGCCTCGGCTGAGCTGACTGTGCCGGTCTCGGCAGGCGCGGCTTCTTTCGACGCCGCCCCTGCCTCCGCATGTTGGGCTAGAGTGCTGGGCGCGCAGCTGGCGAGCCACACGAGCAGACCGTACCAGCAGCGCGAGCGCATCATTGGATCCCGAGCAGCTCGACGTCGAAGACGAGCATCCCTGCGGGCTGCCCCGGCGCAGGATTGGTGCCGTAGGCGAGCTCCGCCGGGATCCAGAAGCGCGTCTTCTCGCCCTCCACCATCAGCTGGAGACCTTCGGTCCAACCCTTGATCACCTGAGTGAGTTTGAAGTCGATCGGGCGGCCGCGCGCTACCGACGAGTCGAACATCTTGCCGTCCGTGGTCCAGCCCGAATAGTGCACCTTGACGGTGTTGTCCGGCTTCGGGTGAACCTTGCCTTTGCCGGGGGTGAGCACGCGGTAGCGCAGACCGCTGGCCGTCTTCTTCGCGGACGCCGGCGGCGCGGCCACGTCCTTCGGCACCTCCGGAGGGGGCGGCGGCTTGGTGATTTCGAGCAGCTCCACGTCGAAGGTCAGCTGCCCTGCGGGCGCGCCCGGTCGCCGTGGCGTCTCTCCGTAAGCGAGCTCTGCCGGGATCCAGAAGCGAACTTTCTCGCCGGTCGTCATCAGCTGCAGACCCTCGGTCCAGCCCTTGATCACCTGCGTGACTCCGAATTGAGCGGGCTGTTTCCGGGCCACCGACGAGTCGAACATCCTGCCGTCCTTGGTCCAGCCGGTGTAGTGCACCTTGACCGAATCCGGCGGTGCCGGATGGTCGGTGCCCGTGCCCGGCTGCAGCACCATATAAGCGAGACCGGAGGGCGTCTTGGTTGCCGTGGCCGGCGGGGCCGCTACGTCTTCGGGAGCGGGCAGAGCGCCAGGCAGCGGAGGGGGCGGCGGCTTCACGGCGGGCGCGGCAGGCGAGGTCGCCGCGGTTGGATTTGCAGAGCTTCCACCAGTGGCGCTGCTCGAGCTGGAGCTCTTGGCAACGTCTCCGGACTGGCAGGCGGGGGCGCTGAGCAGGCAGCACGCTGCCAGAAGCCCCGCGCTGCAGCGCCCCGTGCTGCGGCGTAAATGTTGTGCGGCTCGACGCGAGCGCCGGGGCAGGAGGCGAGAGAACGGCTCGAGGAAGATCATGATGCGGCGAGTCTGCATCGAAAGCGCAGCTGCTGGCAATTCTTCCCCTGAGCCGGGAGGCGAGCTGCGTCCACGACGAGGAAGTTCCCGCGTTGGTGAGACCTGTGACAGACTCGTGCCCACCATTGAAGCACGAAGGAGCCCACGAGTGACGACGACCCAACGCTTGGCGCTGCTGTCGATTGCCGGAGAGACCTCGAGCCGTGAGACCTCGCGTCCAGCGTCGCGCTGGGATCGTGTTGTCCCACTTCTGGCGCTGGTGTCAGCTGGGTGTCAACTGCTCGGTCAAGACCCGGCACGCTGCGAGCAGAGCGCAGCCACGGTGAGACAGGCCATCAGCTTCAAGGATTTCGAGTCCGCGCGAAAGTGGCGCGACTACACGTGGAAGGTGTGCGACGAGCGCGCCGTGGTGGCAACGTTAGATAAGGAAATCCTCGACGGGGAAACGGCGCTGGCCGCCGAAGAACAGACGAAAGCGCGCGCCGCGCAGCTCGCACAGCAGCGCATCAACGCGGCGCAGGCGGCCTGGCTCGCGTTCGACGGCTCGAAACCGGAGGCTCACACACGTGAGTCTCTGGATGCGACGCGCCAATCGGCCGCGCGTCTGGAGCAGGGATTGCCCGCCGAGTTTGCCCAGAAAATCGCGGCTTACAACTCTGCCCAGTATGAAAAGAGACTGGCGGCGTTGAGTCGATAGTCCTACTACCCGGGGCATGCCCGACCAACTGTCTTCGCAGCTGGCCTCCCTCCGCATCGATCGGACGGCGCCAGCGCGACGGCGTGGACGAGTCTGGCCGTGGGTCGCGGGCATCGCGGCTCTGGGGGCTGTCGGCGCCGGCGTTTATCTGTTCGCATTGCCTCGTCTGCAGAGTCAGATTTTCAAGACTGCAGTGAGCTACACGGAGGTGAGCTCGGTCTCGCCTGCGGAGGCATCCGTGCAGCTCACGTCCGCGGGCTACGTGGTGCCGCAGCGCATCTCGCACGTGGCGCCCAAGGTGCCGGGCAGGGTATTGCGCGTGCACGTCAGCCAGGGGCAAGCGGTCAAACCCGGAGACCTGCTGCTCACTCTGGACTCGACCGATGACGACGCGAGCTTGGCGGCGGCGCGCAGCAGCGTGAAGGCGGCGTGGGCGCGCGTGGAGAGCGCCAAGGCCACGGCGGCCACGCTGCAAGCGGAGCTGGAGGAAGGCCGGCTGCTGGCCGAGCGTCAGACGCGGCTCGCCAAGGAAGGCGTCACGGCCAGCGGCGCAGCGGAGGATTCGGCCGCGCACGTCGCATCGCTGAAGCGGCGCGCTGAGGCCGCGAAAGCTGAGGCAGCGGCCGCAGCGGCAGACGCGGAGGCGCGCAGTGCGGAAACGGCGGCCATGGAAACGCGCATGGCCAATCTGGTGATCAAGTCGCCGATCGCGGGGGTGGTCATCACCAAGCCGCCGCAAGAGGGTGAGGTGGTGACGCCACAGCCCGCGGGCGTCACGATCGACATGGGCAGCGTGCAGATCGCCGACTTCGCGACGCTGATGGTGGAGACCGATGTGCCCGAGCAGCGGCTGCAAATGGTCAAAATAGGCACGCCTGCCGAGATCGTGCTGGACGCCTTCCCGTCCAGGCGTTTCCGGGGTGTCACGGCCGAGATCACGCCCCAGGTGAACCGCTCCAAGGCGACGGTGGTCGTGCGGGTGGGCTTCGTCGACGAGAAGGATGGCGTGCTGCCGGACATGGCGGCGCGCGTCAGCTTCTTGAACAAGGCGCTCGACCCGCAGGCGATGAAGGAGCCGCCCAAGATCGTGGTGCCCTCGAGCGCGCTCGCCGAGCGAGCGGGTGGCAAAGTCGTGTTCGTCGTGGAAGAAGATGCCGTGCGCATGGTGCCCGTGAAGCTCGGGCCCAGCTTCGGTCGGGGTTTCGAGCTGGTCGAAGGCCCGCGGCCGGGCACGCGCCTCGTCGCCTCGCCCCCCGACACGCTCGCCGACGGCCAGCGCATCAAGGAGAAGGAAGCCCAATGAGCTCAGAGCAATCGTCGCAAGCCACCAACGGCGCCATCGTCTCTGCGAAGAAGGTGCGCAAGACGTACCTGCGGGGCAAGGAAGAGCTGGCCGTGCTGCAGGACCTGGACTTGACCGTTCACGAGGGCGCGTTCGAGGCACTGATGGGGCCCTCCGGCTCGGGCAAGAGCACGCTGCTGAACCTGATCGCCGGGTTGGATCGCCCGACCTCGGGCACGATCGAGGTCGCTGGCGTGGACGTGGGCGCATTGCCGGAGCGCGCGCGAGCCAAATGGCGCGCCGCGAACATCGGCTTCATCTTCCAGACCTACAACATGATGCCGGTGCTGACGGCGCTGGAGAACGTCGAGCTGCCGCTGCTGCTCGCCAGCCTGTCCGGCAAGGAGCGCCGCGAACGGGCGACCACCGCCCTCGAGGTGGTGGGCCTGAAAGAGCGCATGCAGCACTACCCGCGCGAGCTCTCCGGCGGCCAGGAGCAGCGCGTGGCCATCGCGCGCGCCATCGTCACGGATCCGCGCTTGATCGTCGCGGACGAGCCCACGGGCGACCTCGATCGCAAGAGCGCGGATGACGTGCTCGCGCTGCTCGAGCGCCTGAATCAGGAGTTCAACAAGACCATCATCATGGTCACTCACGACCCTGCGGCAGCCGAGCGAGCCAAGAAGGTACATCACCTCGACAAGGGTGCCTTGCTGTGAACATGAGCATGGTCGCCGTTCGGAACTTGCGCCGCAATCCGCTGCGTACGGTCCTGACCATCGTGGCCGTGATGGTGGCGATCATCTTCTTCGTCACGCTGCGCACGGTCCTCTCTGCCTGGACCGCCGGTGCCGACCACGCCGCGAAGGACCGCATCGGCACGCGTCACAAGGTCAGCTTCATCATGCCCATGCCCCTGCGCTACGTGCAGGAGGTGCGAGACATCCCCGGCGTGAAGAGCGTGGCCTCCGCCAACTGGTTCGGCGGCAAAGATCCGAAGCATGACCGGGAGTTCTTCGCGAGCATCGCCGTGGAGCCAAAGGACTTCCTGGAGGTCTATGACGAGATCGAGCTGCCCGCCGAGCAGCGCGACGTCTGGTTCCAGAGCAAGACCGGCGCCATCGTCGGAGACTCGCTGGCGAAGAAATTCGGTTGGAAGATCGGCGACAAGGTCACGCTGACCGGCACCATCTTTCCCGGTGACTGGGAGTTTGTGATCTCCGGCATCTACACGGCGACGCGGCGCTCGGTAGACCGCGCGACGCTGTATTTTCACTACGACTATCTGAACGACGATCCGCGCTCCCAGCAGTCCATCCACGATCAGGTGGGCTGGATCGTGAGCCGCGTCGATGATCCGGGCCGCTCCGCCGAAATCGCCAAGGCCATCGATGCCAGGTTCGAGGAGCGTGACATCCAGACGCTCAGCATGAGCGAGCGCGCGATGAACACCTCCTTCATCGGCATGATCTCCGCGATCCTCAAGGCGGTGAACATGGTCAGCCTGGTGATGTTGGGCATCATGGCCCTGATCATCGGCAACACGGTGGCGATGGGGGTGCGCGAGCGCACCCACGAGTATGGCGTGCTGCGGGCGATCGGCTTTCTGCCCAAGCACCTGGCTGTATTCGTGGTGAGCGAGTCGGTGGCCGTCAGCATCTTCGGCGGCCTGCTCGGCATCATGCTGGCCTATCCGCTGGTGGAGCAGGGCCTGGGGCGCTGGCTGGAGGAGAACCTCGCCGGCTTCTTTCCGTTCTTCCGGATCGACCCACAGACGATCGGTGTGTCGCTGGTGCTCGCCGCGGTGCTGGGTGTGCTGGCGGGGGCGCTACCCGCGTACTCGGCGATGAAGCTCAAGGTCGTGGATTCGCTGCGCCGTGCCGGGTAACCGAGGAGGAACACCATGATTCCGATCAGCTACAACGTGCGCAGCCTGTTCGTGCGCAAGGCGACCACGATCGCGACGGCTCTGGGCATCGGGTTGGTGGTGTTCGTGCTGTCCTCGGCGATGATGCTGTCGCGAGGCATCCACAACACGCTCGTCTCGAATGGCTCACCCGACCGCGTGAAGATCTTGCGCAAGGGCTCCGACACGGAGATGGCGAGCGGCATCGAGGCCAACACGGCGAGCCTGGTGATGGCGGCGCCAGGCGTCAAGCGCGACGCCGATGGGCAGCCGTTGGGCAGCCCCGAAGTGGTGGTCGTGATCGCGCTCGACAAGCTCGGCGCCGAGGGCATGGTCTCCAATATCCTGGTGCGGGGCGTGCCCCCTCAGGTGATGAAAGTGCGGCCGGAAGTGCGCATCATCGCCGGGCGGCCCGCGCGGCCGGGCACCGATGAAGTGATCGTCGGTAAGGGAGTGCGTGGCAACTTCAAGGGGTTGCAGTTGGGGCAGAGCTTCGATCTGAAGAAGAACCGGCCGGTGCAGGTGGTCGGAATCTTCGAGGCGGCGGGTTCGTCGCTGGAGTCGGAGGTCTGGTGCGACATCGAGACGCTGCGCACTTCATTTGGGCGCGGTAGCTCGTCGTCATCGGTCACGTTGATGCTGGAGTCGCCTGCAGCTTACGATGGGCTCGCGGCGTACATCGAAAACGACAAGCAACTCGGGCTAGAGCCGCTGCGCGAGCGGGTCTATTACGACAAGCAGTCGGAAGGTACGTCCATCTTCATCAAGGCGATGGGCATCTTCATCGCCTTCTGGCTGTCCGTGGGCGCGATGATCGGCGCGATGATCACCATGTATGGCGCGGTCTCCCAACGCTCGAAGGAAGTGGGGACACTGAGAGCGCTGGGCTTTTCGCGAGGCGCCGTCTTGTTCTCGTTCCTGATCGAGTCGAGCGTGCTGGCGCTGGTGGGCGGTATCGTCGGCAGCATCGCGTCCATGGGCATGACGGCGGTCGACTTTTCGATGATGAACTTCGCCACCTGGCAGGAGATCCGCTTCACGTTCGATCCCTCGCCCGGCATCATCATCGGCTCGATCGTGGCGGGGGGCGTGATGGGCGTCCTGGGCGGTTTCTTCCCGGCCGTGCGCGCCGCGCGGCTCTCGCCCATCGTGGCGATGCGGCAGTGACCCGGCAGATGACCGCCAGATGAGCTTCCTGCTGCATCACCGCCTGGTCGGAGCAGCCGATGCTCCCAAGCTCGCCTTCGTGCTGCACGGAGCGCTCGGCTCGGGCCAGAACTTCAGCCGTTTCAGTCAGAAGCTGGCGGAGCGGCGCCCCGACTACCGCCAGGTGCTCGTCGATCTGCGCCACCATGGCCAATCGAGCGGAGCGCGCCCGCCGAACACGCTGGCGGCCTGCGCCCAGGATCTACGCTCTTTGGCCCAGCAGCTCGGTGCCGAGCCTGGGGTCCTGATCGGGCATTCCTTCGGCGGCAAGGTATCGATCGAATACGCGCGGCAGTCTGCGCAGGAGCGAGAGTCCGGGGCGGGTGCGCTGCGCCAGGTCTGGGTGCTCGACGCCGTTCCCGGCGAGCAGCCGGACGGCGAGCAGAACAGCGAGGTCTCGCAGGTCATCGCTGCCGTGCGTTCGGTGCCCATGCCGGCCGCGAGCCGTCGCGACGTGGTGAATCACCTGATCTCGAGCGAAGGGCTGTCGTCGGGGCTCGCCGAGTGGATGGCGACCAACTTGAAGCGGGAAGGGCAGAGCTACAGCTGGGTCTTCGATCTGGATGGGATCGAGGAGCTGATGCGCGATTACTTTCGCGTCGACCTGTGGGGCTTTCTGGCGCAGCCGCGGACCCGCCCGCAATTCGAGCTGGTGGTGGCGGAGCGCAGTGACCGCTGGACACCGGAGCTGCGAGCGCGAGGGCGGGCCCTGCCTGCAGCGGCGCAGGTGCACTATCACGAGCTCCCCCAGTCCGGTCACTGGGTGCACGTGGACAACCCGGGGGCATTGCTCGACCTGATGGCTGCGCGCCTCGTTTAACGCGACGCGGCCCAGCGCGGTGTGATCGTCGGCAGCAGTTTGCTGGCGCTCGATCGCCCAGTAGTAGAAACCCGAAGTCCGCGCCCGCCCTGGCGCTGGGCCTGTTCGCCGCGTGGCTGGGCGAGCTGGAGCGCCGAGCCCGCAGGCGGCCCGCGTGAGCCCGGACACATCAGGCGCGTTCGAACGTCTCACGTTCGAAGGTACTACTGTGCCGCACGCTGCGGCCCTCGCCGTCGCTGTCACGGGCTGGTGTGGTGCTCGGCATGGGCACGGCGCCGATGATCAGCTCGGCATGGCGGTGGCGCGTGATGTAGACGTACGCCCAGTTGAACATCACCGCGATGCGGTTCCTGAACCCGACCAGGAACGTGATGTGGATGGCAAGCCAGGCCAGCCACGCCAGCGCGCCGGAGAGCCGCCAGCGCCAGGCGACTCCCACTGCCGCCCCGCGCCCGATCACGGCGAAGGAACCGCGGTCATTGTACTGGAAGGGCTGCTGCGACTCGCCGCGGACGGCGCGCAGCACGTTGGCCCCGGCGTGCTTGCCCTCGGCGATGGCCACTGGAGCCAGCCCGGGCAGGGGCTTGCCGTCTTGCTCGCGCAGAGCCAGATCGCCCACGACGAAGATGTTTTCGTGCCCGGGCACCGAGAGTTGCGGGGTGACCTGCACTCTGCCCACGCGGTCGACAAGCTCCGAAGCACGGCCCGTCAGCCCCTGCGCGAGCGAGCGCCCCAGCGGCGAAGCGGCCACGCCGGCTCCCCACACCACGGTCTGAGCCTCGACGCTGAGCGTCTGCGTCTTCACTTCGTGCTCGGTGACCTCGGTCACCATTGCATCCGTGTGCACCTCCACGCCCAGCCGTTCGAGGGAGCGGCGGGCGGCGACCGAGAGCGGCTCTGGATACTCCATGAGCACGCGCGAACGCCCCTCGAGCAAGAGCACTCGAGCCTGGCGTGGATCGATGTTGCGAAAGTCGTGCTTCTTGTTCTGCCGGGAGATCTCTGCGATGGCGCCCGCCAGCTCGACTCCGGTGGGGCCGCCGCCGATCACGACAAAGGTGAGCCAGCTTTGCCGCCGTTTCGGGTCGGGCTCTCGCTCCGCTGCCTCGAACGCCACCAGGATCCGCCGCCGGATCTCCAGCGCGTCCTCCAGCGTCTTGAGGCCCGGGGCGCGCTTCGCCCAGTCGGAGTGGCCGAAGTACGAGTGGCTGGAGCCGGTGGCCAGGATCAGATAGTCGAAGTCGATACTGCCGCCGCCGGCCAGCTCGATCCGGTGTCGTTCGGCGTCGATGCTGTCGACCTCGGCCATGAGGACCTGGATGTTCTCACCGCGGATCACCTGCCGCAGCTGACCGGAGATGTCGGCGGGCTCCAGCGCCGCAGTGGCCACTTGATAGAGCAGCGGCTGAAACAGGTGATAATTGTGACGATCGATGACGGTGACGCTGACCTCCGTCCCGGCCAGCGCTCGGATGCTGTGCAGGCCTGCGAAACCAGCTCCCACCACGACGACATGTGGACGATCACGAGCCACAGCATCGCTCCGCGGAGCAAGCTTCGCTTCGTTCACTGGCGGCGGCTCGGCAGCGATGGGCGCCGGGGCCGCTATGGCCGGTACCAGGTCATCATTCATGGTTCTCTCGTTCCCCGGAGGACTATAGGCGCTCCGGGCGAGAGCTGCCTGTGACGCTTGCCGGGCGTTGCGGGATGCGCGAGCAAACGGGCTCAGATGGCAGCCGGCTGGCTGCGCAAGCACTGGCGCAGGCGACCGAACTCCGGTGTGCCGCGCAGGCTGGCCAGTACACGCTCCGGCGTTCCCCAATCAGACCAGCCGCACTCGGGTAATGGCATCACCTCGAGACCCTCCGCGCGCTCCAGCACGTCGCGGCTGAAATCGCCGGGCCGCAGATCTTCATAGGTGTGCCAGACGAGCTCGCGCTTTTGCAGCATGCCTTCCTGCCGAAACACGTCGAGCGCACGCGCTTGCTCCGGCAAGTGCGCCGCGCCCATGTCCCACAGCCGTTTTGCCGGGCCGACGAGCACGAAGGTATTCCAGAGCGCTCCCTTGTCCAGGAGGCGCTGCGCCGCGCTGGGGTTGGGCTTTTCCTCGAAACATTCGACGTACATTCGACCCGCGTCTCCGCGCCGCGGGACGATCCAGCCGTACTGCGGATCCGGGCTATCCGGGACGGCGCCCACCAGCACCACGGCGCCACATTCCCGCGCCCGGCGCTCCGAGGCTGCGATCGTCTCGCGAAAGGGTTCTTCCTCGCGCACGAAGTGATCCGAGGGTAAGACCACCGCAATCGCGTCCGGATCATGCGACATCACCGCGGACAGCGGCAACAGGATGCCAGGGCCGGTGCCCCGGTTGCGCGGCTGCGGAATCAGATGCAGCGCGCCGAACGCCGCCAGCTGGCTGCGCGCGCGTGCCTCACGATCGCTCGCCACGATCACCACGATCTGTTCAGGCGGGCTCCAGCTCAGCGCGCGCGCCACCGTTCGTTGCAGCAGCGATTGGTCCCCCACGATGTGCGCGTACTGCTTGGGAAGCTCCTCCCCGTGCAGCGCGCGCGTCAGTGAGCGCAGGCGCATGCCCTCTCCGCCAGCGAGAATGATCGACCAAAGGTTGTGGTTCTCCATTCCAGCCATGCTCCGGTTCATGATCAAACGCGAGCAAAACTCTTGCCAGTTTTGCAATTGTTTCGCCACGAGGCCGAAACGGCGCTGTGCCGCTGCGATCTCGCTGGAGCCAGCTGCGATCGTGCCCGATCGAGGCCTCAGAGTACGTGAAAGACCGTGGCGTGCTGGAAAGAACCTTGCAGCATCGTCACGCTGTCGAGCTCACTCTTCAGAGGCTGAACCATTGCCACTCAGGGCGTGCGCAGCCGAAGGCAGCAAGCTCACCAAGCCAAAGAGCGGAATGGAGATCCAGTCGGGTCGATTGTTGAACTCGTACTCCAGCTCATACAGACATTTGTCGAGCAGATAGTAGTCGAGCAGTGCGGAGCAGTCCGCGTCGTTCGCCGGAACCAGGCTCCCGTACCCATCGAGGGTGGTCAGATACGCCTGCACGAAGCTCGCGCTCATCCAGCTGGACCAGGCTCGAGCCCACGGCTCCAGGCGCGCCACGTCGTCCGCTCGGATCGCGCCAGTCCGCAGAGCGGACAGGGCCGCGTAATCGAGCGAGCGCGCCATGGATGCGACGTCGCGCAAGGCGCAGTGCTTGAACCGCCGCTCGGCGAGCGTGCGACCCGGCTCACCCTCGAAGTCGATGATGATGAAATCCTTGCCCGTGAACAGCACCTGCCCGAGGTGGTAGTCGCCGTGCACACGGATCTTCAGCCCGTCTAGCTTGCCGGTCACCAGCTTGCGCAGCACCGAATCGAACTCGCCCTGGCGCGCGAGCAGCTCGTCCGCGGTCTGCTGATCGTGTTCGGACAAGGACGGTCGGTGCCGGCGCAGCGCTGCCATGGCGCGCTTGAGCCGCGTGCGCGTGGACTCGTAAAGAGAGCGCTGATACATGGTGTTGAACGGCTCGGGCGTGAACTGCGGGTCGGAGCTGGCGGCCAGCGCTCGATGCAGCTCCGCCGTGCGCTGCCCGAGCAGGCGAATCTCTGCGGGGAACACGCCAGCCAGCACGGCGAACGTCTCCGGCAAGTCGCTCCGGGCCTTGTCCAGCAATGAGCCCTCGAGCAAGCTCTGTGGCAGGGCCTGCTGCGATCGGGGTGCGCCGTTGGCGTCGTTCTCGTTCAGCGGCGGGCTGGCGGGCAGCGTCAGGCAATTTTCGTAGAAGCTCTGGAGGGCATCTCGCGTCAGCGACCAGGCGTCGCTCTGGTGAGGCATGAACCGCTGCAGCGTCGCCAGGGTCGCCGCTTCCTGGCGGTGCCCCTGGTACTCGATCGCGCTGAGCAGGGCCGGCGATTGCGTGAACTCCGTTTGCTCTGCCAGCACCCGACCCACTTCGATCTCGGGATTGATGCCTCGATCCAGGCGGCGAAACAGCTTGCAGATGTATTCTCCGTCAAACAACAAGCTGGTGTTGGATTGCTCCGCGTTGGACACGGTCGCGTTGAGCCCCTTCTTGATGTTGCCGCTGCGCGGCGTCTTCATCGGCAACGAGCGCAACGCCCCCTGAGCCGTGGCTAGCTCTTTGCGCCGCGCGAACAGCTCGAGCAGATGCTCGCCGAGCTCGGGGCTGTAGACGGCGTCATACAGCACGACCTCCTCGCTGCCGTCGGAGGGCTTGGCGTGCACAATCGCCGCCTGCGGATGCTGCTGCAGCAACTTCCACGCCTCTTCGCCTTTGGCGACGGCCACCGGCAGCAGATACGTCTCGGGGTCGCCCGAGCGAAAGTCGACGTGAACGAGCAGCAAGGCCAGATGTGCTGGCTCGGCGCCGAGCGGGATCGTGTCGGAAATGGTGACCGATACGATCGCGCGCGCCTTGCTACGAAACCAGCGCCGGGCCTTCAAGTAACTCGGCAGCACGTTGGACAGCTCTTTGCGTGCCGCGTGTGAGCTGCACAGCTCTTCGACCGTGGGGGGCGGACGGGTCAGCTCGGGAGAGGCAATTTCAGCTCGGGAGGTGTTCATGGGTTCCAGTGAAAACCAGTAGAAGTCATGGGGACCGAAGGTCAGCAGCAAGGGCTGCTCGCGGATGGCGGGGAAGGCTTGGCGGCTGAAGAGCTCGACCGGCACCAGGCCGGCGTACTCCTTCAAGTCGAGCTCCACGTACTGAGCGGAGCGCGAGAGGTTCGCCACCACGAGCAACCGTTGATCCTGGTAGCGGCGTACGAACGCCAACACCTTGGGGTTCTCCGGCTGCAGGAGACTGATGTCGCCGCGCCCGAGCACGGTGTGCCGCCGCCGCACGTCGATCAGCCGCTTCATCCACCACAGCAGCGACTCGGGGTTGTTCTCGCTGGCCTCCACGTTGTACGCGGCGTAGTGGTAGTCTGGATCGGTGACCACCGGCAGGTACAGCTGCTGCGGGTTCGCGCGCGAGAAGCCCGCGTTGCGATCTGCGCTCCATTGCATGGGAGTGCGCACGCCGTTGCGATCGCCGAGGAAGATGTTGTCTCCCATGCCGATCTCGTCGCCGTAGTAGAGCACCGGAGTGCCGGGCAGCGAGAACAACAAGGAATTGAGCAGCTCGACCTTGCGCCGCATGCGCAGGAGAGGCGCCAGCCGGCGGCGAATCCCCAGGTTGATGCGGGCGCGCGGATCATTCGCGTAGACGCGGTACATGTAGTCCCGATCTTCATCCGTGACCATCTCCAGCGTCAGCTCGTCATGGTTGCGCAGGAACGTGGCCCACTGACACGTCTCGGGAATGGTGGGGGTCTGCTCCAGGATGTCGCGGATCGGAAAGCTGTCTTCCAGCTGCAGCGACATGAAGATGCGCGGCATGAGCGGGAAGTGGAAGTTCATGTGGCACTCGTCGCCGTTGCCGAAGTAGGCCGCCGCGTCTTCCGGCCACTGGTTGGCTTCCGCGAGCAGGAGCCGGCTGCCGTACTTGGACTCGATGTAGGCCCGCAGCTTGCGCAAGTAGGCGTGCGTCTCGGGCAGGTTCTCGCAGTTGGTGCCCTCGCGCTCGTACAGGTATGGCACCGCGTCGAGGCGCATCCCATCGACGCCCATGCCCAGCCAGAAGTCGACCACACGCAGCAACGCCTCGTGCACCGCCGGGTTGTCGAAGTTCAGATCCGGTTGGTGCGAGTAAAAGCGGTGCCAGTAGTAGGCGTTGGCGACCGGGTCCCAGCTCCAGTTCGAGTTCTCGAAGTCTTTGAAGATGATGCGAGCTTCCTTGTAGCGCTGGGAGGAGTCGCTCCATACGTAGAAGTCGCGCAGCTTGCTGCCGGGCGGCGCGCGGCGGGCGCGCTGGAACCAGGCGTGCTCATTGGATGTGTGATTGACGACCAGCTCGGTGATGACCCGCATCCCCAGATCGTGGGCCTTGCGCAGGAAGCGCTTGAAGTCCTTGAGCGTGCCGTACGCGGGGTTGATGTCGAAGTATTCGGCGATGTCGTAACCGTCATCGCGCAACGGCGAGGGATAGAAGGGCAGCAGCCAGAGCGCCGTCACGCCCAGGCCGCGTAGGTAGTCGAGCTTTTCGGTCAAGCCAGGGAAGTCGCCGATGCCGTCGCCGTTGGAGTCGCAAAAGGCGCGCACGTGCAGCTCGTAGATGATCGCGTCCTTGTACCAGAGCGGATCATCGGCGGGCACGACACCACTCGCCATCCGGGTGGAAATGGGACTCGAAGCGGGGCTCGGGGCGGAATTCAGCGCAACGTCGTTCATGGTCGAGCTCAAACGAAATAGTCGAAGTCGTTTTCGGTCCGCGCGCGGCGACGCAGGCGGAAGATGTGGGCGGGGGAGGCGGCTGGGTCCAACCGCACGAACAAGCGGCGGCCCTCGGAGTAGTAGCGAGCATCGCTGAGCAGATCATGCAGTTGCACGTCTCGAGCCCGCGCGGGCGGCATCGGCACCAGTTGCCGAACCTCGAGGTCGACCCAGCCGGATTGCGCGTTGTGCACATCCATGTTGATCACCACCAGCAGCGAATTGTGCCCGTCGCTGGAGTGCTTGCTGAAACACAGGAGCATGTGGTTGTCGGTCTCGTGAAAGCGCAGCTCGTTCTGTTGCAGGGCGCCATTGTCGCGGCGGATGGCGTTGATGCGCGTGATCAGCGGTCGTAGCGAGCCCGCGTCCTCGATGTTCCAGGACTTGAGCTCGTACTTCTCGTTGTCGAGGTACTCCTCCACGCCTTCCCGCGGCAGATTGGCGCAGAGCTCGAACGCTGGACCGTAGATGCCGTAGTTGCCAGAGAGCGTGGCCGCCAGTACCAGGCGCAGCGCGAAGGCGGGACGCCCGGCATGTTGCAGGTGCTCGGGCAAGATGTCGGGCGTGTTGGGCCAGAAGTTGGGGCGGAAAAACTCGCTGACCGGAGGTGCGCTCAGCTCGCTGAGATAGGCGCGCAGCTCCTCCGCCGTATTGCGCCAGGTGAAATAGGTGTACGACTGAGTGAAGCCGAGCTTGGCCAGCAAATACATGACCTTGGGGCGCGTGAATGCTTCCGCGAGGAAGATCAGGTCGGGGTGCTCGGCGGTCAGCTCCGCGATGCACCACTGCCAGAAGGCAAAGGATTTGGTGTGCGGGTTGTCCACGCGGAAGATGCGCACGCCCTGCGCGACCCAGAAATCGAAGATGCTCTTCAGCTCACCCCACAGGCTTTGCCAGGCGTCGCACTCGAAGTCGAAGGGATAGATGTCTTGATACTGCTTGGGCGGGTTCTCCGCGTACTGGATGGTGCCGTCTGGTCGATGCTTGAACCATTCGGGGTGCTCGCGCACATACGGATGATCGGGCGTGACCTGCAGTGCGACATCCAACGCCAGCTCCAGGCCATGCTGCTCCGCCTCGCGACGAAAGCGAGCGAAGTCCTCCAGCGTGCCCAGCGCCGGATGCACGCTCTTGTGGCCGCCCTCCGCCGCGCCGATCGCCCAGGGGCTGCCCACGTCGCCTTCGCCAGCGGTCGGGCTGTTGTTCTTGCCCTTGCGGAAGCTGCGCCCGATCGGGTGAATCGGCGGCAGATACAGCACATCGAAGCCCATCCC
>JAICTU010000801.1 GCA_025936205.1 Polyangiaceae bacterium | reverse complement strand
GTACCCTTCATTGTTCAGGGGCCCAGACGCAGTACGGCGCGAGCGTCGAGAGGAGTCTTCAGCGGACGGCACATAGACTGGGCACACTGGCAGGGCGCAGGCCCCCAGGTGGCTTGTTCGGATGAAGACGAACGCCGGCCCGCCCAAATCGCGAATGCAATCACCAGCGCCACGATCCCCGATGGCTTTTCGTGCGTTTCTGAGCACGGTAGCTGAGGGGACAAAGCGAAGCCCCCTCGGATTACTTGCCCATCAAGCCTCCGAGAGGGCTGCCTCCGGCTGTCTAGCAAACAGAACGGAGGCAGTTGATGTGGCATCAGTGGGAGACGGGGGCCAGTTTTTTGAGCGCGCTGGTCGAGGTGGATCGGAGGACGGCGGAGCAGGTTCGGGGGCAGCCGTGCCGGTGTTGCCGGGGGCCGCTGCACGCCGGGCATTATGGGCGTAAGCCGCGGGGGCTGCCGGCAGGGCTGGAGGCGCGGTGGTTGCCGGAGTTTTCGGTGCGCTGGAGCCTGTGCTGCGGCCACTGCCGGCGGCGCACGACGCCACCGTCGGTGAGGTTTCTGGGGCGGAAGGTGTACGTCGGATTCGTGGTGTTCCTGGCGGTCCTGCGGGGTCTGCTCGGGCGTGGAGCAGCGGGAGCCGACGACGCGATCGCGCGGGTACCGAGGCGGACGGTGCGTCGCTGGGCAGGCTGGTGGTCGCGGGGCTTTGCGGACCACTCGTTCTGGCGAGCGGAGAGCGGTCGTTTCGCCGAGCTGGTTGACCGTGAGCGGTTGCCGGAGTCGCTGCTCGAGCGCTTCAGCGGGACCCTGGCGGCGAAGCTGGTGCGAGCGCTGTGCTTCGTGGCGCCGATCACGACGGAAACGGCGAGCTCGGTGAGGGTCGTGTGGGCTCGCGCAGAAGATGACATTTGAGCAGAAATGATGCCGGTCTGTAAAGTGGCGCGCGCCAGCCCAGGAAGCTGAGCCCCCCGGCTCGGCGCCGACTGTGGCGGCGAGGAGATCTAATCATGATTCGACCCCCGACGAGTCGGCGGGCGCGCTGGGCGTGCCTGCGCCTGCAGATCATCGGCCCGCTGTTGGCGGCGCCGCCGAAGGCGGGGGAGCTGCGCGAGCGGCTGGAGGAGCTGGCGCGGGGGAGCTATTTGCACCCGGTCACGAGCGCGCCGACGCGCTTCGGCGCCTCCACGCTGGAGCGTTGGTACTATCACGCGCGCAACGCGGGCGATGATCCGGTGAGTGCGCTCGAGCGGCGGGGCCGCAGCGACGCGGGTCAGCAGCCCTCTCTCGGAGCCGGGCTGCGTCGAGCCATCGAGCTGCAGTACCGGGAGCACTCGCGCTGGAGCTATCAGCTCCACCACGACAATCTCGTGGCGCTCGCGGCGCTGGACCCGGAGGTGGGCACGGTCCCGTCGTACACGACGGTGCGCCGGTACATGAAGCGCAACGGGCTGTTAAAGCTGCGCAAGAAGAAGCGCGTGCGCGGCGAACACCTCGACGCGAGCGCACCGAGCGTGCCGAACGTGCCGCGGGAGATGCGCAGCTTCGAGGTGGAGCACGTGCATGGGCTCTGGCACAGCGACTTTCACGAGGGCTCGCGCAAAGTGCTGTTGCCCTCGGGAGAATGGAAGACGCCGGTGCTGCTCGGCGTGATCGACGACTACTCGCGGCTCGCGTGCCACTTGCAGTGGTACCTGAGCGAATCGAGCGAGACCTTTGCCCACGGCCTCAGCCAAGCGCTGCAGAAGCGAGGGCTGTGCCGCTCGCTAATCACCGACAACGGCAAGGCGCTGACCGCGACCGAGATCGAAGAAGGGCTGACACGCCTTGGCATCGTGCACTGGACGACGCTGCCGTACACGCCGGAGCAGAACGCCAAGATCGAGTCCTTCTGGACGCAAGTCGAAGGACGGTTGCTGCCCATGCTCGAAAACCACGCTGAGCTGACGCTGGATCTGCTCAATCGCGCGACGAGCGCCTGGGTGGAGCTCGAGTACAACCGCTCGCGCCATGACGAGATTGGCATGTCCCCGCTCGAGCGCTTCCAGTCGGGAGCGAGCGTGGGACGCAACGCCCCTTCCAGTGAAGAGCTGCGCCGGGTGTTTCGCAGAGAGGAGCAGCGCACGCAGCGCAGGAGTGACGGCACCCTGAGCGTGCAGGGCGTGCGCTTTGAGATCCCGTCGCGCTACCGCACGTTGCTGCGCCCGACGGTGCGGTACGCGCAGTGGGATTT
>JAICTU010000450.1 GCA_025936205.1 Polyangiaceae bacterium | reverse complement strand
GATCGGACATCGATTCCTTCACGATACCCGCGATGTTCGGCGGCAAGTCCGCCGTGCCGTCGCGCACGCTGAGCAGGAACTTGAAGAACGGCTCCGCCTGCTGCTCGCCCTTGAAGCGCGCCAGCACCTTCTGCAGCTCTTCCTGAATCGGCACGTAGTGCTTGTTGAAGCGCGCGACGACGGTGGTGGCCGCTTCGTAGTTGCAGTTGGAGAAGTAGATGACCGCCTTCAGAATCTCGCCTTCCGGATAGAAGGCGCCCGGGAAGTACGGCGACTGCAGCGTGTGGATGTTGCCCAACGCCTTCGGGTACTGGCCCGCCATGAAGTAGGCCCACGACTCTTCGAAGAGCGCCTGCAACCAGTACTCGCTCGAGGGCTCGATCTGGTTCCAGTTCTTGACGGCGGCGCTGAGCTTCTGCGCGTTGACGGTGGGCGCGTTCGTTTCACGGTCGAGCTGAATCGAAGCCGAGTAGTAGGTGCGCGCCATCGACAGGAACGCCAAATCCCGGATGCGGTCCTCGTCCTCGATACCTTCCACGCTGCTGCGTGCCGCGGTCTCGATGCGCTGGAACGCCTGCACGGCGGGCACAGACTTCTTCAGCTGCACGTAGCTGGTGCCGGCGAAGAACTGCGCCTGAATGTAGTATTGGCTGCTGTCCTCCACCTTGTTGAACAGGCGGATCGCCTCTTCAAACTGGCGGTTGCGGTACTTGTAGCGACCGAGCAGGTAGTTCAGCTGGTAGTAGAGATCCTTCTGCTTGTCGTTGTTGAAAGCAGCGATCTCGGTGTCGCGATAGCGCCCCACGCGCTCGATGATGTCGGCGGGTTCCGGCAGCTGCGTTGCCAGCTTGGCCAGCCACAGCAGCGTCTCCTGGAACTTGAGGTGGTTGCGGTTGTCCGCGATGAAGCCGAACAGCGCGTAGCTCGCCTGATACAGCTTCATCCGGTACAGCGAGATGGAGAGGAAGTACTGCGCGAGTTGCTTGTTGCCTTCGTCGTCCTTGTCTCCTGCGACGACTCCGTACAGAGCGAGCGCCGCCTCTTCCCACTTCTGGGCGTCGAACAGCGCCTTGGCGGCTCTCGCGTTCTCGGACATCTGCCCCGCGGTCACGGAAGGACCGGGTGCAGGTGCCTTTTCGTCGACCTGTTCGTCCGCTTCGTCCAAGTCGATCACACCCTGCGCTCGCGCAGGCGCTGCGCAGAACAGCGATGCTGCCAGCGCCAACCCAGAACCCAAGCAACCAACGCCCAGCCATCGCCTAGGCAACATTCGTCCTCACTTTCGCCGCCACCGTTACAACCAACCCGCTATCGCCGATCATCACTACGCCCGATCGAGATTGAGACCGACTGCGGTCGTCTTCCGGATGCAGCCGTTGCGCCGCACCCCGACCCGAATTCTCTCGATGCATGTCCAGCCGCATTCGTTCCCAGTCGCCATGCATGCTCGCCTGCACTGCTCTCGAGCAGCGAGCTCGCTCCGTCTCGATGTCTAGCAGACTCGGCCTCGCTGCAGAGAACGATGACGGCAAGCGCAGGCAAAGCGTCAGCGCCGGAGCATGCGACTCCGGACGACGCCGCTTCGGCTGAAGATGCGCTCGCCAACGCAACTTCCGACGGCCTTCGAGGTGCGTTTGAAAACCCAATGGGAATCGGCAGATACAACTGAACCGCGAGCTGATGTTAGATATCTCCAAGTTGGCTTGTCAAGCTGGCATCCGGCGGCTCGAGACGGCACTCCGAGGCCGCGCGGGACTCCTCGAACCTCGCTGCCAAGGGAAACGAGCCGTGTAGGGAAAGGGCCGACCCAACGGCCCTCCTGGGCACGCGCGCCGTGCACGCGCGCCGACGCGTGACGGCGCGCTGCGCCAACTGTCGCTGGCTGCCACCCCGCCGGGGGTCGACTCGGAGCACCGGGCTGAGCAGGAACCGCCCGAGCGCACCGAGCTCACGCCGCACGCGAACCGAGACGGATCGTCGAGCGTCGCGACACTCCCGCTCGAAGTGCGCCATCACCCCGCTCGCGCACCCCACTCGAGGGTCCATGCTCCCTAATGCTTCTACCGGGTCTGATTTGTCGTGCTATACAGCTCGCGCAATGGGTCGCGCCAAATCCAAGCTCTCTGTCCCACGTCTCGGCACCTCCAACGCCAACAGCGCGCTGCGTGCGCTCGGCGCCGCGCTGCTCCTGCTCGGCGGCTTCGGCTGTGAAAGCGGCGGCGTGGGAGATCCCTGTACCCCCGAAGATGAGTTCTTCGATACGTTCTCCGGCTTTTCGCTCGGAGAGGTCAACGTCGAGAGCCGATCGTTCCAGTGCGAGACGCGCGTCTGCTTGGTAAATAAATTCCAAGGCCGCGTGAGCTGCCCGTACGGCACGAACGGCACCCCCCCCGATCCCACCTCCACGACGGTGACGCACGGTCTGCCCTGCGAGGTTCCGAACTTCGGCGGCTACGTGAAGGTGCCAGTGCTACCGCAGCGGACCGAGCGGCCGCCGGATGTGGCCGTCTACTGCTCCTGCCGCTGTGACGGGAAGGATCCGAATGCCCGATACTGCGAGTGCCCGAGCGGCTTCGAGTGCACCGAGGTCGTGTCGGATCAGAATGCGAATGAGGGCCAGGGCCAGCTCGCCGGTTCCTATTGCATCCGCAAGGGCTCGAACGTCGACCCGGCGCGCGTGGACCAGAGCGTGTGCTCCGTGCCGGCAGACCCCAACAAGCCCGGTCCGAACGATCAGACTTGCGGCACTCCGCCGCGCCCGGCGGGCTGAGCTTGTGACGGCGCCGGGGGGTCCGAGAGGCGCCCTCGGGCAACGCGCAGAAGCGGCGGTGGCCGAGTTTCTGGAGCGATCCGGCTTCGCCATCGTCGCGCGCAACCTGCGCTTCGGCCGTCTGGAGCTGGACGTTGTGGCCCGGCGCGGCGAGCTGATCGTGGTCGTCGAGGTGCGGACACGCGGCGCGGGCGCGTGGACCTCGGGCTTCGGTAGCTTGACCGTCGCCAAACGCGAGAGGATCCGACGAGCCGGCCAGCGGCTGTGGCGCGAGCGCTTTCAGCAGGATCCCAGCGCGGTACACCTGCGCTTCGACGCGGCGAGCGTGCACTTCGAGGGCACGGCGGCCCGCGTGGACTACGTGGCAGCCGCGTTCTGAGGTCTCTTCAGACGGTGTGCCGGTGTGCGCGCCCGCGATCTGAACTCGAAGGTAGGCACACGGAGATGCTGCGTTATAGGCTGCCTCTCCAGTGCCGACCGCGGGCCAGCGATGAGATTGAAGAAACTGCCGTGCAGCGTGATCTGCGCCGTCCTCGTGCCCGTCGCTCTGGCGGGATGCAGCTCCCTCCGGCGTGTCCATGAGTGCAAGCGCGTCATCGATACGGTCAACGGGAGCTTCAGCCAGCTCGCTCACGATCCGGACGCCGGTGCCAGCCCCGCGACCTACGTGCAGCTCGCCGACGCGTACGAGGCACTGGGCAAGCAGCTGGAGGGAGCGAGTTCCGAGGATCCTGCGTTGAGCAAGCTCTTCAGCTCCTATCGCGAGTTGATCCAACGGGCCGCGCACCAGAGCCGGCTCTTCGCGGAGGAGCTCGACAAGCCGTCGAGCACCCCCGAAGAAGAAGCCGAGAAGGAAACGCGGCTCAATCGCCTGCGCACTCAAGCCAAGGGCGAGGCCAACCGGGAAGCCTCGCTGGTACGGAAGTTGAACGGCCTATGCCATCCGTGATGCCCCCCTCTCTCGAGGACACCTCGCAGCCCGGCGCGACAGCCCCCGGATCCTGCCGGGCCCTCGCCCACTCCAACATCGCGCTCGCCAAGTACTGGGGTAAGCGGGACATGGCGCTCAACCTGCCCGACGTGCCGAGCCTGTCCATGACGCTCGCGGCGCTGACGACCGTGACCCGCGTGGCATTCGAGCCGGCTGCGACAACGGACCAGCTCCTGCTGAACGGCAAGCTGCAGGAGCCCGCCGCCTGCACCAAGGTCGTCGCGCTGCTCGATCGGGTGCGGGCCGCCGCAGGGCTCCAGACCCGTGCGCGCGTGGAGTCGCAGAATGATTTCCCCACTGCGTCCGGATTGGCCTCCAGCGCCTCCGGATTCGCGGCACTCGCCGTCGCTGCCAGCGCCGCTGCGGGCCTGAGCCCGAACCTGGCGCAGCTCAGCGATCTGGCGCGCTCCGCCTCCGTTTCCGCGGCGCGCTCGATCTTCGGCGGATTTGCCGCGATCGAAGCCGGTGGCAGCTCTGCGCGGCCGCTGGAGGTACCGGCCGTAGCTCGCGATTGGATGATGATCGTGGCGGTCACCGATCCAGGACCCAAACCGGTCGGATCCACTTCCGCCATGCAGCTCACTCAGCGCAGCAGCCCGTACTACGCGAGCTTTCGCGACAGCGCCCCGCTCGCCTACGAGGAAGTTCGTGCAGCGTTGCTCGCCGGAGATCTGCAGCGGCTGGGAGAAGCCATGGAGCACAGCACGCTGCTGATGCATGCCTGCATGCTCGCGGCGCGGCCCGCCCTGCTGTACTGGAATGCCGCGACCGTCGCCGCTTTGCAGTGCGTGCGCGAACTGCGCCGCGACGGCACGTTCGTGTACTTCACGATCGATGCCGGACCGCACGTCAAGGCGTTGACCACGCGCGAGCTGAGCGCGGGCGTCAGCGCGGCGCTGCAGGCCGTACCCGGAGTGCAGCGCGTGATCACGAGCGGTATCGGAGATGGAGCGCGCGTCGTCAGCGAGCCATGAAGGCCTGTGCTCCCGGCAAGCTCGTCCTGTCCGGTGCCTACAGCGTGCTGGAAGGAGCCCCTGCCCTGGTCACGGCGGTGGATCGCTACGTTTGCTGCGACAGCGCGCAGCTCGCGGACTTCGTGACGCCGGAGGTGCGCGTTGCCCTGCCCGGCGTGGCGGCGCCAGCTTTCGATGCCTCGGCGCTGCGCTCCGGGGGCCGCAAGCTGGGGCTCGGCTCCAGCGCCGCCATCCTGGTCGCGTCGTTGGCGGCGGCCGATCCACGACAGTTTTCTTCCGACGAGGACCTGCGCCAGGCGCTCTTCGGCACGGCGCTCGCCGCACACCAGCAGGCACAAGGCGGCGGCAGCGGGATCGATGTGGCCGCCAGCACCTGGGGCGGCACACTGCTGGCGCGCCGCAGCGCTGACGGTCGCCTGGAGGTCGAGCCGTTGGTTCTCCCGCGCACCCTGGTCGTCGAAGCCTGGGCCAGCGCCGTCGCCGCCTCCACCGCTGAGTTTCTCCAGGCGGTCGCTCGGTTCCGCGCTCGCGCTCCCGCCGAGCACGCGGCTCTGTTCGGCGCTCTCCGCGCAGCGGCCGAGCGCGCCAGCGACGCGCTGCGAAGCGGGCAAACGCCGGACCTGATTGCCGAATTGGAGCTGCAGCGGGCCGGCTTCGTGGCGCTCGGCCAGGCCGCGGCCATTCCCATCGTCACGCCGGAAGCAGAACGGCTGTCGCGCGCGGCGGGCGCTGGTGCAGTAGTGCTCCCTTCCGGGGCGGGCGGTGGTGATATCGTACTCTGGGTCTCAAACCGCCCGTCCCCCCGCGAGTTCCGTGATCTCGCGGCATCGCTGGACCATCATCTGCTCCCACTGACGATACACGCCCGCGGCGTGCATCGATGTTCCCCAGAAAGTCTTCCCGACCGTGGCCCGTGAATCGCGCATCTCTGGTTTCTACCGCTTGCCCCTGGTCGAGCGGCGGCGCGCCGTCGCGGACGTGGCGGGCGTAGCCTTCGACGAACTGGTGCAGGGCCTCGACCAGGGCGGGCTCGACCCGGCCCTCGCCGACAAGATCGTCGAAAACGTGCTCGGGACGTACGGATTGCCGTTCGGCATTGCCTTGAACGCGCGGCTCAACGGCCAGGATCGTCTGATGCCGATGGTCGTCGAGGAACCGAGCGTGATCGCCGCGGCATCCAACGCCGCGCGCATCGTGCGCAACGCCGGCGGATTTCAAGCGGACGTCAGCGAAGCGCTGATGACCGCTCAGATCCAGCTGACGGAGGTCGCCGATCCGGTGGCGGCGGCCGATCGCCTGAGTGGGCGTACGCTGGAGTTGCTGGCCATGGCCGCGGAAGCCGTGCCCGGGTTGGTGGCGCGCGGAGGCGGACCGCGTTCGCTGGAGGTGCGCGACCTCGGCGATGGCATGCTGGTCGTACACGTGTATCTCGACTGCAAGGATGCGATGGGTGCCAACCTCGCCAACTCCGTCGCCGAGGCGCTGGGCTGTGAAGTCGCGCGTGAGGCGGGTGGTCGCCTGGGCCTGCGCATTCTCTCGAATCTGTGCGATCGGCGGCTCGTGCGCGTGCGCTGCGTGGCCCGCGCGGAAGACTTGCGGGCTCGCCCGGAAGATGGCTCCACGCCGCCCCTCGACGGCACGGAAGTGGTCGATGGCATCGTGCAGGCGTCGCGCTTCGCAGAACGCGATCCGTACCGCGCCGCCACGCACAACAAGGGCATCATGAACGGCGTGGATTCGGTGGTGGTGGCCACCGGCAACGACTATCGCGCCGTGGAGGCTGGTGCTCATGCGTTTGCTGCCCGCTCGGGCCGCTATCGTCCGCTCGCCACCTGGCGCCGCGACGGCGACCTGCTGACGGGAGAACTGGTGATGCCGCTGGCGCTCGGCATCGTCGGGGGCACGCTGCGGGTCCATCCCGCCGCGCGCCTCGCACTGAAGCTGGCTCAGGTCACCTCTGCCGACGATCTGGCGATGCTGGCAGCCAGCGCTGGGCTGGCGTCGAATCTGGCCGCGCTGCGGGCGCTCGCGACCGAAGGCATCCAGCGCGGACACATGTCTCTGCATGCGCGCTCGGTGGCCACCGCCGCCGGCGCCGTGAACGAGGAAGTGGATCGCGTGGCGAGCGCGCTGGCGGCCATCCGTGCTTTCGACGTCGCGGCGGCGCGCCGCATCCTGAAAGAGCTGCGGGGCGCGTGAGCGGATCGGGCCGTGGTCAGCCCTTTTTCGCGCAGCCATGGTCCGCGCTCGCGCTTGCGTTGGCACTCCTCGAGCTGACCGCCTGCAGCAGCGGCCACGGCACTGAACGCGTATTCGATGGGCACGCGGTGAAAGGCCGCTATATCCAGCCGGAAGCCTACGCTGCGTACGCCGAAGGCGTGTACCGCGAAGAGCATGGGGACTTCGCGGGGGCCGAGCAAGCCTATCGCCAGGCGTTGGGGCGCGACGGGCAGAGCCCGGAGATCCTGACTCGCCTGGGCGTACTCGGCTGCCGGCAGAGCGTGGCACGCGCGCTACGCCTGTTCGATCGCGCGAATGCGCTCGATCCTCATGCGCCGGCCTGGACGGCGCGCGCGCGTTGCCTGGCGGGACAGCAGCCTGCCGCCGCACTGGAAGCCGCGCTGCACTCGGTGCGGTTGGCTCCCCACGCATCGGAAGCCAACCTGCTCGTCGCGAGGCTGTATCGGGAAAATGCTCAACCGGAGCTGGCGCGCGCCTGGCTTTTCGCTTGGTTGCTGTTGGAGCCCGAGCTGGGTGCCGGCGCCGACGAGCTGCAGAACGAAACTTCGCAGCTCGGAGACGCCCAGCTGTAAT
>JAICTU010000648.1 GCA_025936205.1 Polyangiaceae bacterium | reverse complement strand
GCTCTGACGGTGCACCCCCATGCCGGCTATGAAGACTTCTGCCTGCGCTATGTGCGCTTCAAGGGCCGCTTGATCTTGGAGCGCGAGCAAGGCGCCGACCCGGACTTTGACGGCGGTTTCGGTTTCGGCAATCTGGTGCCGCCGCACAACACCGGAGCGGCCGGCTTCGGTGAGGCGCTGGCGGCAGCGCTCGCGTTGGAGCGCGCACATGGTCGTGTGCAGCCGGACCAGCTCCGCTTGCTGCAGAAGGTGCTGGGCTTCTTGTTGCGGCAGCAGTGGAGCCCGGAGAACTGCTTCGCCTGCGCCACCCCCGAGGTAATCGGGGGGATGAGCGAGCACACTCACTCGCTGCTCACGCGCATCGACTTCGCGCAGCACGCCTGGGCCGCTCTGGGGCACGGTGCCGCCGCGCTCGGCAGCGACCTGCCCGCTCACTGATCCGAGCGCATCCGGAGTGAGCGGGCGGCAGGGCCGTTGCTGTCAGGGGCTCGCGATCTGCTGGCGCAGGGCCGTGATGCCGTCCTTGGCCACCAGCTTGCGCTTCTTCAGCTCGCTCACCTGGCGGCTCTCGTCCGGGGTCAAATACGGCTGACTGAGCAACGCGCCCAGCTCGCGCTCGAGGAGCTGGTGCTTGCGTTGCAGGTGCTGCAGGAGTTCCGGTGCCTTCTTCATGCCATGACCTCCGTTGGTGGTGGCGAGTTGGGGAGCCACTCGGACGAGACTACGAGGGCGGGCATCTCCCAGATGTTTCTCCCGCATTTTTTCGGCGTGACCTGCCCGAGGGAGGCGTGGAGTCGGACCTGGCCGCCCGAGTGGCTGCATCCATTCAACTCCGACCCAGGCGGCCCTATTCCGAGGAGAAGTCGGGAAGAGATCGTTTTGGGGCTCGGCGCCCTGCGGCACTGCCGCTCATCAGGATGACCCGCTTGGGCCGCTCGCGGTACGCCCCGGAACTCGCTCACGCGAGCTTGCCCGGGTGTGCGGCCAGCGCTAGCCTCCCTGGGTGTCGGTAAACGTGACCCGCCTCTCGAGGGGCTGGCGTGGGCTCTGGGTTCGGCGGTGTCATTTCTGGCGTTGGGCTCCGGCGGGTGCCGGGGTGGCGCTGCTCGCGGAGCTCGCGGGATGCGGAGCGCGAGGCTTTATCGTCGAGGAACAGCTGATCGACGACCAGGTGGCCGTCGTCGGGGGCAGTGGGGGCGGGACCTCGCCGGGTGGGACTGGCGGTGGCGGTGGAACCGGCGGCCTTGGAGGTGTCGGCGGCACCGGCGGATCGGGCGGTAGCGGCGGTTCGGCTTCCCTCGGGGGCAGCGGAGGCGGAGGTGGGAGTGGGGGCAGCTCGTCGGATCAGGACCCGTTCCGCTTCGAGACCAGCGATCTGCAGCGCTGCGAGCCGGGGTTCGTCTGGTCAGCCACGGACTCCCGAGCCTGCGTGTTCCGCTTCAGCAACCGCTGCTACGACGACGAGGAGTCGGTCTGCGCCTGCGCTTGCCCGCGCAACGCGAACAGCGTGTGCGTCTTGGCCGGGTTCCTCTCCGATCCGAACAATCCTTTGCAGGTCACCTGCACGGCCCGGTAACTCTCGGGCACCCTCTCTGCCCAGCGGCCGACGCGCCGTCGAACACCCGCCAGGGGCAACCCCTAGAGCCGGTACCGTCTCTGCGCGTTTATCATTGACGAAGGAGATGCGCGCATGGCTGGCGCCCGCAGCAACGGGATCATCAGAAAGTCGCTTCAGGAACTGAAAGCGTCGCGCCAGGCGCGCGAGCTGGGCCGCAAGGTGCTCGGCTTGCTCGAACGCTGGTCCACCGAGGACGAGCCGCTCGGCGGCAACGTCGGGAGCATCATGACCCGTGGCGTCGTGTCCTGCTCGGGCAATGACACGCTGCACCGCGCCGCCCAGATCATGTGGGATCGGGACTGTGGCGCAGTGCCGGTCGTCGATGCCGAGGGGCGCGCCGTCGGGATCGTCACCGATCGCGACCTGTGCATGGCCGCCTATACCCGCGGGCGCCCGCTCTCCGGGATCAGTGTATCCAGCCTGCTCTCGGGAAGGTTGCACACGTGCGTCCCCTCGACCTCCCTGGACGAGGCCATCGCGCGCATGCGCTTCGAGCGTGTGCGGCGGCTGGTGGTCGTCGAGCCACGCGATCAGCGGCTGGTGGGCATGCTCTCTCTAGCCGACCTCGCGCGCCACCTGTCCGCGCTCGCGAGCACCCGGCGTGAAGCGGGGCAGGCCCTGTGCCAGCTCCTCGCGTCACTGTCCGAGCGCCGCTCCACCATCCAGGAATTCCCGGCGGGGCCCCGAACGGCCGCCGCGCGCGCCGCGGAATGAGCTAAGAGGGACGCATGCCAGCGTCCCCCGCCGCGCCGCACATCTTGCACGCGGATGAGCTGTCCTGGGTACAGAGCCCCACGCCCAGCGTCTGGCGCAAGCGCCTCGAGCACAACCGGATCGAGTCTGCGGGGGCACCCCGCACCCCGAGCAGTGAATCCGGCCGGGTCACCTCGATCGTGCGCTACGATGCCGGCAGCAGCTTCCCCTCGCACCCGCACCCGGCGGGCGAAGAGATCCTGGTGCTGGAAGGGGTGTTCTCCGACGAGCACGGCGACTATCCGGCGGGCACCTTCCTGTTACACGCCGAGGGCTTCAGCCACGCGCCGTTCTCCCGGGCGGGTTGCCTGTTGTTCGTCAAGCTGCGCCAGGCTCCCGGCGAACGGGGCACGGTGCGCGTGGACAGCCAGTGCTTTGCGGGCAGCGGCGACGCCTGGCAGCCCGTAGGCATTGCCGGCGTCGGGCGCATCCCGCTGTACGCCGATCCGCGTTTCCCCGAGCGCAAGCACTTGACCCGGGTGGCGCCCGGCGTGCGGGTCGGGCCGATCGCGTTCCCGGAGGGCGAGGAGATCCTGGTGCTCGAAGGCGAGTTCAGCGACGAGTACGGCAGCTACCGGAAGCATTCATGGCTGCGCTTTCCCCCCGGTGGCGCGCACACGCTGAGCACGGAGCGGGGCTGTACCCTGTATGTGCAGAGCTCCGCGCCGACTCCGGCGGCGACCCGAGTTTCGAGCCCAGCGTGACGATGCCATTCGACAGTTCTAGCGGGGATACCCCGCACCCCGTCGCGCGCGCGCCTCTCGAACGCCGGCTGCCGGATCTCGATCCGCCGCCCACCGGTGATCAGCTGCTGGAGCTATTTCTAAGCTACGTCGAGGAGATCGGGGTCGAGCTGTATCCCGCCCAGGATGAGGCCATCCTGGAGCTGTTCTCGGGCAATAACGTGGTGCTGAACACGCCCACCGGGTCCGGCAAGTCGCTGGTTGCGCTGGCGGCTTGCTTCAAGGCCCTCGCCGAGGGGCGCTTTGCCTTCTACACCGCGCCGATCAAGGCGCTCGTGAACGAGAAGTTTTTCGATCTGTGCGCGGCGCTCGGCCCGCGCAACGTGGGCATGCTGACCGGCGATGCGAGTGTGAACCGCGACGCACCCATCCTGTGTTGTACAGCAGAAATTTTGGCGAATCTGGCGCTGCGCAAGGGCAAAGAGGCGCACGCCGACGTAGTGGTGATGGACGAGTTCCACTACTACTCGGATCGCGATCGCGGCGTGGCCTGGCAGCTGCCGTTGCTGACGCTGCCCGAGTCACGCTTCCTGCTGATGAGCGCCACGCTGGGTAAGCCGGAATTCTTCGTGGAGGAGCTGGAGCGCCGCACCGGGGCGCCGGCGCGCCTGGTGCGCTCGCTGGAGCGCCCCGTTCCGCTCGACTACGAATATAGCGAGACCCCGCTCGAAGAGACCATCCAGCGCCTGGTGGGCGCGGGCAAAGCTCCGATCTACATCGTCCACTTCTCGCAGCGGGCCGCGGTGGAAAAGGCGCAGGATCTGCTGAGCCTGAACTTCACCTCGAAAGAGGACAAGCAGCAGATCAAGCTGGCGCTGCGGCAGCTGCGCTTTGACAGTCCCTTCGGCAGGGAGCTGGCTCGTTTTCTGCCGCACGGCATCGGGGTGCACCACGCCGGCATGCTGCCCAAGTATCGCCGGTTGGTGGAGCGCCTGGCTCAACAGGGCCTGCTGCGCATCATCTGTGGAACCGACACGCTGGGCGTGGGCGTGAACGTACCGATCCGCAGCGTGCTGTTCACGCAGCTGTGCAAGTACGACGGCGAGAACGTCGTGCTGCTCTCGGTGCGCGACTTTCAGCAGATCGCGGGGCGCGCCGGGCGCCGCGGCTACGACAGCCGGGGTAG
>JAICTU010000599.1 GCA_025936205.1 Polyangiaceae bacterium | reverse complement strand
CGCCTGCGCGAGTGTGACGGCGCGCGGACACAATCGCGCACACGCTTCGCTCCGCGCCACGAGGACGCCACTCGCTGCGGTACGCGCGGCTCGCCGCGCTGCCCTCACGCCGGCGCTCGCCGAAGTCCGCTGCCGGACCTCTGCCCTGTCACGCCCCTCCGCGCCCAGCCCCGCCTGCGGCCCGATGCAGAAAGTCCTCCCGCTGCAACACGGCGGGCGCGACCACTGTCGCGCAGCTCCGTCCGTGAAGAGGAAGGTCCCAGCGCGCGCCGACTCGGCCGCCGGCCACTCGGGCGCGAGCCGTTCTGGCGAGGCCGCGCGTGACGCACTCCCGAAGTGCGCCAAAGGCTGAAAATGATGGGGCGCGTACCAGTTTGGGCGGCTTGGCGCCGGGGTGGGAGGAATGTTAGGTTCGTGGGTCGATTGTCATCGGCCGTGGGCTGACCCGGCGTCATCGACGATACTTCGCGTACCGCCACAACGAGGGCTTTGGTGACTTCCCCGGGATACCCCACGCTGCACGACTCCGCTGATCCGCGTCAGCCGCCCATCCATCCGGGTGAAGAGCTGGCGGGCAAATACCGGATCGAGCACGTGATCGGCGCGGGCGCGATGGGGGTGGTGGTGCGCGCCTGGCACATCGAGCTGGAGCAGCCGGTGGCGGTGAAGTTCCTGTACCCGGAGTTCGCCCGGAACTCCGACGGGGCGGAGCGTTTCCGGCGCGAAGCGCGCGCCGCGGCCAAGATCAAGAACCAGCACGTGGCGCGCGTGCTCGATGTGGGGACGCTGGTCTTCGGAGCATCTGCCCGCAATCCGGACGGCAACAGCATTCCCTACATCGTGATGGAGTACCTTGAGGGGCGAGATCTGGCGCACGAGCTGCGCGAGCGGGGTCCGCTGCCGGTTCCCGTGGCGGTGCGCTACGTGATGCAGGCCTGTGAGGCGGTGGCCGAAGCGCACGAACGCGGTATCGTTCACCGCGATCTGAAGCCCGCCAATCTGTTCCTGGCAGAGGGTTCGCGCGGCGAGGGCTCGATCAAGGTGCTCGACTTCGGCATCTCCAAGATCAACGGCACCGCGCAGCAGTTCTCGCTCACGGACACGGCCACGCTGATGGGCTCGCCCGCGTACATGTCCCCCGAGCAGCTGGAGTCGTCGCGCAACGTCGATGGGCGCGCCGACATCTGGTCGCTGGGTGTGATCCTGCACGAGCTGATCCTGGGTCAGGTACCTTTCAATGGGGACAGCGTGCCGCAGCTGGTGCGCTCGATCCTCGCCGGCACGCGCACCACGCTGTTGCAGCGTGATGCCGGCCTGCTCGAGCTGGAGAGCGTGGTCGCGCGCTGCTTGTGCCAGGAGCGCGAACAGCGCTTCGAGACGGCGAGCGAGTTGCGCGAGGCGCTGAGGCCGTTCGCGGACGCCGCGATCAGCTCGCTGGGCACTCCCCTGCCCTCGGCTCGCTTCGAGGGCTCCCGGGGGTCGCTGCCGGGGTCGATGGTCAACCCGATCGCCAGCAGCCCGATGGCCCGCAGCCCGATGCTCAGTAGCCCGATGCCCGGCAGCCCCAGCCCCAGCGCGGAAGGAGCGCCTGGCAACGGCATGGCCACTGCGGGCGCCCCGCCGGGCGCGGATCGCAGCGAGCCGCCGGGAGCCTCCGGCGTGCCCAGCGCCTGGGGGAACACCCAGCGCGGTCGGCATCGTTCCTGGCAACGCCACGGGATCTCACTGGTCGTCCTGCTCGGCATCGTGGGTCTGGGCGCTTACTGGGTGTCTCACCTGGTTTCGCCAGCGCCTCTGGCCGGTGTCGTGCCCACGCCGCAGGCGAAGGTGACGGAGAGCCACCTGGCGAATACGCCGGCGGCGCAGCGCCCAGAAGCCCAGCACAAGGCGGCTCCGCCCGAGGCCGCTGCGGCGCCCGCCGCGCAGCCCGTCGCTGCCCCCACGTTGCCGGAGCCCGCGCCCGCGTCGTCGGGTGGATCCGAGAGCGACACCCCGCGCGTGCGCGTGGTCGACGGCGCCGGCAGCTCCACGGCGGCGACCGCCCCGCCTGCCCGCCCCGTCGCCCCGCCCGCTCTATCCGTCCCGGCGAGCGCAGGTCCAGCTCCACCGGCCACCAGCGCGGCCAAGGCACCCCCCGCAGCCAAGCCGCCGGTCCCAGCCTCGGTGGCGGCAGGGAGCGCGCACCCCGTCCCGCCGATTCCCGCGCGGGCGACGCCTCCACGGGCCATCGCCCCAGATCAGGGCGACAAACCCAAGAACGAGCCGTCTCCCCGAGCAGGAGTAGTGGATGTGCCCGATTTTGGTGGCCGGGAATAGCGCGTCGCGCGGCTGTCGTTGTAGAGAGCGTACATGACGGGACCACGTCCGAAGGCAGGCGTTGCCTGGGGCCTTCTGCTTTCTCTCGTCAGCGCCCCCCTCGCGGTGCTCGGCGCGCCCAGCGCCGCCTGGGCGCAGACGGATGCGCAACAGAAGGCGGCGGCCGAGGCGCTCTTTGACGAAGGCAAGCAGCTGCTCTCCCAGGGCCAGTTCGAGAGTGCCTGCAGGCGCTTCGAGCAGAGCCAGGAGATCGACCCGGGAGTGGGCACGCTGCTCTACCTCGGCGATTGTTACGAGCGCTCCGGCCGCCTGGCGAGCGCCTGGGCGATCTATCGCGAAGCGTCCTCCGCGGCCGCCGCCGCCGGTCAAGGGGAGCGGACCCGCATCGCCGACGAGCGGGCGCGGCGGCTGGCCCCGAGTCTGTCCAAGCTGGTGCTGCTGGTGCCGCAGGGCAATCGCGTGCCCGGCTTCGAGCTGTTGCTCGACAACCGTGTGCTGTCGACCGGGCTGTTCGGAGTGCCGTTCCCGGTCGACGCTGGTCAACACGAGATCAGCGCGCGAGCGCCCGGGCGCGCCACCTGGTCGAACGTGATCGAGATCAAGCCCAACGCCGACTACCGGAATCTGCAGATCCCGGTGCTCGTTGGCAACAACGGAGCGGCACCGGGCGCGGTCGCGACGCCGTATGACACGCCCGCGCAGAGCGCAGCCGCTGGCGGGGCGGCAGCCCCTGCCGCCCCGGTTGCAGGTTCGGCTGCCGCAGAGCTCTCGCTCGGTACGCCTGCTGCTTCTCCCGGCGCGCCAGGCCCCGACCGCACGGTGAGCTACATCGTGGGAGGCGCGGGCCTGGTCGCGATCGGTGTCGGCGTGGCCTTCGGGCTGCGCGCCTCCGACAAAGATGACGAGTCGAAGGCGGGCTGTCCGTCGGGTTGCATCACCCAGGAGGCCGCTGACTTGAATCAGCAAGCGCGGACCGCCGCGACGATTGCAAATGTCTCCTACGTCGTCGGCGCTCTGGCGCTCGGGACCGCCACCTATCTGTTCTTCACGGCGGGCTCGGGCTCGGAAACGGCAGCGCGCCCAGCCACGAGTTCGGGGTTCGTGAGCGGTGTCACCTTCGATGCCCACCTGATGCCGGGTGCGGGTCAGGTCTCTTTCTCGGGTAGGTTCTGATGACAGCGCGCAAGTCTCGTTTTGCCGTGCGGCTCGCCGGCGCCGTCAGCCTGCTGCTCTTTTCCCTCGGCGCCTGCATCGTCGACGAGCGCAACTACGACGAGCACCTCGCGCTGTGCAGCCAGTACTGCGGGCTAGTGTCGGACCGTTGTCAGGGAGACTACAAGGTCTACGACTATCCGGAGCAGTGCATGGCGGTGTGCCAGCACATGGATCCAGGCGGACCGAACCTCGGCGCCTCCGACAACAAGAACACCGTCACCTGCCGGCTCGAGAAGCTGCAGGAGACGGAGTTCGACGCGCGGCCCGAGGAGAACTGCCCGAAGGTCGGCCCCGGTGGTGACGGCTACTGCGGTGACGACTGTGACTCGTTCTGCTCGCTGCGCCAGCAGGTCTGCACCGGTGTCCCCGGTCAGACCTACGAGGACGACCTGCTCGACCTGGACAAGTGCAAGGCCAATTGCCGGGCGGTGCCGAAGCTGGCCACGTTCGATGCCGCGCGCGACCAGAAGGGCGACTCGCTGCAGTGCCGCCTGGTGCACGTGTCGGAAGCCGCCGTGAGCGCGCAAACGGCGGCGACACACTGCCTGCACACGCAGACCGTGCCCAAGGCAGCCACCACCTTCCCCTGCTCCGACGGCCCCGAGCTCTCGCCGGAGGAGAACTGCACGAAGTACTGCGAGCAGGTGATGAACGCCTGCCAGAACGAGTTCGCCGTATACAAGGACGCGGCCGAGTGCAACGCCGTGTGCAAGGTGCTAGCCCCCGGCGACCCCGGCGACGGCAGCCAGAACACGGTGCGCTGCCGGCGCTATCACTCCTACAATGCGCTGGACGAAGGCCCGGATCTGCATTGCACGCATGCCGGGCCCACGGGCGACGGGCACTGCGGCGCGAACAACTGCGAGTCGTACTGCACGATCCTGAGCAACGCTTGCCCGACGAAGTTTGCGGCGCTGAACGGCGCCGACCCGACGTCAGCCGAGGCCAAGTGCCTCGACAGCTGCGGCAAGCTGAGTGGCGCCTCGGCCAACGCGTTCGAGAACTTCGACCAGGGCGCGCACTACACCGTGAACCCGCCGCCGCAGGGCAATAACCTGTTGTGCCGGACGTTCCACGCCGTCACGGCCCTCGCGAAAGCGAAGGACGATCCGGAGTGTGACGCGGCCTTCGGGGCCGCGCCTTGCGGTCCGTAGCGGCCCTGCTGGCCGCGCTGCTCGCGAGTTGCGGGCCGCGCGCGAGTGATCTCGTGCTGAAGGCCGGCGCTCCGCGGCGGCTCGAGCCACTGGAGACGCTGAGCGCGCGCTTGTCGCTCGAGCTGGCACCCGCACCGTTCGCGGGCGTGGTCGCCGCCAGCGCGAGCGGCCTCACCGGCAGCGCACTGGAGCGGGAAGAAAGCGCGCGCCGGCCCTGGCAACACGAGGCCGTCATCGCGGAACCGCCGCTGCTCGCGCGGCGGCTGGTGG
>JAICTU010000168.1 GCA_025936205.1 Polyangiaceae bacterium | reverse complement strand
GCGCCGCGGCGGCACTCCTGCAGGACGGCGACCTGTTGCAAGGCTTTCTCGAGGTCGCGCTACCCTCTCCGACGGCGAGCGGCCGCTGAGGTGTTGCATCTCGGTCCATCGTGCTCCAGGAGGGTCGAGCGAGCGCGTTAAATGCTTAGCCGGCCAACCGGCTCCTTGCCACTTGCGGTTAACAAACGCGGTCGCATGCACTACAAGGCAGGCAGCTTAGGCGATACCGCACAGACTTTCCGGACTCCATTGAACTCCCTCAGGTCTGTGCCCCTCAGTTTCACGGGGCACCCCGGAGTCGCGGGGGCATCCCGCACGCCGAGGCACCTCCGGGGAAGAATCCGCAAGCGCCTCGTGGCGCTCGGCTAGACCCGCATCTTCGACCCCGCGTCTTGATCCCCGTCTTGATTCCCCCGCGGGACACCCCGCACCCCCAGCCTTGAACCGTAGCCCGACCGACGACAACACCCCAGCCAGCAACCCAGGCGGCGGCAACGGCCTTAACATCGCGAGTCAAAACCCAATGAGCGCAGCACTAACCTCGATTCAAGACACTCACGACGTTCAAGCTAGCCCCGACCTGCGTCGCATTCCGATCAACAAGGTCGGCGTCAAAGGCATCCGTCACCCCGTCTTGGTCAAGGACCGCTCGAGCGGATTTCAGCATACCGTCGCCGACTTCAACATGTACGTGAGCTTGCCTCAGGATTTCAAAGGCACTCACATGTCGCGCTTCGTCGAGATCCTGAGCGGCAATGAGAACGCGCTCTCGGTGGAGTCGTTCCGGGGAATGCTGTTCGAGGTGGCTTCGCGCCTGGACGCGGAAACCGGCTACATCGAGATGAAGTTTCCGTACTTCGTAGAGAAGCGCGCGCCGGTGACGGGCGTCGCCAGCTTGATGGACTACGAGGTGACGTTTCTCGGTCGCGTGAGCGAGGGGGTCGACAGCCTGTCTACCCGCGTTCTCGTGCCGGCCACCAGCCTCTGCCCTTGCTCGAAGAAGATCTCGGCGTACGGGGCTCACAATCAGCGAGCGCACATCACGCTCACGGTCGAGTCGCGCGAGACGATCTGGATCGAGGATCTGATCGACATCGCCGAGCAGCAAGCCTCGAGCCAGCTATACGGCGTGCTCAAGCGCCCGGACGAGAAGTTCGTGACCGAGCAGGCCTACGACAACCCGAAGTTCGTCGAGGACCTCGCCCGCGACGTGGCGCAGGCCTTGAACTCCGACCCGCGGGTGCTCTCCTACACGGTCGAAGTGGAGAACTTCGAATCGATCCACAACCACTCTGCGTACGCGCTGATCGAAGGCCCGCAGAAGGTGGAAGAGGAAGCAGAGGAACCGTCTCGTCCCGGACCAACCACGCAGGTTCCGCCCGGTCTCTGAGTCCTTCCCCCGGCTTCGCCGCTAGCTCGCCCGCGGAGTCGCCGCGGGCCTGGGGGGGGGGTCGTTCTGTTGTCAGCTGCCGCAGGACCCGACGCTGGCCTCTGGTGCGTGAACCAGCAGTCGGGCCCATGGCGCCACTATCAGCTGCACCGGGGTCACGCAAAGCGCACGCTGTAGATCGGCGGCAGGTTGTTGCCGACCACCTGCCAGCTCTCACCGCGATCCTCGCTCACATAGAGGTTGCCCGTGGTGCTGCCGAAAGCGAGCGCATCGCCGCTGTTCGCCAGCGCATGGCGATAGACCACGTCATAGGCGTTCTCCTGCGGCAGCCCCTTGCGCAACGCCTGCCAGCTCTCTCCGCCGTCGTCGCTGCGCGCTACAAATAGCCCGCCGTCGACGGTGGTGCGCTGCATGTCGCTCTTGCCCGGCACCACCCACGCCGTCTTTCCCCTCTCGGCGTCGACGGCAACGGGAAAACCGAAATGGACGCCCTGCGCTGGCTGGCTCACCTTCTTCCAGGTGGCGGCGCCATCGCTGCTGAAGAACACCCCACAGTGATTCTGCTGCCAGACGTGATCGGGCTGCGCGCGACAGAGCTCCAGGTAGTGGGGATCATGCCCCCACTCGGCGCTCGGATCAGGAAGATAGTCCATGAGCAGGCCGCGGTTGCGGCTACGCCAGCTCTTGCCGCCATCGGTTGTCTCCAGCACACCTGCCGTCGAGATCGCCACCAGCACTCGATCCGGATTGCGAGGGTCGACGGCGATGGAATGGATCCCCGGAGCAAACTCCCCCGACTCGGAAGCTGGGGTCCCGAACCAATGAGTGACGCCGCTGCCTTCCCCGTGAAACAGGTCGCCACCACGGGAATCGTGATTCCACAGCGGCAGATTGAGCGAGAACGACTCGCCCGCGTCGTCGCTCACGAACAAGCCACCCGGGATGGTGCCCACATAGAGGCGCCCGGGAGGACCGAACGCGATGCACCACAGCTTCTGCAGCTTGGCAGCCTTGAAGGCGGGCTTGTGTCCCCCCGGGTCGGCGCCGGGTGGCACGTCGAGATAGCGAGCGCCTTCCGGATAGCTGATCTGCGGCGCATCTTCCCAGGTTGCGCCGTGGTCCCTGGAACGCGAGAGCTTGGCACCCCAGTGCCCGTGGCTCAGCGCTGCCCAGAGCGTATCCGTATGCGGATCACGCGCCACGAAGTTCACGCCCACGCCGGCGTGCCCGAGCAGCGTCGGCCGCCATTGCCGGTGGGCACGCCGCTCCACGGCAAACGTACCCTTGCGCGTACCGATCAGAATCCGATCCGAGCTGGCTCCCATCTTTCATCCTCCGCTCAGCGCCTGCATGATGCAGACACGGCTCCCAGGCGGCACGCGATCCGTCAGCCCCTGGCGGTCGTTCACGCGATTTTCACCGATGAATACGTTGACGTGCGGGCGCAAGCTCCCCCGCTCATCGCAGACGTAAAGCGCTATCCCCGGCGCGAGCTCGTCCAACCTGCGCACAATCGCGGCGACCGTATCCGCCTCCAGCTCGAGCCGGCGCCCCTTCAGCTCGGGAAAGAACGTGAAGAGGTGCGCAGTCAGCTCCACGTACACCATGCGGCGCCAGGATACCCGAACGGGAGACGGCGCGCGCCCCGAGGTGCCGCGCAACGACGCTGGTCACAGGCCCGGCCCTGAAAAACTGCCGCAAGGCGGCATGCTCGTGAGCCCGACGGACCCCGGGTTCGAGAGCTATTGGCCCTTCTTGAGGTACATCTCCTCGATCGAACCCTCGTACTCCGACTTGTCCAGCAAGGTCATGGAGATGAAGAGCGATACGAAGAGCAACGACCCCAGAAAAATCAGCGTGTGGAACGGCCGGTCCCAGCGCAAGTGCATGAAGTAGGTCACCACCAGACCGGCTTTGATCGTGGCGATCGCCATCGCGATGATCAGGTTGGTCTGAGCGCCGAAGTCGATCAACGTCACGGCGACGGTCACCACCGTGAGGACCATCAGTGCGCCCCAAACGCCGAACAGCAGCTTCATCGGCGTGACGTGCGAGATCTCGTCGTGGTGGCCGTCGCGCCGCTCGTTACCGGATTCCGGCGAGCCATTCGCCGAGTGCTGATGAGTGCTCATGTCTCAGGTCTTCCTTCGGTACCGCTCAGTGAATCAGGTAGAGCAACGGGAACAGGTAGATCCAGATCAGGTCGACGAGATGCCAGTAGAGCGCGGCATAGTCGACCGCACCGAAGTGCGAAGGCCCGAACTCTCCCCGCAACGCGCGGCGCAGGATCCAGAGCCAGGTGATGATGCCTGCCACGACGTGGATGCCGTGCAGACCCGTCATGCAAAAGTAGATGCTGAAAAACACGCCCACGTTGCGCGGCCGCACTGGCGCGCCCGGAGGAGCCACCTTGGTCTCCTTGCCCTCTTCCCCACCGGCCGCCGGAGCGGCAGCGCCCAGAGCCCCAGGGGTTGGCGCCACAGGGGTGGTGCCCGTGGCCGCGGCCACCACCTCGCCCACGGACTTCGCCTGCGGCTCGACGGCGTGCGCCTGAGCCTCGGAGCCGTGCGCAGAGCGCTCATGCGCGCGCTGGTACGACGGGAGCTCCCAGACCTCGTGCTCCGGGTTGAAGTAGCGGCCCGGCAGCGTCTGCTCGTGGAACTTGTGCGAATACTCGACGTACTTCACGCACAAGAAGCAGAACGCCAGAGAGATGGTCGCGATGATGTTGAAGACCAGCTTCTTTTGCTCGCCGAGCTGCGCGTTTCGCACGGCCCAGGCCGCAGTCAAGCTGCTCAAGATCAGCACGCCCGTGTTCAGCGCCCCCCAGAACGTGTCCAGGTAGTAGTGCGCGTAGACGAACACCTGCGGGTGCAGCGAGCGATAGATCGCGTAGGCGCAAAAGAGCCCACCGAAAAACAGGATCTCCGTGATCAAGAAGATCCAGATGCCCAGCTTGCCGGCTTCGAACTGGTGCTTGGGTGTGTCGAAATGATGCGCCAGGAACGGGTTGTTCGCGTGCTCGGCGTCCTGAGCATGCCCGTGCCCGTGACCCCCCGAGGGGTCGTGTTGCGGCAATTGGTCAGCGACTAGTTGGGCCATGAATATCCTCGCTCAGGAGCCAGTCGACGAACCGGGGTGCGGGGTGTCCCCGGGAGACCGCCGAACGTAGCCTCGCTCGCGCTTGTCATAGACCCAGTCGGCGTACTCGTACGGGCCCTCCGCGACCTCGGGGGTGTCGTGGAAATTGTAGTAAGGCGGCGGCGAAACGGTCCGCCACTCCAGGGTGTTGGCGCCCCACGGATTCGCCGGCGCGTCGATCGGCTTGCGCAGCGAGCGCAGCAAGTAGATTGCGACGATCAGGAAGGAGATCCCCATCAAGTAGGCGCCCAGCGAGGACAGCTGGTGCAACGACTGAAACTCCGGCAGGTAGTTGTAGTAGCGCCGCGGCATGCCGCGGGTACCCAGGATGAACTGGGGGAAGAACGTCGTGTTGAGGCCGACGAACAGCAGGCAGCAGGCAGCTCGGCCCCACTTCTCGTCGTACATGCGACCGAACATCTTGGGCCACCAGTAGTGGAGGCCGCCGAAGAAGGCCGTGACTGCGCCGCCCATCATCACGTAGTGGAAGTGCGCCACGACGAAGTAGGTGTCGTGCAAATGCACGTCCAGGCTCATCACGCCCAGCATGATGCCCGTCAGGCCGCCGATCGAGAACACCCACAAGAAGAACAGGGCGTACAGCATCGGCGTATCGAGGTGGATGCGCCCCTTGTACATGGTGGCGATCCAGTTGAAGACCTTGATGGCCGTCGGGATGGCGATCAGGAAGGTGATGCCGCTGAAGATCGTGCCTGCGAGCACCGACTGCCCGCTCACGAACATGTGGTGCCCCCAGACCAGGAAACCCAGGATCGCGATGGCCACGCTGGAGAGCGCGATGAACTTGTAGCCAAAGATGCGCTTGCGCGAGAAGACCGCGATGATCTCGCTGACCACGCCGAACGCCGGCACGATCATGATGTACACGGCGGGGTGCGAGTAGAACCAGAAGAAGTGCTGGAACAGCACGGGATCCCCGCCGAGCGCAGGGTCGAAGATACCGATGCCGACGAAGCGCTCCACGATCAGCATCAGCAGCGTGATCGCCAGCACGGGCGTGGCCAGCACCTGAATCACCGCCGTCGAGTAGAGCGCCCACAGGAAGAGCGGCATGCGGAACCAGGTCATCCCCGGGGGCCGCATCTTGTGCATCGTGGTGATGAAGTTCAGCCCGGTGAAGATCGAGCTGAAGCCCAGGATGAAGGCGCCGAACAGGGCCGGGATGACGCTGGTCGTCGTGGTCGTGCTGTACGGCGTGTAGAAGGTCCAGCCGGTGTCCGCGGCGTTGGTGACCAGGCTCACGACCAGGAACAGTGCCCCCGTCACCCACAGGTACCAGCTCGCCAGATTCAGCCGTGGGAATGCGACGTCCTTTGCGCCCAACTGCAGCGGGAGCACGAAGTTGCCGAGCGCCGCGGGAATCCCGGGGATGATCACCAGGAACACCATCACCGCGCCGTGCAGCGTGAACAGCTGGTTGTAGGTGTCGTGCTCGACGATGGTGCGCCCAGGGGTCAGCAGCTCGGTACGCACGAGCAGCGCGAACAGGCCGCCCAGGGCGAACGCACCCACCACGCACATCAGGTACATGACGCCGATGCGCTTGTGATCGAGAGTCAACAGCCACGACAGGATGCCCTTGTCGTGGGTGAGATAATTATCGCTGTCGGATTCGGCGGGCGGCGCTAGGACGTCCGCTGTGGCGCTCGGTGAGGTCATGGATGGCCGCCTTTCGCGTCTGCGGGTGGATTGCTGGGGGGCGCGTCGCCGGGCGGAGCCGACTTCGGCACGGGTTCACCGGTGGACGCGGAGGTTTTGATGTACTCGACCAGGCCGAGGATGCGCCGATCGGACAGTTGCCCCTTGAACGTGGGCATCGCCGGCGGGAAGCCCTCGACGAGCTTGGCTTGCGGCTCCAGGATCGATTCACGGATGTAGTTCTCGTCGACGGTCAGGGTGCCCTTCCCGAAGATCTTCTCCTGGCGACCGAACACACCCTTGAAGGTCGGCCCGACCTTCGCGCTGCCGTCGAGCGAATGGCAGGTTGAGCAGCCCGCCTGGTTGAAGGTGAGCTCGCCCAGCTCCACTAGCGGCATGGCTTCAATCTTGCGGATCTCTTCCGCCACCCAGGCCTTGAAGTCCTCGGGAGTGTGCACAACGACGCGGCTCAGCATGTCGGAATGCGATGTGCCGCAGTACTCGGCGCAGTAGATGGGAAAGGTGCCCACCTGCGTGGCCTTGAACCAGAGTTCCGTGTAGCGGCCCGGCACCGCGTCCTGCTTCACGCGAAACTCCGGGATGTACAGGCTGTGGATCACGTCCACGGACTGGAGCAGGATGCGCACGTCCTTGCCGAGCGGCACGTGCAACTCGGGATGCGTGAGCCCTTCGGGGTACTCGAAGCCCCACTTCCAGCGCTGGCCAGTGGCATGCACTTCGTAAGCGGCACGCGGCGGCGTCTTGAGATCGACGAACTGCTTGAAGCCGACCACGAACACGCCGATCACCACGAAGAGCGGGATGATCGACCAGGTGATTTCCAGCGTATTGCTGTGATCGGCCTGGCTCTCCGCCGGCTCGTTCGCCTCGCGCGAGGTGGCGCGATAGCGCCGGCAGAAGCTCACCATCGCGTAGGCGAGGCCGATCATGCAGGCGAGGCTGATCCAGAGCAGCGTGTCGAACATTCCGTCGGTCGCGCTGGCGAAGTTGGAGGCCGAGTTCGGCATCCAGAACCAGGGAGACGGCGGGACCTTCGGCGGATCGGGCAATCCCCCCGCCGGGGCGGCCACGGCCGCGAGCCGCCCGAGGAGCTCGCCTCCACGGCCCGAAATGTCAAGGAGTCGAGCGCCGAGCAATCGGGCTCCGAGTAGTAGCGCGAGCATGGTGTTCATGAGCCGGCATCCTTCGCTGAAGCAACCAGGGGACCTGCAGCACGGGCTCCACGCCGGCGGAGCTGCCGCAGCCAATATGCTCCCAGGAAGCTCGCTAAGCAAAACGCGGTGAGACCGCCTGCGATGCGCATGATGTTCATCGCCATTGGGGCGTACTTCCCCTCGGTCTCGTCATAGTGAAAGCAATACAAGATCAGTCGGTCGACGCTCGAGCCCACCTTGCCCTGAGCCGCTTCGACGAGAGACAGTGAGAGCGTGCGCGGGTGGTACTCGATGCCGTACAGGTAGCGCGATACGTGCCCGCTGGGCGTGCTCAGCACGAGAGAAGCCGGATGGACGTATTCCTTGCGCTTCTCGTTGTAGGCGTAGCGGATGCCCAGGGCGTCGGCCAACGCATCGATGTTGGCCTTGGTCCCGGTCAGAAAGTGCCACGCCTCGCGTCCCTCTACGCGAGTCAGATCCCCCCGGTAACGCTCCTCCGTCTCGGCGGCGCGCGCCGTCGTTTCATTGGGATCCACGCTGACCGTGACGATCTCGAAGTCCTTGCCGAGCTGGCGGTCGAGCCTGTTCAGCGCGCTCACCAGCCCGCTCAGCTGCAGGCTGCAGAGCATCGGACAGTTCGCGTAGTTCAGCGTGAAGATCACCGGGCGCTGGCCTTGCACGTACTTGGAGAGCGCGACCGTCTCCCCGTGCGTGTCCTTGAACTGCAGCCCCAACGGCAAGGGGCGGTCCAGGTGCTCTTCGATGTCGATCCCCTCGAGACGCTTCGGCAGCGCTTCTTTGCGCGTGACGACGCCGTCTTCCACCACGACCTGCGCGGAGACTGCTGCCGAACCGAAGCACAGCGCAGCGCCCAGAGCGAAGCTCGCCAGTCGAGAGATCGACCCGAAACCCATTTACAACTTCCTCGCCGGCGGAACCGGCGGAGTCGCTGGCGCCGCTGGCCCGGGAGCAGCGCTCGGCGAGGCTCCGGTGGGCGGAGCGGCGCTGGAGCCACGCGGAGGTGCCGCCGGAGCGCCGGGAGGCGGCGCCGGGGCTGCCGGAGCCGGCGCCCCTGCTGCATGGCTCGGTGCGCCCGCGGCTGGGGTTGGCGCCGCGCCCGGCACGGCTGGATTGGACACCGTCGCACCGGCGGGCGCTGCTCCTGGAGCAGCGCCCGAGGCGCCCGGTTCGGCTCCCGCCCCTTCAGCGCCGACCGGCGGAGGCGCGGGTGGAAGGACTACGCCGGGCGGAACGGGCGGCGAAGCCAGGTTCGGATCCTTCTTCAGCTCTGCCAGCACCTGCTTCATCGCGCTCTCGATCGGGATGGAGACGCGGCGCGCCTCCTTGTCCGACCAGTGCGGCGCAGCGTGCAAGTCATCGTTCTGCTGCTTGTCGAGCGCCGCGATGGTGTCCAGATCGGCGTGCGTGGGCCGCACGGCATCCACCTCCGCCTCCTCCGAGCGGACCATGGCCGTGATCAACGCGCTGATCGAAATCATCGCGAAAGCGCCCACGACGACGATGGTGGCCACCACGGAAGTATTGGTCTTGTCGGCTTGCGCTACCATGCTCGATGCCTTCTTCCCTGACCTACGATGCTGCTCACCGCGCTCAAACGTTCTCGAACGCGAGTGAATCTGCGAGGCGCGGATCCCCGGTGGGGATCAGGTTGACCTTCTGCGCGCGCCAGACAGCGCCGGCGCCGAAGATACCGAGCACGCCGATCCAGCACAGGATGTCGACCGCACCGAACGGCACGTCGCCACTTCCATTCGGATACACGAGCCAGAACAGGTCCAGGTAGTGGACCACCAGGATCCAGACTGCCCAGAACGCCAGGCTGCGCTTGTTCCGCTTCACGTGGCGCGACATCAGACCGAAGAACGGGACCACGAAGTGTGTGCCCAGCAGCAGCGCCGAGACGATCTTCCAGTCGCCCTCGAAGCGCCAGTGGAACCAGTGCGTTTCTTCGGGGATGTCGGCGTACCAGATCAGCATGAACTGGGAGAAACCGACGTACGCCCAGAAGATGATGAATGCGAACATCATCTTGCCGATGTCGTGATAGTGCTCCTGGTTCACGCTCTGCGAGAGCCGGCCCTTGCTCTGAACCCACATCAGCGCGAGGCCAAGTGTGGAGTAGCCAGCGAGCACGCAGCCAGCGAAGTAGTACACGCCGAACATCGTGCTGTACCAGAGCGCGTCGAGCGACATGATCAGGTCGAACGCGCAGAAGGTCAGGGTCAGGGCGAACGCGATCATGCTCGGCGCGCTGATGCGCTGGAGCGCGCTGCTGATCTGGGAGCCGCCCTCCTTGTCCTGTTGCACTGAGAGCTTGAAGAAGCGCCGCCCCAGCCAGATCCAGAACCCGAAGTACAGGACCCAGCGCGCCATGAAGAACTGGATGTTCAAGTACGCGGCTTTGTGATGCAGGACGTGATCTTGCTCGACGCGCGCGTGATCCAGCCACACGTAGAGATCCGAGCTGCCCGCCAGCATCGGCACGACCACACCGAGCGACAGCGCCGCAACCACCGGCATGCTACTGGCCAGAATTTCGGCCACACGCCGCACCGCCACGCTCCACTTGGCGTTGGTGAGGTGCTGGATCGCGACGAACCAGAGCGCCCCGAGCGCGACGCTCAGGACGTACATGAAGGCGACCAGATAGGCGCGCTGCAACTTCGCGGTATCCGACATGCCCAGCAGCGCCGCGACGCCGAGCCCCGCGACGCCGGCAATTGCGAACCCACGGAACAGAGCTCCGCCGTCCGCATCCAGCGTGATGCGATCATCGAGATGTGCTTGCTCGCCGTGGCTCATGCTTCCGTCACTCCAGCCCTTTGCGCTCTGACTCGGGGATATCTTCGATGCGGGCGCCCTGCGCGTGCTGCAAAGCTCGCAAGTACAACACGATGGCCCAACGATCCGCGGCGTCGACCTGGCGGCCATAGGCGGGCATGTTGCGCACGCCACGGGTAATGCCATCGAACAGCTCGCCCACCGACTTGTATCGCAGCGTGTCCTGACGCAGGTCTGCCGGTGGAACCCAGGTGCCCTGCATCAAGCTGCGCGCTCGCAGGTGCACCATGCCCTGCCCCGAACCGTCGTCCCCGTGACAAGGCGTGCAGTAGATCCCGAAGCGCTCCTGGCCGCGTGCCATGGTCTGCTCCGAAATCTCCACCTGCGGCGGGAAGGTCTTGGCGAACGCCCCATTGACCTTGCCGCGATAGAAGTGCTCGTCGTCGTGCAGCTCGCCTTCCGCGACCGTCCCGGGTACATCGAGCCGCATCGCGCGTTGATCGGCGAAGAAGGCATTCTGGCGCTGCGTCTTGAACTTCTGCTGCCAGTCCATGTCGGGGATGATGTGGAAGCGAGTGCTGCTGCTGGTCGACACGCGCGCCAGTGTCGTCAGCGCGTACGGCACGATGGCGGCGGAGCCCAGGATCAATAGCCCGAAGACCACTCCGCGCGGCAGCATCGCCGGCGACTGAGTGTCTTCCATCACGGTCTCGACCGCGCCGCGCGCGCCGGTACGAGCGAGCAGTTCAGCGGTCCCGCGGGAGTCGAACTTCGGATCGCTGGCTTGAATCAGGATGAAGAATCGATCGTCGGTAACCCTGGCAAAGCGCCGGATGCGATCCAGAGGGTGTGCAGGCATGGGCAGCCTGTTCAGCAACAACATGCTGGTGAAGCAGGTGAGCGCCGCCGATAGCACCGTGAGCTCGAACGTGATCGGAATGTTCGCCGGGATGCTGAAGAATGGCTTGCCGCTGACGATCCACGGATAGTCGGTGGTGCTCGTCCACCACTGGAAGAACAACGCGAAGGTACCGCCGCACAGCCCCGCGACGAACACGATCCAGGGCAGAACCGTGGGACGGATGCCCATCGCCGGATCGAGGCCGTGCACCGGAAATGGGCTGTAGCTGTCCCAGCGAGCGTAACCGGCGTCCCTCACCTGGCGAGCCGCGGCGATCAACTGCTGCGGAGTATCGTACTCGGCGAGCAGCCCGTGCAGCTGCTCGGGCTCTTTTACGACTGGGATATTTTCCGAGGAGTCCGTCATGGTCTCAGTGCCCATGGGCTGCGGGATGGATGGCCTTGACTTCCGCGGTCGCGATCATCGGCAGGAACCGGCAGAAGAGCAGAAACAAGGTGAAGAAGATGCCGAACGTGCCGAGGAACGTGATGAAGTCCCACTTGGTGGGTACGTAGTAGCCCCAGGCGGACGGCAGGAAGTCCCGCGCGAGGGAGGTGGCGATGATCACGAAGCGTTCGAACCACATGCCCACGTTCACGAGCACACACACCACCATCATGGCCGCGATATTCGTGCGGACCTTCCTGAACCAGAACAGCTGCGGGAAGATCACGTTGCAGCTCACCATCGTCCAGTACGCCCAGGCATAGGGGCCGAAGGCGCGGTTGATGAAGGTGAACTGCTCATAGGGGCTCGCCCCGTACCAGGCGATGAAGAACTCCATCGCATACGAGTATCCAACCATCGTCCCGGTCGCGAGGATGATCTTGTTCATCTGCTCCAGGTGGCGGATCTCGATCAAGCCCTTCAGACCGAAGAACTGACGCGCAGGAATGAGCAGCGTGTTCACCATCGCGAAGCCGCTGAAGATAGCGCCAGCGACGAAGTACGGCGGGAAGATCGTGGTGTGCCAACCCGGCAGCTGCGCGGTGGCGAAGTCGAAGCTCACCACGGAGTGCACGCTCAGCACCAGCGGAGTGGAGAGCGCCGCCAGGATCAGATAGGCGCGTTCATAGCGGTGCCACTGGCGCGCCGAGCCGCGCCAGCCGAGCGCCAGAATGCCATAGATGATGCGGCGCGCGGTGGTGTCGGCCCGATCGCGGATCGAAGCCAGATCCGGCACCAGACCCATGAACCAGAACACCAGCGAGACGGTGAAATAGGTGCTGACCGCGAACACGTCCCAGTCCAGTGGGCTGCGGAACTGTGGCCACATGTCCATCTGGTTGGGGATGGGCAGCATCCAGTAAGGCAACCAGGGGCGTCCGATGTGCAGAGCCGGGAACATCAGCGCGCAGATCACCGCGAAGATCGTCATCGCTTCTGCGGCGCGGTTGATCACCGTCCGCCACTGTTGACGCAGCAGGAACAAGATCGCGGAAATCAGCGTTCCGGCGTGGCCGATGCCAACCCAGAACACGAAGTTGACGATATCCCAGGCCCACCCAACCGGGTTGTTGTTGCCCCAGATGCCGATGCCATTCCACACCAGGTGAGACACGGCGACCAGAAAGCACGCGACCCAGCACAGGGATATCGTCAGGGCGATGTACCAGGCACGCGGAGGCTTGGGCGTCTCCACGATCCGGATCACCGTGTCGGTGATCTTCGCGAACGCGTTGTCGCGCGGGGACTCCGTCTGCCAAACCGTGTAGTCCTTGGGCGCAGCGGGCGCGTCCGCCGAGCCGGCATCCCCCTGCCATTCCTGCAAATCGCCTACCGCCGCCATCTCAGCCCAGCTCCGGGTTGGGGTTCCTGACCAGCGCCAGATAGGTCGTGCGCGGCCTGACGTTCAGCTCCTCCAGCAGCGAGTAGTCGCGCGAGTTGGCCTTGCGCTGCGATACCTGACTGTTGGGATCATTGAGATCGCCGAAGACGATCGCCTGAGTGGGGCAACTGTCTTGGCAAGCAGTGGTCACCTCCCCGTCCCGCAGCGGCCGGTTCTCGCGGCTGGCGCGGAATTTCCCTTCCTGGATGCGTTGCACGCAGTACGTGCACTTCTCCATCACGCCGCGGAAGCGCACGGTGACCTCGGGGTTGTACACCATCTCCTGCACCTTGTTCTTCTCGTCCTTCAAGTCCTCGTGGAAGTTGAAGAAGTTGAACTTGCGAACCTTGTAGGGGCAGTTGTTGGAGCAGTACCGCGTGCCGATGCAGCGGTTGTACGTCATGTCGTTGAGCCCCTCGTGGCTGTGCGAGGTAGCGCCGACCGGGCACACCTGCTCGCACGGCGCGTGCTCGCACTGCATACAAGGGATGGGCTGATTCACGACCTCCGGCTGCTCGGGATCGCCCTTGAAATAGCGATCGATGCGCAGCCAGTGCATCTCGCGCCCCATGTACACGCGGTCTTTGCCGACCGTGGGGACGTTGTTCTCCGACTGACAAGCGACCACGCAATTGCTGCAACCCGTGCACTTGTTCAGGTCAATGCTCATGCCCCAGCGGTGACCTTCGTACTTGACGGGGTCCTTCCACAGCGAGAGCAGCGGCGGGTGATGCACGGCGTGCTTCACGAAATCGGGGTGCTCTTCGTATTCGGTGAGCGTCGCCTCACGCACCAGCATGGGCAAGCGGTCCTCCGTGCCCAGCACCTTGCCGATGCGGTCGATGGTGTGCTTGTCCTGCGTGGTCGCCATCCGATACTTCTCGGAGGATGGCTTGACGCTGGCGCCGCGCGCGAAATCCCAGAGGCGCTTGGAGCGCAAGCGATAGGCGTTCACGCCGATGCTCGCCTGGTCGTCCCACTCGCCGTGAACGGAACCGCCCTCCAGGACGCGGCCGGCTACGCTGCCCGCCGCGGTGCGACCGTAGCCCAGGTATAGCTTCACCGAGCCGGTTGCCTGCCCCGGCGCAACCAGAACGGGCACCGTCACGCTCTCTGTTTCCAGGGCGACGGTGACCAACATACTGTCGGTGACGCCGAGCAGCTGAGCGGTCTTGGGGCTGACCAACAGCGCGTTGTCCCAGGTGAGCTTGGTGGCCCAGTCAGGCAGCTCCATGAGCCAACCGTTATTGGCGAATCGGCCGTCGTAGATCTTGGGATCCGGCGCCAGCACGAGCTCGAGCTGCCCGGGCTCCGCCTCCAGGCCCGATAGCTCGCCGCGCCCGTATTCGAAAGCCGCGATCGGGCGCAGCGCGGGATGATCGGGAGCGGCGCTCGTGCCGGGCACGACGCCATCGTGAACTGACTTGCGCCAGAGCCGAGGGTCCGTGGCCGCGTTGCCGACCACGGGCGCCAGCGAACGTTGCACAATCTCGAGCCCCGAAGCGATCTCGTCCCCGCCCAACATCGCCAGGATCTCGATCGCCGACTTGCCGCCGTAGAGCGGCGCAATCAGCGGTTGCTGGACGCTGATCGTGCCGTCGCTCGCGCGCACGTCGCCCCAGGCTTCGAGGAAATGCGCGAGTGGGATGTGCCATTTGCAGGCGTTCACCGTCTCGTCGACGTACATGCTTGCGCACAGGCTCGTCGGCACCTTGGCCAGCGCGGCCCCGAAGTCGATGTCCCCGGGCGCCGTGTAGACGGGATTGCTATCCAGAATGAGGAGGGTTTGGATATGTCCAGCGACCATCTCCTCGTTCAGCGCTCGCAGCGCCTCGGCGGGGCCGGGCTCACCGGAGTCGATCCCTTCGAGATAGAGGACAGTGCTGCCGACGTTGCGCAGCACCGCATTGAGGCGATGCACGAGCGCGTGCACCTCCGGCGGCTGTGCTGCACCGGCAACCACCACGCTGGCGCCGGGCTGAATCGCGAGGTCCGCGATCATCGCCGTGAGCAGCTTGCGCAGCGCTGGGTCCTCCAAGAACTTCGCGGCGGGCGCCGGCTGAGGAGCTCCCAGCGCGGCAGGGGCCCCGAGGCGATGGCTGAGCTCCGAATCCAGGTATCCAGCCAGCGCCTTGATGTGTTCGGCCCGCAACGAAAAGCGATGATCCGCGACAGCGCCGGTCTGACTGAGCGACGACTCGAACACGTACGAGCGGCTCATCTTGCCCGATTCGGGCTGACGCGCCTTGGCCCAGGCGCGAGCCAGAGCCAAGCTGTCCGGGCGCGAACCGAGGATGTCCGCGTCCAACGATACGATGACCTTGGCCTTGTCCAGAGCCAGGCGAGTGCGCACGACCTTGCCGAACGCCAGCCTCGAACCGAGCCGCTCGTTGGGTGAGCTCACCGGCTCGTACTCGAACCAACGCGCTTCCGGGAAACGCGCCTGCCAGCGCGCCTTCATGTCCGCGACACTCGGCGAGGAGCTCTGGCCAGCGAGCACCGCAAGGCCACGCCCCTTCTGCGCTTGCAACGCGCTGAAGTGCTCGCGAGCAAACGCACGAAACTCCGTCTCGCTCGCCGGCTTGTGGCGCCCCTCGGCCAGGCTCGAAAATCCCCGACTGCGGTCGGGATCATAGAGCCCGAGGACGGTCGCTTGGTGACGAGCACTGCTGGCGCCCAGGCTGTCTGGGTGCGCGGGGTTCCCGTCGACCTTGATGGGGCGACCGTCGTAGCTCTTGACCCTGAGGCCCACCCCAGCCCCACCGAGCTCCATGGCGGTCATGAAATACCGCGGAATTCCGGGCACAACACCTTCCGGCTGCTGCGTGTGCGGCAGCAGATGGTCCTCTTGCCAGCGGCAGCCTGCGGCCCCGGCCAGTGCCACCGAGGCGGCGGTCAACTTCAAGAAATGGCGCCGTTCCTCCCGGGTGGGCGGGTCGAGCGGTACCTCGAACTCGGGCCGTACTTCGTCTTGCTGAGGCGAGGTGGCGTGCTCGGCGAGGGTCCGCCAGTACCTCTTTTCTTCGTTCATCGATGGCATGTAGAGCAATCCGTTGGCGGGTTGATGTCATGAGCGCGACGCAGCTCCAGCCCGCTGGCGAGCTGTGTCTGCCCACTCGGGGGCTCATAGGCCATGTTGGTCACCTCATCGACAGGGCGCAGGAACTGCTCCGGCGCACGGTGGCAGTCGAGGCACCAGCCCATGCTGAGGGGCTCATGCTGAGCAACGACCTCCATCTTGTCGATGCGCCCGTGACAGGACGCACAACCTACGCCGTGATCCACGTGCATCGAGTGATTGAAGTAAGCGTAGTCAGGTAGGTCGTGGACCTTCGTCCACTGGACGGGCAAACCCGACGCGGCGCTGGCACGGATCGGCTCCAGCTTCGGGCTACGCGTATGAATGCGTTGATGGCAATTCATGCACGTTTCCGTGGAGGGGATGGCTGCTGTCGCGGCTTTTCGACGGTCTGATGGCAGTATCTGCAATCGATGCCCAGCTCACCCGCGTGCAAAGCGTGGCTGTAGGGCACCGGCTGCTTCGGCGCGTATCCGACGTCGAGCGTCTTGGGCGATGCCCCGTACCAGACGAGGCCGATGAGGTAGAGCGGCGCGATGCTGAGCACCGCGCCCGCAAGGTGAACGAGCTTGTTGGACCAGCGCGGAAAGACGAAGGGCTGCATCGTTTTTTCTAAGGAGTAGTCCGAGCGTGCGGCAGCGCACTCTCCCACCCACGGCTAGTTAGGCAAAGCTGACGACACACTCTGTACTCGCGGGGGTGTGGGCTCGCCCACGGAATAGAGTGTGGGTCTCCCCGGAGAACAGGGTGTGTAAGGGTTCGAGAAGCCGACCAGTGAGACGGCAACGGCTAGGTTGTGCGAAAGGGTGGGCGAGAAAAAGACCGCGGTGTTTCCGCAACCGCAACGCTGACACCACCCACTCTGCATCGAGAACCGCAACGCCTGACTCATCGGCGACAAGCGGGCTTATGAACCCAACTTCGTCAGATGTAAATGGCAACACGCGGCCAAAACTTATGAAAGTCACG
>JAICTU010000161.1 GCA_025936205.1 Polyangiaceae bacterium | reverse complement strand
TGCCATCCGAGTCAAAGACTTTTTGACTGGCCCTGCTTCAGAGCTCAGCAGCGGACCGCTCAGAAGGCATACCGGAGCTGCACAAACGCGGTGTCGTTGTCGCCATAGTAGGAGCCGAAGGACGCCTGTTCGCCGCTGAGGATCATGGCGCCGACGCGCAGGGTGAAGGCGTCGCTGGGCTTGAAGCGCAGCGCCGGCTGCAAAACGTAGGTTTGGGGCTGGATACCGAACAGGCCGCGCAAATCCACGCCCCACGCGTCGCCGAGCGTCCAGCGCAGCGTTCCTGCCACGGCGACCGTGGTCTGGTCGTAGCCGAGCAGCGGTATGCTGGGTTTTTGAGTCAGGTGCTCACCGATCACTTCGAGGATCACCACATCATCCAGGCTGCCCGTCTGGTACTCGAGCCCGAACACGCCGAGCAAGGCCGGCGTCGCAAAGCTGTTCAGATCGACCTGATAGAAGACGCGGCGAGTCTCATATGCCGCGTCCAGCCGAAGCACGACGGGCCCGAACGTGGTGGCCAAGTCTGCTCCGACATGGTGGCGCCGGATGTAGCGCGACGAAATCGGCTGGCTGCCGTCCACCGCCAGCGTGTCCACCAGCTCGAGCAGAGGCTTGAACTTGGAAGCGCCGAGCACAGCGCTGGGCTCGCCATTGGCATTGTTCGCGATGAAGGTCGTGTCCCTGAGGTAGTCGCCGAAGTCAGGGCTGATGCGCACGAACGGCGTACCATCATAGCCGTAGTGATAGTAAGCGCTGAGGTCGGTGCCGGAAAGGTTCGCCGAGAACCGGGCGCCGGCGGCCAGTCCCTTGCCGTTGTACTGCGGTCGCTCCGTCTGCCGCCAGAGCGCTGCGAAGTCTCGTTCGATGCTGGGGTCCACCTCGAGTGACGTGCTGCCGAGAAATTCCAAGTATTTGTCCGGTGCGGCACGCTGTATGACGGACCAGTTGGTGCCATACACATCGAAGCGATCGGGCACGAAGAAAGGCGATACGACGACCTCGAAGGTGACGGGGCCGCCGCTCACGCTGGAGCGAATCACCGGAGTCGGCAGGTAACGAAGCTCGTTCTCGGTCAGCACCGGATCGCGCAGATCGCGCGCATTGATCACGTCATTCGGGCTCTGGAAGTCGGTCTTGCCCCAGGCCACGCGCTGCTGCCCGATCCGCAGATCGACGGCGGGCCAGTAAAATCCGACATATGCGTCCCGCAGCTGTGGATCGAGCTCACCCCGCGCCAGATCCACCACGCCCGTGCTGAACAGCGGAGCCTTCTGGGCTACGTGCAACGTGTAGCCCAGCATGCCGGAGACCGTCGCCTCGAAGCGCCGATTCTGCAGGTAGCTCGCTTGCAGCACCAGCTGGGTGCGGCTCGTGAAAGCGTCTCGCCAGAGGTAGGAGGTGGGGGAGTTCTTGGCCGTCGTCGGCGTGTTGGGATCCGTATTCGCGCGGCGCGAGAGCTCTCCGTAGACGAGCTCGAAGCTCTGGCGCGCGTAGCCGGAGAGTTGCACGCGAGGAGCGTCCGCGGCTTCTGCCGCCTGGATCGGCGCGGGGGCGGGGGGCTGCTGGGGACCAATGGTCTCCACCGTGTCCTCGTTGCCGGACGGAATCGTCTCCGTCAGATCCGGGGCCGGCAGGAGCTCTTGACTGCCCGGTTCCTGGCCCAAGGCATCGTGAGCGCTGACTACCGCCATCGGCACCAGCAGCGATGCGGTCAGTCGTCGACCGCGGCCCGGTGTGTAGTTAAGCCAATGCAACAAGATAGGCCCCGGCTGTGAGGGGTGAAGACGCCGATTCTTGCGTCAGTTCATGGCCTTTCCAGGGCCCGTACGCTGAATTCCTCGTCTGGAATGTCGGCGTTCACGACGATGCTTTGAAGCTCCAGTAGCGTGCTGTGCTGGTTCTTGTGATCCGTCATCAGTGACTTGGAGATGAACCAACCACCGCTGACGCGGCGAATCTCCCGCGCCTCGAACGTTTTTACATGAACATTCGAGCGATCGTACATTTTCTGGCGCAGGATCAAGAAGTTGTCTTTGCGGATCCAGAGCTCGAGGTGTGAGTACGCAGCATCGTCGCGCCGCGGGATCACGTCCAGCACATAACATTGCGACGAGCCGACCTTCTCTCCAGGTAATTTCTTGGCTTCGCCGTCGCGAAGATCACGCCGATCCAGATCGGCGAAAGAAAAATCGGTACCCATGAAGGCGTTGGAGCGCAAGTTGCCCGAGATGCGGCGGGCCCGCTTGAGCGCCGGGAGAAACAAAAAACGGTCGTCATCGCCGTCCCGGCGTTGAATCTGCAGGAAGCCTGCGCCGGCGAGATCGGGCGGGGCGGAGAATCGAACCAAGCTCTTCGAGAGCGGAGGCTCGTGCTGTCTCGATGCAGCGATGAAGGAGAGATGGCGGACGCTGCCGCGCTTGTCCGTCAAGGTCACGCTGGCCTTGATCTCCGCGCCGTTGAGCCCCCACGGGTCCGAATCCAGCACGCGGCGGAGGATCTCGGCGGCGGGCGCGGACGCCGGCTCTGCGAGGCACTCGCTGGACGACAGCCCCGACAGCAGCGCCCCGGCGAGCAGGACCAGAGCCCGCCGCCTCATCGCAGGCCTTCTTCGTCCGGTGCCATCAGCGAGTCCACGTGCAGCGCCGGCGTCGACACTTTGGAGCGGCCCTCGGCAGCCCCCCAGTTGAAGAACATTCTGAAGAAGGTCGTGGTCATCGTGGCATCCGCGGCAAAGCCCGTCATCAGGGTGACGAGGCACAGGAAACCAAGGCTCTGCAGCCCCGGGAATCGCGACAACCCCATGGCCGAGAAGCCAAGGGACAAGATGGCGGCTGTGTACAGCGACGGAGGGCCCACCGCGGCCAGGGCCCTGCCCACGATCAAGTCGGGCTCGCTCGCGCCGGCTCGAAGTTGTTGCATCACCCGGGCCACGATGTGAATCGTGGTGTTGAACAAGCCGCCCACGGAGACGCAAAGCACCAGCGAATTGTCCACGCGCAGGTTCAGCCCCAGCGCACGCATCAACAAGAAACAGATGCAGACGGGGACCAGGTTGGGGACCACGCTGATCAGGGCCACACGGAGCGAGCGGAAGATCACGAGCTGGATCACGAGGATGACGCCGAAGGCGACCAGGAATCCCCACAGCACTTCCACCACCACCTCGTCGGCTGCGTAATAGGCAGCCAATCCGGCGCCGGTGAGCGTGGCGCGTACGCCGACGCCGGGAAACAGCGCGTCCATTTCGTGTTGCAAGGCGTCCCGCAGTTGCCAGAGAGCCTGGCTGCCGCGATCCGAGACCAGAATCCGGATATGCGATCGCGAGTAGTCGCTATTCACGAAGTCGGACAGATCCGCCGGATCGACGAGAGCGAGGTACTGCGAGATGAGCGGTTCGGAATCGGGGACCAGCTGCTCCCGAGGATCTCCCCCCTGAAAGGCACGATTGGTATCGGCTACGAGGTCCGCCAGGGAAATCGACGATGTGACCAGCGGCTGCTGCTCGGCGAAACGGTCCAGCTTCTCGATCGCGCGCAGAACATCGGGTCGCTTCAAGGAGTCGGGCTCTCCCTCGAGATAGACCGCGAGTCGAACGACGCCGCTCAGCTTCTGTTCCAGGGTGTGAATGCCCTCTTTGACGCGCCCATTGGGCAACGCTCCCACATATTCCGTGACGATCCCGACACCGTGCGCAGCGCCAGCGCCGATGATCAGCAGACTCAGCGCGAGGCCCACCACCAGCTCTCGCCGGCGTTTGGTGACGTCCCAGAGCCAATGCATGAGCGAATGAGTCGCCTGCGAGATCCAGGGATCGTTGCTGTTCAGGTGAGACGGCGAGACCGAGACCAGGAGCAGCGGAAGCACCGTGACGGTGGTGACGAATGAGAACAACACGCCGATCGCGACCACGATCCCGAAGTACTTGATCATTGGCAGCGTGGCGGTGGCGAATGCTGCGAAGCCCAACGCCGTGGTCAGCGACGTCAGAAAACAGGGCAGAAGCAACTCGCGCATGGCCTCCAGCACGGCTTGTTCCGTCGTGCGTGACAGCGCCAGTTTGTCCAGATAGCGAGTATAAACGAAGATGGGATCGACAACTCCGTACACCAAGAGAATGGTGGGAAACGTCGAACCGAAGATGTCGATCGCTCGCCCGAGCACGCTGAAGACGCCAGCGGTCCACACCAACGATACGCTGACTGCGGCCAGCGGCAGCAACATGCCGTGGATGGAACGGAAGGTGAGGGCGAGCGCCGCGACGAGAATTGCGAGCACGACGGGGGTGAGGACCATCTGGTCGTCGACCAGCGCACGGGTCACTTCGACCTCGACGACGGGTGCGCCGGTCACTTCGATCCGGACTCCGGGGGGCGGGTCGACGCTCTTCATCACCCGCGCCGCGGCGGTCACTGCATCGCGCAGCTCTGCGATGGTGGCGAACGCCGCCGGCGTGCGTATCTCCGCCAGGACAGCCGTCGCGCTGCCGTCGGGAGCGACGAGCCGGCGCAGCAGCAGCGAGCTGCCCAGCGCCACGTCTCGCAGCCGTTGCATTTCCTCGGCCGTTTCCGGGAGATGGCGCAGGAGCGGGCCGCTCTCGACGTCGTCTCCCGAGGCTCGAATGGCGCTGGCGTTGGTGAGGCTTCGGACCTTCTGAAATTGCTCGAGGGTCTCGAGTTTTCGGGTCACCGCGTCGACGTATTTCAGAACCTGGACGTCGAAGATGTCGTTGCCCTGCGTTCCTTGAATGAGCAGGACAACGAAGCCTGCCGGATCGCCAAACTCCTCCGTGTAGCGAGACAACAGCGGCAGGCGCGGATTGCCTTCGTACTCATAGAAGTCGCGCCAGGCGAACCTGACCTCGATGCTTCGGGCCGCATACGCGGACGCTGCAACCGAGATCAGGATCAACAGCCCCGCCACCAGACGGTGCCGGAGCAGGAGCTGGATCAGGCGTAAAGCGAGTGTCATCGGCTATCGGGAGCCGGGGCGGCCACGCCCGTCTCGGGGGCATACTAGACCGGTCTTTCAGCCGTAAAGATCAGAAAAAATGCGGATCTGCGACCCAAGCTGGAACGAGCCGGCGCCGCCAGCCTTTGCTCGTACGCTCCGTCGCCAGGGTTCTCGCCGGTCGCGCGTCATTTTCGCCCCTGGAGCTGGACAGCCGCCGCCTCTGCGCCCCATTTCGGCGCTGGAATCCAGTGGCGAGTGGCCCGCTCCGAGGAGGCTCGGAAGCGTTGGCCCCCGAGCCTCAGTGCCAGCTCAACCCTCCGGAGGCGGCGGCAGGCTATCCCCCGACACCTCGAGCTCACCCAGGAAAGCGCGCGCGTCCTGATAGCCGGGGTCGGTGGTGATCGCGCGCTTCGCGAGCAGCGCGGACTTCTTCAAGTCACCGCGATGTTTGGCAATCGCCGCCTGTCTCAAATAAGCCTCCGCGCGGCTCATCGGGCCCGGCGTCTTGAGCAGGGTGACGAGCTGCAGCGCCTTGATCGCCACATCGAACTCGCCGCGCGACATGGCCAGGGCCGCCAGCTCGGACGCGACCGCGCCGTTCTGGCGGTCGCTGGCGAGCGCGGCCTCCAGCCAGGCGAAGATGGCTTCTTCGTCGCCGGCTGCCGTGGCCACGCGCGCCATCGCGTGTTGCAGCAGCGACAGCTCCGGCGAGCGGCGCTTGCCGTGGCTGCGGATCGCCTCTTCCAGGCGGGCGGCAGCGGCTTCGATCTGGTCGAGCTCGACCTCGACCTCGACCAGCTTCACGATGGTCTTGGCGTCATCGACCAGCGTCAGCGCCTTCTCGTAGGCACCGCGCGCCTCTTCGAGCGCGCCCTCCGGCGCCTGGCGGTACAGGTCGCCGGCGTTGCACAACAGGTCGAAGCGCTGGGCCTTGTCCTGCGTGCTGTCCGCTTCGGCGACCAGCAGGCTGGCCCAGCCGCGGTAGGCCTTGGCGGCCTGGTACATCTTGCGCAGGCGCTTGCGGATCGCGTCTTCGCCCGGGAACTGTGCGTGGACGAGCTCCAGCTCGTCCTTCGCGGCCAGCGGATCGCCGAGCTTCTCGCAGGCTTCGGCCAGGTCGAGCGCGACCGCCACCTGCTCGGGCCCGCTGCACAGCGGCACGAGAGCTCGGTACGCGGCCGCCGCTTTGTCCCAGTCACCGCGCTGCGCGGCGAGGCGACCCAGCTCGCGCTGCGCGCCCTTGTCTTCCGGATGGGCTGACGCCCACGAGCTCACGCGCGCCTGGGCGTCGTCGATCTGTCCCAGCTCGCTCAGGATGCGCGCGACCTCGAGCGTGGTCGCGCCCTGTTCCGCGCGGGTCTCGGGGTCGCCGCGCGCCTCCAGCAGATCGAGCTTGGCGGTGAGCGCGTTGCACAGGTCGCGCTTGGCGCGTTCGGGGCTCAGGCGCGCGGCGCGCGTCAGGTCCTCGATGGCCAGCGCCAGGTTCTCCAGATCGTCCGGAGCCAGGCCGAGCCGCAGTGTGCCGCGCAGATGGAACAGCGCGCCCAGCTCGGCGTCCTCCGAGGCGTACAGGTCGATGGCGCGGCTCAGATGCGCGAGCGCACGGCTGGGCTCATCGGCGGCCAGCCAGTGCTGCGCGATCTGCGCCAGCAGCTCGCGGTCGGGGGAGGCTGGATCCGTGGCACGCTCCAGCGTCTCGGCGGCGCGCCGCGGATCGTTCAGCTGGCGCTCGTAGATCAGAGCGGCCTGCTCGATCTGCTCGCGCTTCTGCAGCGCGTCGCCCAGGTGAGCCGCGTGGTCGCACAGCGCCTCGGCCAGCTTGTCCCAGGCGTCGTGCTGTCGGTACCACTGCACCCGTTCGGCGTGCAGGGCCTCGCTCTGGGGCAGCCGCTCCAGGCCGCGCAGCAGCGCGCGCTCCACGCCGACGAAGTCGTCCTGGGCCTTGTGCAGCGACACCAGCTCCAGGGTGCGCGCCTCGGCGGCAGGGCCGCTCTCCAGCGCGATCAGCTGGTACAGCGTGCGCGCGCGGTCGGAGACGTGCTGCTCACCGTCCAGCAGCTCCAGGAACGACAGCAGCACCTCGCGGCTGTCACCGCCCATCGCCACCGACGAGCGGTACATGTCGATGGCGGCTTCCTTGTCGGTGCCCGCCAGGATCTTGCCCAGCTGCAGCGTGGCCGTGGTGATCGCGGCCTTGTCGCCGCGATCGCGCGCCGCGCTCAGGCGGCGCTCGATCACGCCGTGCAGCTCGGAGAGCCGCCCCTGCTGTTCGAGCAAGTCTTCGAGCAGCCGCGAGGCTTCTTCCGACTCGGGCTCTTCATCCAGCACCGCGCGCAGCGCCGCTTCCGCCTCCTGCTTGCGATTGGAGTCGATCAGGATGCGCATGCGCTCGAGGCGCAGCGAGTGGCGCAGCGCCGGGTCGTCGACGGCCTTCTCGATCGACGAAATGCGATGCTCGAGCTTCTGCCGGTCGCCGGTCTTGCGATACACGTCGAACAGCGGCTTCCAGACCCGGACCGAGGTCGGCTCCTCCTCGAGCAACTGTTCGTAGACGGTGCTGGCGAGCTCCATGTCACCGATCGTGTTTTGTGCCAGCGAGGCCAGGCGCAGGCGCAGCTCGAAGGCCTCCTGGATGCCGGCATGCGGGATGCTCTCCTGCAGCAGGTCCACGGCCGCTTGCGGCTGCGCGTCGCGCTCCAGCAGATCCGCCAGCGCGCTGATGGCCCAGATGGCCTCGTTCACGCGCTCCTGGTCGCGGGCGAGCTTCACGGTGGCGTCGAGCAGCGCGCGCAGCGCCGGCTCGTCGTGTGTCTCGCGCGCGAGGTCCACGGCCTCGTGCAACGACTCCAGCGTGGCCCGGCGCAGGCGCGCCGCGTGCGTCAAGCTGAGCAGCAGCGCGGGCTTGTCGTCGGTGTCGCGCGCCACGCGCTCGAGCAACTCCACGACCTCCACGCTCGGCGGGTTCTGCGCCAGCGACGCGCGCAGCAGCTCCAGCACGCGGCGCGAGTTGCCGTCGCGGGTCAGCGCCACGTCCAGGTGCTGCACGGCGTCGCGCGGCCGGCCTTGATACAGGTCGAGCGTGCCGAGGCGGTACAGCACTTCCGTGTAGCGCTCGGGCGCCGCATCCGGGTCCGCGTTCTCCACGAACGAGCGCAGTGCCTGCGCGAGGGCCTTCGGGTCGCCACCGACGCCGGCGCGCTCGACGGCTTCCAGGCACTCGAGCGGCTTACGGCCGGTGGCCTGTGCGCGCGTGAAGCAGCGCGCGGCGCGGGCGTTGTCGCCCGTCGTCTCCACCAGGCGACCCAGCGAGAGCCACAGATCGCAGGCCAGCTCGGGGTCTTCGCTCTCCGCCTTCTCCGCCAGCGTGGACAGCTGCTGCGCCACCAGATCGGTGCGGTTGATCTCCTGCGCCAGGTCCCAGGTCTCCTTGACCAGGCTCCTGGCGGAGGGGTTCTTCATCAGCGCCTGCAAGCGGCAGTCGAGCGCCGTTTCCCGCTGCCCGAGCCCGACCAGCACCTCGGCGCGGCTGCGCAGGATGGCGCTCTGCGTGGCCGGGTCTTTGGCGTGGTGCATGCGCTGTTCCAGAGCGCGCAGCAACAGATCGTGGTGACCCGCCTCGCGCAGCGCGGCCTCCAGCCGCTGCGCCTCGTCGTTGTCCTGCGAGCCTGCCTCCAGTGCCGAGTCCAGCAGGTCCTTGGCGCGCTCGTGCTGCCCGAGCTCGTTGGCGATGCGGTAGAGCTCGAACAGGATCGAGCTCTCGCCAATGCCCGCCTGCGCGTCGGCACCGTCGCTGCGATGGCGCCCGAGCAAGAGTAGCAGCGCGCGATAGGCGCGCTCCGCCTCTTCCAGCTGGCCCTTCTCGCGTGCCACCTCACCCAGCAGCTTCAGCATCTGCAGGTTGTTGCGGTCCACCTTCGAGGCCAGATCGAGCTCGCTCAGCGCCACGTCCAGGTTGCCCATGGCGCGAGCGATCTGTGCCAGCTGGAAGTGCACCTTGGCGCGCTCCGGCGTGCGCCGGCGCCCGAACTCTTCCAGAACGGCCGTGAGCAGCTGGCGGGCTTCCTCGTAGCGCTCCTGCTGGCGCAGCATGTCGGCCAGCTGCAGCCGTAGCTCGCGATCGCCCGGCTCGAGCGCAATGGCCTGCTGCAAGAGCGGGACGGCCTCGTCGAGCTGCCCCAGCTGCTCGCGGTGGACGCGGGCCGAGTCGCGCAGGTACTTCGCCTTGATCGCGGGATCCGTCGTGTGCTCCACGCCCGCGCTGAGCAGCGGCGCCAGCAGCATCCAGTCGCTCTGCGCGCGATACGATTCCGCGAGCAGCGAGCGCAGCTCGAACGCCGCCGGATCGACGCGCAAGGCGTCCGTCAAGTAGCCGCGGGCCCGCTCGTCGTTGCCGGCCGCGCGCAGCGCCGTGCACAGCCCGAGCAGCGTCTTGCGGCGCGCCAGCTGGTTGCTCTCCGGCGTCAGCGCCAGCCGCTGCTCGAGCCAGTGCACCGCCGCCTCATGCTGGCCTCGGGCGACGGAGAGCTCGGCCAGCGCATCCAGCACCTCCGGCGTGGGCGAGAGCGCGACGCTCGCCTCGTAGGCGGCGAAGGCCTGATCGACGTCGTTCAGCGAGTGCTGGCTCAGCTGCCCGGCGCGCGCCCACAACATGGCGGCGGCCTCGCGGTCCGCACTGCCCGCCACGCGCTTGGCCTGATGGGTGAGCAGCGCATACAGGCCGGCGTGCTCATTGCTGGAGGCCAAGATGCGCTCCAGAGCGTCGAGCGAAGGCGTGTGACCGGGAGCCTCTTCGACGTTCTTCTGCAGCACATCGATGCGCTTCGCGGGGCTTTCACCTACCAGATCGAGGATGCGCGCCTCATCCAGCCGGAGCTCCAGGCGCCGCTCCAGCGGCGGTGAGAGCCCGAGCTCCTGGCGGCGCAGTTCCAGCAGCTCCGTGTAGCGCTGCCCGCGCTCGTAGATGCTGCCGAGCAGCTCGATCGTGCCCCAGTGGTCGGGGGCCTTGGCCAGCAGGCTGCGGCAGATCTCGGCGCCGAGATCCGGGTCGTTGAGCGCCTCCACCGCGATCTCCGCGGCCTGGTAGCTGAGCGAGATCGAGCGCTCGCGATCGAAGGGCAGGGTGGAACCGTCGACCAGCAGGCGCAGCGCCTGCGAGAAGCCGCCGCGCTGCTTTTCGAGCTTCACCAGCTCTTCGATCGACCACCAAGCGACGCGATCGGGCAGCGAGCCCAGCACGGCGTCCGGCGTGCGCTCGGCCAGCTCGTTCATGGCCGCGCCCGAGCTGCGCAGCGCGCGCTCGAGGATCGGCTTGGCGAGCGTGTGGTCGTGCACCACGTCGAGCGCGACGTTGGCGGCCTCGCGCAGCACCGACAGATCGTCGGGCGTGGCCGAATCCGCCAGCTGCATCAGCGTCTCGACCAGCGGGCGGCCGGGGGTGTGGCGCCGCAGCTCGGCCAACATGCGCAGCGTATCGGGGTCGCTCTGGCTCTGCACCGCCAGGCTGAGCAGCGCCTCGGCCTGCTTGGGATCCTGACGGTGGTCGCGGTACCAGACACCCAGCTGCCGGCGCAGATCGTGCGCGACCCGGGGCGGCAAGCCCGGCGTCGCGTCCACCCGCTCCAGCACGGCGTGCACGGTGTGCTCCCACGAACGAGCGCTTTCAGCGGCCTGCTCGACCGCGTCGGCCACCTTGCGATCCAGGAAGCCGAGCGCGACGGAGTTCTGCACCAGCGCCCAGGCCACCTCGTGCCAGGCGCGTACGCGCGTGGCCACGCGGGCCGCCGCGCAGGCGGCCTCGCGGTGCGCGGCGTCGCTCTCGAGGATCTGGCGATAGCAGGCCAGCGCCGCCTCGCGATCCTCCATGCGGTCTTCCAGGATCTGACCGCGCGCGAAGCGCAGCTCCCGGCCGCGTTCGGCGTCCTTGCAGCGATCGATCGCGCGCTGATAGCCCGCCACCGCGACACCCCATTCGCCGCTGCTGCGCGCCAGGCGCCGCAGCTCGCCCTCCAGGTCGGAGTTCGGCTCGAGCTCGAAGGCCCGGCACAGGAAGGTGAGCGCGCCGCTCGGATCCTGCGCGCGCTGCTCCAGGATATTGGCGGCCTCGAGCAGCACCCCGCGCGCCGCCGTCGGACCCGCGCTCGAGCGCACCCGCAGCTCGACCAGCTCCAGCACTCCAGGCCACTCATCGGCCGCGGTCAGCGCACTGGCGAGCGTCTCCACGGCGTCGTGCGCGTGCGCTTCGTTGCCGAGCAGCGCGCGCAGACCCGAGCGCGCCGCCTCGTGCAGCGCGTTCAGCTCCAGCGCCTGGCGATAGTATTCGATGGCGCGCCCCGGAGACTTCTCGTGCTCGCGGTACACGTCGCCGAGCCGGGCCAGCTGATCCGTGCGCCGACGCGCGTCGGGCTCGCTCTGCACCGCGGCGCTGAGCAAGCCGATCACGTCACCGTGACGGTTGGCGGCCGTGCATAGATCGACCAGCGCATCCACCGTCTGCGCGTTGGACCCGAACTGCTGCTCGATGTCGCGCCAGACGTCGATCGCGCTCTCCAGCCGGAACAGCCGCGTCTCGTAGATGCGCGCCACGCGCACCAGGTCGTTGCGGCGCGCGCCGGCCTTGGTGCTCGCCTGCGCGCGGCGCCGCAGATCGTCGATCAACGGATCCCAGCGCTCGGCGCGCTCCAGGATCGCGACGCGCGCGTCGAGCGCCGACAGGTCGCCCTCGCTCACCTCCAGGCAGCGCTGCCAGAGCTCCAGCGAGCGATCGATATCGCCCAGCTCATCGGCGAGCTTGGCGGCCTCGGCCAGCACCTGGCGCTGGCCGCGCAGGTTCGGCTCCAGCACCGCCAGCCGCTCCAGCACGCTGAGCAGGCGATCCTGATCGCCGGCGTCGGCGAGCAGCTGGCGCAAGCGGCGCGCCGCAAACAGACGCGGCTGCTCGCTGGCGCGTGGATCATCCAGCACGCCCACGTACAGCTCCGTCGCCGAGCTCGGATCGGCGACTTTGGCCTCGTACACCTTGCCGGCTTCGACCAGCAGCTCGATGCGGCGCTCGTCGTTGGCGCTGCCCTCGGAGGCGGCCACCAGCGCGCTCGCGTACAGGTCGTGGCGACCCGTGCGATCGGCGAGGCCGCGCAGCTGTGCGTGCACCTCGTTCGAGTCCGGAGCGAGCCGCAGCAACGCGGCCGCGTGCGTCAGCGCGTCTTCGTGGCGCTCGATCTTGATCAACCAGCTGGCGCACGCCTCGCGCAGCTCGCGCTCCTGACCCTCCGTCTCCACGACGTTGAGCGACATCTCCAGCACCCGGATCACGTCTTCCGGTCGGCGCGCGGTCGCGTAGCGCTCGCGCAGAATCTCGAGTGCACGCCGCCGCGCACCGACCGGTGAGGTCGTGCGCTCCGCGATTTGCTCCAGCAGCCGGCAGGCGTCGTCCTCGCCCTGCGCGAGCTGCAGGATCTCCTCCGCCATGCGCAGGGCGGCGACTGCGTCTCCCAGCTCCTTCAGCTGGCGATCGGCGATCTGCACGCGCGTGGCCAGCGCCTCCGCCGGCGGCAGATTGCTGAGCCGGGCGCCCCAGATCTCGATCAGGTCCTGGTGGCGGTTCTGGCGTTCCAGGCGCCGCTCCAGCGCTTCGGCGAGCTGGGCGTTGTCGGGAGAGGTGAGCAGCAGCTCCTTCAGATAGTCGCTGGCGCGGTCGCCTTGCCCGGCGAAGTCCTTGGCGATGCGCGCGGCCTCTTCCAGCAGCGGGCGCCGCTTGGCGGGATCGCTGGTGCGCGTCAGCTTGCGATCGTACTCGGCGAGCAGCTCCTCCCAGCGCTCCTCCATGGTGAGCAGCAAGCTCAGCTTCTCGAACGCCCAGTCCCCGCCCGCGTCGAGCGAGGTGAGGCGCTTGAGGATCCGGATGTTGTAGTCGGGATCATCGAACCACTCGTCGTGGAACGCGACCGCTCGTTCACCCAGCGAGAGCAGCGTCACGGCGCCGAGATCACTCTGCAGCACCTCTTGATACAGCGCGGACGCTTCGTCGGGTTGATCGCACTCGCGTGCGGCCTCGTCCAGCGCCGCCCAGGCCTCGCTATTTTCGGGCTCTGCGCGAGCTGCGGCGAGCGCGCTGCGCAGGGGTTCGGGGAGGTCGTCGAGCGCCGAGGAACTGATTGGTTGCATCATCGGAGAAAACCGCGGAACTGCCCGACCCTTTGCACAACGATCGGTCAGACCCTGCCAGTGTATAACAGTAGGCGAGCCAGCGGCCGCGGATCCAGAGTAGGAACGACGCTCGCGAGGCCGCGCGCAGGCGACGACTTCGGGGCCGGTCTACCGGGGTGACAAGGACTCCAGATTGCCGGCGCGTGCCTATCGATGTACGAGGAAACTCCCTCGTGCGCCGGCGTCTGGGACGTGCCCCCCGCGGCTCTCGAGGCAACGCACGCCGGTGAAAAAGCCGGTCCACAGATGAGGTGACCATGGCCGCAACGCCATCCACGATGAGACAGTTGGGGAGCCAGCTTCCCGCCTTCCAGCTCACGGATACGAGGAGCGGGGAAAAGGTGACGGACGCCTATTTGCGCGGCCGAGGGCCGGCGGTGGTGGCCTTCATCTGCAACCACTGCCCATTCGTTGTGCATATCCGGTCAGGGCTGGTCGAGTTCGGGCGTTACTGCCAGGAAACCGGGGTCCCGTTCGTGGCCATCTCGTCCAATGACGTGGCGAGCCATCCGCAGGATGGCCCCGGGCCCATGGCGGCCGAGGCCAAGAAGCACGGGTTCACCTTTCCCTACCTCTATGACGACACGCAGGACGTAGCGCGCGCCTTCGATGCGGCCTGTACGCCGGACTTTTTCGTGTTCGACGCTGAAGGTAAGCTCGCGTACCGCGGCCAGTTCGACGCTGCGCGTCCCAGCAACTCCGTCCCGGTGACGGGCAGTGATCTGCGCGCTGCGGTGCAGAGCTTGCTCGCCGGCAAGGCCCCTACCTCGGACCAGAAGCCGAGCATTGGTTGCAACATCAAGTGGAAGAAGTGAGCGCCAGCAACGAGTCGGAGAGCGAGGCGCCCGCAGGCCCGCACTCCGATGATCCGCCCGCTGATCCCCCGTCGGATCTCGAATTCAAAAAGGCCTTCGTGGCGTGGCTCACCGGGCTGGGTGGCGAGGCGAGGGAGCTCTCCGCGCTGCTCGGGCGCGAGGACGCACCGCCGGGCCTCCGCCGCTTCGCCGCCGAGACCCTGAACCAGTTATTGTACGCGGTGGATCTGATCCCCGAGGGCATCGAAGGCCTCGGCTATCTCGAAGCGCTGTTCGGCGTTCGGCTGCTGGCGCGAGAGCTGAGTGAAGCAGAACCGGATTCTGTTTCGGCGGATCCGCACGGTACCGTTCGCCGGCTCTCCCGCGAGGCGGGGCTGGTCCGCTCGTTCCTGGGTGAAGACGACGAGGGCCGCCTGCTCGCGCTGGCGCGGGCCCAGAGCGACAAACGAGCGCGCGGCCGCTCGGTGGCGGAATTGCTCGAGGTGCCCGAGGCGCAGAGCGCCGCGATCGAAGAGGCGCAGAGCTGGGCCGAGCAGTATCAGCCGCCCCCGTTCGGGACGGGCTCGCACGACCTCGTGCGGCTGCTTTCCTTCCTGCGCACCCGCGTGCGCCGCGCGAGCTGAAGCTGCGCTCACTCAGGGCGAGCTTGGCTCGCCCGGGGCGTGCTCGTCGAGGGGGAAGAGCTGCACGTTGGCTGCGATGATGCGCTCGCTCGGAGACGACTGCGCGACGATCGAGCGCAGCTGACGGAAATAGCTCTGGTGCAGCTCACGCAGCCGCTCGTAGTCGGCTTGCGAGACCGCAAACACGTTGAACGAAAACTGCCCGGGCGCGCCTTCCCGGAGCCGGGACACCCCCAGCTCGGCCCACCACTCCTTGAGCCGGCGCTCCGCGCCAGGGTCCTGACGCGTGTCGACGGTCTGGCTGTGCGCCAGCCGCCAGCGGCCGCCCTTGCGCCTGATCTGACCGCTTCGCTCCAGCACCTCGAGACAGCGCTGCTCCTCCGCCAGAGAAATACCGAGGCGGCGCGCGATCCAGCCGGGCAGGTGCTTGGGTAACCCCGTGTACTCCGCCAGCTCCAGCGCGCCGAGCACGGCGGAGATCCACGGGAACTCGTACACCGCTCGACGGTGCGCCTGGAGCGCCTTCCATGCTGGCGCCGCCGAGGGCAATGCCAGCGGATCATGAAAGAGTGCCACGAAGTCGAGCACACGCAGCGACGCGCCTGCGAACAGCCGCAAGAAATCGGGAAAACGCGGCTCGGCGCCCCCGGAGAGCCAGCGCGCGATGGCGTAGCGGCTGCAGCCCGTGCGCCGCGCGAGCTCGACGACCGGGATCTTGCCGCGCAATTCCTCCAGTAGCTGGGCAACCCCGGCTCGGCTCGTGGGATCGCTCGACTCGAGCCAAGCGGGTGGGGCAGCGAAGAAGCGCCGCACGAGGCTCTTCACGTCGAAGCGCAGCCGCTCTGCGGCTCGGAATACGACTGCGGCCGTTGGCCAGCGCCGCCCCGACTCCCAGGCGTAGAGCACGTTCGTACGGAAACCGAGGCGGCGGCTGAGCGCCAACTGCGAGCGCGAACCGCGCAGCGCGCGGATAAAGTCGCTCGCCAACTCCTCGAAATTCAAGCTCACATATCGCAGTTTCGCACAGACGTGGGCCTGCGTGCAGCATGGATTGTGCGAATCCACGCTGGACGCCCTCGGTCGCAGGACGATACTCAGCGAGACACCGATGACGGCTCGCGCCCGCTTGCTGATCGCGACGCTCGCAGCGGCGCTCTGCGCGTGCGGCTCCGATCCGGGCGCTTCCCCGGTCGACAGCAACGCGAATACCGAAAGTGCTTTACCCTCCGGGCGTCCCGGAGGCATCGGGCGCAGCGGCGGGCAGACGGGCGGAGAGGCCGGCATTCGCTGCAATCCAGACGTGAAGCTCCAGCCGCTCGACTTCGACGCAGCATCGCCGCTCGGCTACTCCGCGGCCGACATCCTCGCCGGCTTGCAGCCGAGCTACGCGGCGACCTTCACCTACATCGACGAAACAACCACGGCTCTCACGGTCACACTCGCAAGCGACGGCGGTCGCGCAGGTTATGCGCCAGGCTGCAGCCGCAACGAGATCGACGTCGTGGTGGGTTGGTCCACGGCAGACGGTGCTTTCTCGGAGGCGCTGCACGGCAAGATGTTCGCGCTGTCTCCCGATGCGGCGAAGCTCGAGCTCGAGCTGCCGCTGCAGGATTTCCAGGGCAGCTACGCGCGCAGCCATGCGGCGGAGCTCGCGCCCTCGCCCGTCAGCTTTTCCTTCCAGCTCGACTTCGAACCCTCCGAGGCTCACGGCGACGTGTCGGCGTTGCGCGGGGCTCCGGACGCGCAGGACTCGTTCGCGATCGGCAGTTACTAGCCCTCGCTCGAGCTCCGTTCAGATCGCTCGCTCCCACCTCCGGAGCTTCCGTGACCAGCGACTCCGTCGCTGGCTGTGCTCGACCATCGCCAAGGAAATCACCACCATGAAAACCATCCTCCTGTCTTGCTCGCTCCTGATCTCCGCCGGCGCGATCGCCTGCTCGGGCGCGCCGGAATCCAGCACCGGCTCGCTGCAACAAGCGCTCGAGGTGCGACACTGCGGAGGCAACATCGCCAACGCGCCGACCTGTCCTGACGGCTTCGAATGCGTGCCCGATCCGAACTCGACGCTGCCCTTCGGTGACGTGGGCGGCATCTGTCAGGAGCAGCGTTGTGGCGGCAACATCGCCAACGCGCCGACCTGTCCCGAGGGCTTCGAATGCGTGCCCGATCCGAATTCGACGCTGCCCTTCGGTGATGTGGGCGGCATCTGCCAGGCGGTCAGCGAAGAGCCGCCTCGCGAGCACCATCATCGCCATCGCCACCATCACCGGCATGGCTGATCGGCGGGCGATCGAGACCAACGGCTGAGCAGGCGCTGCAGCCTCTCCCGTCGAGCCGCGCAGGCTGTGGGGCACGGCGCCGCGGCTCGGCGGCGGACCCGATGAATTCGCGGGGATTGTGGCCGGGCCCTGAATGCTCCCCGCGAACCAGACGCTTGCTCGCCTCGGACAGCCCGGTCGAGCTGCTCGAAATCCTGTTCGTCCCGAAGAGGTAGGGTCCGGGGGAGAGGAAAGTCAGGTTCCTCGGGGAACTTGAATTCGTGCCGGTGAGAGGGCCTTGTTCCTCGAGGAACTTGAATTCGTGCCGGTGAGAGGGCCTTGTTCCTCGAGGAACTTGAATTCGT
>JAICTU010000028.1 GCA_025936205.1 Polyangiaceae bacterium | reverse complement strand
CGACTCCCTGCAGGCCGCGGCGCCGCGCTAAGCCGCGCACGCCGGCGAGCACCAGTAGCGCGAACGCGCCGCCGCGGTGCGAGCGAGCGCCGCGGCGAGCCAGCGAGCGACCGTCACTTCGACGCGCTGCGGTGCGCCTCCACGGCGGCTGCCATGCGCTCGAATGCGCTCACGGACAGCGTTTCGCCGCGAGCGTCCAGATCGATCTGCGCCTCGCTTGCCAGCCGCTCCAGCTCCGGCGGGCTCAGCTCCAGTGCGCGCCAGGCATTGCGCAGCGTCTTGCGGCGCTTCTCGAACGCGGCCTTCACCACCCGGCTGAAGGTCTCCGAGGGTGCAGCGCAGCGCGGCTCCCGCAGCTCCAGCGCGACGATCGCCGAATCGACCCCGGGCTGTGGATAGAAGGCGCCGCGGCGTACCACCAGCTCGCGCCGGGGGCGATACACGGACTGTACGAAGACGCTCAGCGCCCCATAGTCGGCGGCGCCCGGCTCGGCGCAGAGCCGATCCACGACCTCGAGCTGCAGCAAGAAGACGGCCCGCTCGCACAGCGCCACCAGATCCACGGCCCGCCGCAGCAAGAGCCCGGAGAGGTGGTACGGCAGGTTACCAGCCAGCGTGCGCGGCGACGGCAGCCGGCCGAGCACCGCCGCTAGATCGAGCTCGCGCGCGTCTGCCTCCAGCAGCTCCAGCTGGCCCGCGCTGAGCTCACTCGCGAACTTCTCTCGCAGCACGGCCGTGAGGCTGCGATCGGTCTCCACCGCCAGCACGTGGCTGCCTCGCGCCAGCAGCGGCGCGGTGAGCGCGCCAAGCCCTGCGCCGATCTCGAGCACGCTGCCTTGGCACGGCGCTACCAGCGCCGCGATCCTGTCGCACAGGCCTCGGTCAGCGAGGAAGTTCTGGCCCAGCGAGCGGCGCGCGCGCAGGCCGTGTTGCTCCAGCTCGGCTTTGACGCTCATGCGGCTCGGCCTCCTTTGGGATCGACACCGGCCATTTCGCGCACCAGAGCGGTATCCGCGGGAACGCACAGCGACGACTCGATGCCGATGCGTCGCAGACCCAGTTCTGCGCTCCGGCGCTCGGTCTCCGCTCGCAAGCGTGCCGCCGTTCGTGCCAGCTGGCCGCTGACATCCTGAGTCGCTTCCAGCGCCGGCAGGTCGGGGGCATGCAGCCAGCGCACCTGCGTTCTGCTGCGACGGGAGCGCCGGAGCGCGGGCCCGAGCAGCGCGAGGCGCGTGGCATCGGGCAACGGCGACATCACATACACCAAGCTGTTGACGCGGTTCGAGACGTGGGCCGCAATCGCCTCGGCCAGCACCCTGTCGGTGCGCGGCCGCTCGGGCTCGAGGCGTGGGCTGGCGCCCACACCGAAGGCGGCCAGATAGCTGCGCAGCAGGCTTTCGCGGGAGGTGGCACCATGGATCTGTGCGTCCGGAAACGGCGCCTGTTCGAGCTGCTCGCGCGCCAGCGCGGCGATCGCATCCAGGTGTCCGGCGGGCACTCGGGCGGCCAGGGCGGGCGTGCTGGCCACGAGGTGCTCCAAGACCTTTTGGGCGATGCCGCGCTCGTCCAGGCCACTCCGGCTCGGCTCGAGCGCGGTCGGGGCGCGCAGCAGCGCCTCGAACAGGCGCTGCTCTTGCCCGCTGCCCCGACTGGTAGCCACCTTGGCCACGCCGTCGCCAGTGACCAGCTCCAGACCTACCTCGTGCCCCGCGCGCAGATGTTGGCGCGCTAGCTCCGCGGCGCCGTCGATGGCCAGGTCCAGTGGGGCTGCGCCGAGGCGCCCCGCCCAGAGCTCGACCGATGCGTCGAGTACCAGCCAGACAATCTCCCGTTCTTCGGTCTCGTATTTGCGCACCATCAGCTTCCCGCGCCGCGCAGAGGCCTTCCAGGCGACGCGCTTCAGGGGGTCGCCGAATTGATGGTCGCGGATCTCACTGAACTCGCTCGAGTCGCCGCTGCGACGCGAGGGGCGCGCGCCAATGGCCGCGGCGGCGAAGCGCAACGCCGCGCGGCGGCTGAGCGCTGCGGCGGGCAGGACCTCGATCCCAAAAGCATTGGCGAAGGTGAGCGGCACCTCGAACAGACCGGTGCTCCCTCGCATCTCCAAGCCCAGGCCGAACAGGCCGTGCCGCCCCACGCGCTTGCCGCGGACCTGCACCGATAACTCCAGGCGCCCTCCCGCCGGCACCTCCCCGGCCGCCGGCGACACCTGGAGCTCGACATTGGCCGAAGCAACGACCCGGGAAGCCGCGAAGCGCACCGCGCGCGTGTCGCGATTGCGGACTTCGGCAAGGAGCACGATCGTCTGGCCCTTCGCGACGCGCGCGCTACGTCCACCGTTGCGCCAGACCATCTCGAAGCCCGCCGTGCGCACGCGGGCCACATTCAGCAGCGTGATAGCGCGCGCCAGAGCCAGCCCCGTCATCAGGGCCCCTCCCCAGGCCACGATGGCCGGCTGAAACAGCAGTACCCCGACCAGCACGACCGACGCGGCCGCCAATGCGAGGTCCAGCGCGGGTCGGGTCGGGAAGAGGCGCACGCTCCGCGAGCCTATTCGCTCGCAGCCCTCGGATCGAGGCCAATCCTACGGCCCAGAGCGCACTGGTCAGCGCCGGCCGCCGGCGGCCACGAGTGCGGGGGCCCGCGCCGGAGCGCTCGCCCACCCGCTCGCCATCAACCCAGTGATGATCTGGGCGGTGCGATCGGGAAAGATAGGATGCGGCTGGTCGGCAAGCTCGTCGGCGAGCGCGTTGGCGGCTTCGGTCGAGGTGATGCCGGTACGCTCGGCGCGCTCGAGCACGCTGCGTGTGATGCGATACACGGAGTTCTCCCAGGCAGGATCGTAGTGGCGCATGATCGCGGGATCATCGGGAATGCTGCCGTATTGCTCGTTCGCGCAATTCACGATACCCATGCGATTGGCCACGAAATCGGGCACGTACACCACGGAGCGCGCGCGCAACAGGGCCGCATCGCGCTGTGGATCGAGTAGCTGGTTGTTGGCGGCTCCGCATACGATCTTCGCCTGCAGGCGCGGGATGGATTCCGAATGGATGATCCCGCCCAGAGCATTGGGAGCCAGGATGTCACACGGCTCGGCCAGGATCTCCTGATCGCCGGGGGTCACCACGCGCAGCTGCAAGCGCTCACCAGGGTGGCGTTCGCGCACCGCGCGGACGGCGGCCGCCGAGACGTCGGCGCCCACGATCTTTGCGACCCCGCGCGTCAGCAGCTCATGGATCATGAAACCGCCGACATTGCCGACCCCTTGCATGGCGATGACCTTGCCGCGCAGGTCGCCCAGGCCCGCATGAGCCAGCGCGCCTTCCATGGCCGATACCACGCCGCGTGCGGTCGCCGGCGAGGGATTGCCTGAACCGCCCACGCTCGCCGGCACGCAGACCACGTAGCGGGTCACCTCGTGGATCGAGGCCATGTCCGGCTCGGTCGTGCCGACGTCTTCCGCGGTGATGTAGGCGCCGCGCAGCGACGTGATGAAACGCCCATAGTCCTGGAAGAGCTGGGCCCGATAGGCGGGCTCCTCGTGGCGCTGGCCCGGAGCGCGTGCGATCACGCCCTTGCCGCCGCCCCACCACAGGCCTGCCAGCGCATTCTTGCGACCCATGCCCCGCGAGAGGCGCAAGCCATCGTTCAGAAAGTCGGCGACGCTCGCGTACGACCAGAGCCGTACGCCGCCGATGCCCTGTCCGCGGCGCGTGCGGTGCAGGAACGCGCCAAGCAGAACACCCGTTTGCTCGCCCAGCTCGAGGAACAGCGCTTGATGCCGGTCGTAGTCGCGCGCGTTGCCGAGCAAGCTCTGCGCGAGCCCGCGCAGCTCGGGGTGCGAGGATTGCAGCTCCCCCGCTGGAGTCTGAATGAAGGCCGCACGGCGCAGTCCCAGCGCTTGCAGGTGATCCGCGAAGGCGTGGGGCTCTAGCTGAGAGAGATCGACCATATCGTGATCTTAGCCCGCGCACGGCGGAATCGCGAATCGCCCGCCGCGAATCAGAACCGCTCGGCTCAAAGGCCGCAGCGGCGCGCGAGCAGCTCGACGAGCAGAGGATCGGCGCCGAGCACCTGCCCCAGCTCGAAGCGCACCTGCGGATGACGCTGGCGCGCAGCAACGAGCAACTCCGGTATGTCGCGCGTGGCGTGCTTCCCCGGCACCAGAAACAGCGGCTGCACGGTCACCTCGAGCGCACCCTGGCTCACACATGCTTCGATCGCGTCCAGCAGCGACGGGTCAGCCCCTTCCATGTGGGCCCCCGCCACGTGCACGTGCTGGCCCGCGCGCGCTTGCACGGCGCTCGCGAGCTCCAGCACGACGGCATTGGCCGCTTCCTGGCCGCTGCCGTGGTCGACGATGACGATGGCGCGTTTCACCGGCGCTGCCTCTCGGTGTCCATTTTGACCGTTTGGTGCGGGCAGGTCAATTCCTGCTGCGGAGGCCGGTTTGCCGGGCCACGCCCGGCCGGCTATACTCGGAGGGCGTGCCGGATTTGCCCGTAGCGCCCGAATGGCTGTGCGATCGAGCAGGAAACGAGCTGCAACGCATTCAGCGGCGGCTCGAGCAGATCTACCAGCTGGAACCTGCGCCGAGCATCCTGCCCTTCGTGCGCGTGGAGTCAGACGAGCATCGCGAGCAACTGATCGTGCGCCAGAGCCAGGAAGAGCTGGAACTCGTCGTGCTGCTCCCGGGCGCGTCTGTGCGGGCGCTCCTGGCGGGCGAGCCGAGCCACGAGATGGACGCATACCTCGGCGCGGTGGAGGGCATCAGCCACTTCATCCACATTGCCGAGCGGGCGCGCACGCGTCTGCCGACCACGCTGCTGGAGCTCGAACTGCAAGCGGAGGTCGACAAATTTGCGATCCTCGCGGACGGCGGCGTGGACGCGGCGGCCCTGCCGGACCTGCATCGCAGGTTGTATGAAGATGTTCGCTACCTCCACGCTGAGAGCAGCGAGCAAGGTGAGCGCTACCGGCTGGCGAACGACCTCGCCGCCAAGCTCTGGTCCAGCCTGATTGCCTACGGCCAGGACCACTGGACGCAGCGGATCCTGCGGCGCTTCTATCGGGCGAGCCAGGCCGAGAAGATCCGCATCGTGCAGGCGGCCTGACGCCGCTCATCAGCCTGCCGCGCGGATCCTCTCGCTCATCAAGAACTCGACCAGGCGAAAGTCGAACTCGGTGTCGATGTCGACGGCGCGCTCGCGGGGGATCACGCACAAGGTCATCTGGCACTGGGACCAGTGTTCCCGCTCGAACAGCGCGCCACGCCGGATCGCGAAGATCGCCGGAGACAGGTTGTACACGGGAGGCGCTTGCTGGCGGTTGGCGATGGGCACGGGCGGTGGCGAGCACACCCGCGCGATGCCGCGGCCGTCCATCTCGACCATGTTGTAGTATGGATTATGATCGGCTTCGTATGCGGTGACGCACACGTCAGCGCCGGTCTCGATCAAGCGCCGGACCGCGCCGCGGATATCATCGATGCTGCGCAGAGCCGCTCCGGTGTCGAGGTCCGCCACGATGCCCACGGGGCCGACGCCGCGAGCTTCCAGCTCGGTCACCAGCTGACGGAACACGTGCCATTTGTTCGAGTCATCGCGCGCCAGATGCGCCGGGCGCAGGCCGGGCACCTCCGCGCCGCACGAGCGCGCCAGCGCGGCCATCTCTTCGTCGTCGGTCGAGGTCACCACGTGGTCGAAGATCTGCGTGGCCTGAGCCTGTTCGATGGCGCGAGCGAGCAGCGGCTTGCCGTGCAGCGGGCGCAGGTTCTTGCGCGGGACGCCCTTGGAGCCGCCGCGGGCGCACACGGCGCCGATGGTCAACTCGCGCTCGGAGAGGCGGTAGGCGCGCCGATCTGGGTCCATGTCAGTACGGACGGCACGTTCGGCGCGGGCGACTAGGCCTGGAGGGCTCTGAGTGGGGACTCCTGGTGGCGCACGGCGCCCGCTCGGTACCGAGCCCACTGCCAATGTCTCGGCGTCAGCGTGTTGACGCTGTAGCCCGCGGAGCGCACGGGCGGGCGGCGGCGCCAGCATTTCTGCTGGCATGCAGCTTGCTCGGGCGCCTGTCATGCAGATTGGCAGCAGAGCTCTCGGCCCGGACCAACCGCCTTTCGTCATCGCCGAGATCGGCATCAATCACGAGGGGGACGCCGCCACGGCGCGGCGCATGATCGACGACGCCGCGGCGGCGGGCTGTGAATGCGTCAAGTTCCAGTCGCACGTGATCGAGGATGAATACGTTCCCGCGGCGGGCAAGGTGATCCCGGGCAACGCCAAGGAATCGATCCTGGAGATCATGAGGCGCTGTGCCTTCGATGAACAGACCGAGCGCGAGCTGAAAGCGTACACGGAGAGCAAGGGCCTCATCTACCTGAGCACGCCCTTCTCGCGCGCCGCAGCCAACCGGCTCGAGCGCATGGGGGTGGCCGCTTACAAGATCGGTTCGGGCGAGTGTAACAACACGCCGCTGGTCGACCACATTGCCTCCTTTGGCAAACCGGTGCTGGTCAGCACGGGCATGAACAACCTGGAGAGCGTCGCTCGAACGGTCGAGATCCTGGAGCGCCGGGGCGTGAAGTACGGGCTGTTCCATTGCACTTCGATGTACCCGACGCCCTACTCCAAGGTCCGGCTGGGCGCGCTGGCGCAGCTGGCGGAGCGCTTTCCGCGCGCGGTGCTCGGCCTCAGCGACCACTCGCTCGGCATTTACACGTGCCTGGCAGCGGTGCCGCTCGGGGCGCGGCTGCTGGAGAAGCATTTCACCTCGGACAAGAGCTGGCCCGGACCGGATGTGCCGATCTCGATCACGCCCGCGGAGCTTCGCGAACTGATCGTCGGCTCGCGCGCAGTGTTCGAGGCTCTGGGCGGGGAGAAGAACATCCTGCCCGAAGAGCAGCCGACCATCGACTTTGCCTATGCCTCCGTCGTGACCACGCTCTCGGTGCGCGCGGGCGAGAAGTTCACGCGCGACAATCTCTGGGTCAAGCGGCCTGGCACGGGCGAGATTCACGCCACGCGCTACGAAGAAGTGCTGGGCCGCGTCGCCCAGCGCGACGTCGCCAAGGACGCCCTGCTCTCCTGGAGCGACGTCGGTGGCTGAAGGCGGTTCCAGCGAAAGACGTAAAATCGTTTTCCTGTCGGGGACGCGCGCCGATTTCGGCAAGCTGAAGTCGCTGATCCGCACGCTGCTTCAGGAGCCGCCGCGCTTCGAGGTGCATATCTTCGCGACCGGCATGCACATGGACCCGAAATATGGGTTCACGGTGCTGGAGTTCGAGAAGTGCAACTTCCCGAACGTGTATCGCTTCATCAATCACAGCTCGGGCGGCACCATGGATCAGGCGCTGGGTACGACCATCCTCGGATTCGGTCAGTACGTGCGTCTGATCCAGCCGGACCTGATCGTGGTGCACGGCGACCGTTCGGAGGCACTGGCCGGTGCCATCGTGGGCTCGCTGAACAACGTGCTGGTGGCTCACATCGAGGGCGGAGAGCTCTCCGGCACGGTCGACGGCCTGATCCGTCATTCGGTGAGCAAGATGAGTCACCTGCACTTCGTGTCCAATGCCGAAGCGCGGCGGCGCCTGGTGCAGCTCGGCGAGGATCCGGAAGCCGTGTTTGTGATCGGCTCGCCCGACATCGACATCATGACCTCGCCTGAGCTGCCCAAGCTCGAGGATGTGAAGGCGCACTACCAGATCGGGTTCGAGGATTACGGCATCCTGGCGTATCATCCGGTCACCACGGGCCTCGGCACGCTGCGCGATGAAGTGCGCGAGCTGACGCGCGCCGTGCTCGACTCGCAGCGCAACTGGGTCGTCATTTATCCAAATAACGACGAGGGCAGCGAGATCATCCTGCAGCACTACCTGGACGTGTTTCCGAACCAGCCGCGCGTGCGCATGTTCCCCTCGCTGCGCTTCGAGGCGGCGCTGGTGTTGCTGCGCCACGCTCAGCTGGTGCTCGGCAACTCCAGCATGGGCATTCGCGAGGCGCCCTATTACGGGACGCCCACGGTCAACGTCGGGCCCCGCCAGGATGGACGCACGAACAATCCGCAGATCTTGCACGTGCCGGGCGATCGCGCCGCCATCCTGGAAGCGATCGCCAGCGCTAGCTCGCAGCGGAATCTCCGCCCGGTACGCGAATGGGGCCAGGGCGACAGCCACGTCCGATTCCGCCGCCAGCTGGAGCGCGCGGAGCTCTGGCAGACACCGGTGCAGAAGGCGTTTCGCGATATCCCGGTGCCCCCGATCCCCAGGGCCCCGCTCTCCAGCGATCCGCCTGCCGCCTTCGTCTGAGTCAGCGCCGGAGCCCCCGGCTCCGTTCAAACGGGCCGCACCGAGCGGCGATAGCGCACATCGCGCAAGGCCGCGGCGACCACGCTCGCGCGCACGGCAGCGTCGTCTTCCAGGTCGGGCGCCACCACCAGTCGGTGTGCGAGCACCCCGGCGGCGACTGCGCGAATGTCGTCAGGAGTCAAATAAGCGCGCCCCGATAGCATCGCGTGGCCCTTGGCGGCCCTGAGCAAGCCCAGGCTGGCGCGCGGCGAAGCCCCGAGCACGACCTTCGGATCATTGCGCGTATACTCGCTGAGCGCGACGGCGTATTCGCACAGGTCATCCTCCACGTGGATGCGAGCCGCGACGGCCTGCAGCCGGTTCAGCGCGCTGATCGATGAGACGGCGCGCGCCTCCGGGGTGCCGACGCCGTGGGCGCGCAGCATGCGCACTTCGTCCGTGCGCGATGGATAGCCCAGGCGGACCTGCACCAGGAAGCGATCCACCTGGGCCTCCGGCAGGGGATAGGTGCCAGCCAAGTCGAGTGGGTTCTGCGTCGCGAGGACCACGAATGGCTGCGGTAGCTCGAAACGCTGCCCCTCCACCGTGACTTGCCCTTCCTGCATTGCCTCCAGCAGCGCTGACTGGGTCTTGGCGGGAGCACGGTTGATCTCGTCGGCCAACACGATGTTCGCAAAGATCGGGCCGGCTCGGAAGGAGAAGTCTCCCGTGCGCGGATTGAGGACGTAGGTGCCGGTGATGTCGGCCGGCAAGAGATCCGGCGTGAACTGGATGCGCCGTACCGAACAACCGAGCGCGGTGGCGAAGGCCTTGACGAGCGTTGTCTTGGCCACGCCGGGCACGCCTTCGAGCAGCAGATGGCCGCGAGCGAGCAAGCTGACGAACAGCATGTCGACCGGAGCCAGATCTCCGATGAAGACCTCTGCTACGGCAGCGCGCACGTCGGCGAGCGTCTGCCGGGCAGCCTCTAGTTCATCCGTACTGAGCGCGGCGGTCACGCTGGGCCTCCTCCTGGTCGTTCAATTTCCTCGAGCAGCGACTGCGCGCTGGTCTGTAGCCCGCGCAAAGCTCGCTCGGATACGTTCAAGCGCCGCCGGCTGAGCAGCGCGAGCTCTGCCGCGCCGAGGCGCCGGAGCAAGCGTTGCAGCTCGCGCGCCGAGTCAGGCCGCAGCAGGCGCCGTTGCCCGGCCGCATCGGCCAGGGCGGCAGGATTGGCGTTCGGCAGATTCAGGCGCTGGCACAAGCTCGCCTCCAGAGTTTGCTTCAGCTCGAGCAGCAACAGCGAACGATCGGTGGAAGCGGCAGACAGCACGGCGAATCGTCCCGCAAAGCCACCCTGAGCCGACACCGGGACGGGCCGCGCATAGCCCGGCGCGAGCGGGACGTAAAGTTGCCCGCCGGCGAGCGCCGTCCAAATACAGACGCTCAGGGCCGCCGCCGCCGCCAAGGCAATGCTCAGCGGCTCCGGCAGGCCATGAGTCCGCAGATCTTCGAACCAGTCGAGCAGGGCCGATTGGCGCTCGATCAGCGCCTGGCGCCAACCTTCGGAGTCGCCATAGCTGCCGCTCTGACGAAAGCTCCCGGTGAGCACGTAGAGATTGCCTCCGCGGCGGCCCCAGGTGTCGTCTTCGACCAAATAGTTGACCAGGCCCCGCGCGAAGTTGCGGTTGCCCGGATAGTGCAACATCAGGTTGATGAAGGCCGAAGGATCGCCCATGGCGAGCAGGCGGCCGCAATGCCCGAGCGGAGTGCGCTCCGCGGGCACGCCCGGCGCGAGGCCACAGGCCTTGGCGTCACCGATCACGCCGGTCACCGCGAGCAGCGCAGCCGGTTCGCCACCCGCCGGCAGCAGCAGCAAGCGTGTGAGCTCGATGCCGGTTTCGAGACGGAGCGCGGTGGGATGATTGGTGACCACCTGATCGACACCGCGCAGCGTGAGGTGATCGCTGGGCTCATTTTCCGAAGAGTCCGCCGGTGCCGGGATCGCAATGGGCAGATTGGGATTACCCTGCAACAGTAGCGACGGCAACGCTGGTGCGTTGGCGCGGTGAATATGGAATCGCTCGAGCAGCGGCGCCGCCTTGCCGTAGTCGTCGACCACGGCCGCCCTGCCGCCTGCGCCCAGGAAGGCGGCGACCGCGTGGAAACGAATCTCCACCTCCGGGTGGAGAAACAAAATGGCGTCTCGCGGCTCGAGCAGCGAGTAGTCGAGGCTGGACACCACTCTCACCCGCGCATCTCCCAACTGCGAGCGAGCGAGGGCCACGAGCTCACTGCAACCCTCCCAGCCTCGATCGTCGGGGGCAAACGCAGCGCGTGCCGAGCCTACCGAGAAGCAGAGGCAGAAGCAGACCAAGCTGAGGACGCAGCGCGCGGTCCGGAGGCTGAGCTGCGGGCGGCTACCGCCGTGGCAACGCAACGCACCGACCGTTCGCCTGTGCTCGGCTTCAGAACAGCTGGGGCGGCCGCTCCGCCAGAAACCCGTCACACGGCGGCCCATCAAAAAACCGTGAATCGAGGACTTTCCAGCCGGATCAGCGAGCATGCCGGGCCATGCACCCATGCGGGTGATTGGAAGGGCGAAGTGGGAATCCAGCCTTCACTGGAACTTGACCGTACTGGATGCCGATGTAGATTATCAGGAGATCGTGTCTAGCCAGGATAATGCCAGCTCGATACGATCATCCCGCGGAAATTGTTTCCATGGGAAGGCAGAGCCTCTCGAAAGAGAGGACCTGTCTGATGCCCCCGCGGGGCCCGCGCTCCGCTAGAAAAAGGCCGCCGATGTTACCCCCGTTCATCATCGAGCAGATTCGCAGGCGCGAGGAAGCACAGCGGAGGAAGACGGACGCCAAGCAGCCGCGCATTGAGCTGCCGCTGGACGTCTATCCACCGGCCAAAGAGCCCGAGGCTGATGAGGATCAGCAGCGTGGCGTTGTGGTCGTAGATCTCTAGTCGCTCTTTTTTGCTTTTCTTCCAGAATAGCCGTCGCCGAAGCCCGTTTTCGGCCGGGTGTCGCTCGCACAGCGCCCGGCCGTTTCTGAGCGGTCCGGGGGCCGGTTTCTGAGCGCGGCGCGCGGCCGACCGCCCCGCAGTGGACCCCGGGTTCCCCGGTTGACTCGAGCCACGGCTGCCACGCCGTCCCGCGCAGCGAGCAGGCGCTGCGCCCGCCAGGCTGCTGGGCGTCCTCGAGGCGGCCCCGCGAGTGATTTTCGCAGGTGCTCGACAGCGGGGAAGCGCGTCTGTCTGACGAGCTGTGGGCGTGGCGCCTCGGGTCATGTCTACACGGCAACTGCAGTAGCGTTGCGCGCGAATTGACCCCGGCGGAATCTGGCATTGTGGGTTTGAAATCGGGACACTAGTCTCCGCCGCAAATGTTGCGCGAGCGCCGAACGGCGCCCCTTTTTCTTTCTCGATGGTGTGCGAGTCACGGCTCGTCAGATCGCCGGTCAACTGCTGCGCGGCTGCGGGGTTGGGCTTGCTTCGCGTTCAGCCTCAGCGCGCTCGGCTGCTTCAAGCCAGACGATGGGCGCGAGCCGCCGCTCGACCGCATCTACTTCCCGACTGGGCTCGCGCTGAGCCCCGACGGGGATCGCCTGTACGTGGCCAACAGCGACTGGGATCTGCAATTCAACGCGGGATCTATTCAGGCCTACGACGCCTCACGCCTGCGCGAGTTGTTGCCTCGGGCGTGTAACCTGGACTCCGACTGCGCCGGTTCAGGCGAGATCTGCGATACGCCTGCGAACGCGGATGGGGCCGCGTTGGGCGTCGGTGGGACCTACTGGTGCATGGACGCCGGCACTCGCGACGTGTGTCGCGGCCTCGGAGTGCAGAGTGTCGGTGACCGACTGATCCAGCCCGGACTCTGCGGCGCGGTCGAGAACCGCAATCCGCAGCTGTTACTCGACAGCGTCGGCATCGGCGCGTTCGCCACCGATCTGATCTATCGCCCCAGCACCGTGGAAGGAGGGCGCCTGTTCGTGCCGGTTCGCAGTGATGCAACCTTGCACTGGATGGACGTGCCGGCGGGCGTGACTCCCGGGAGTGGAAGGGAGCTGGAGTGCGGCCAAGGCAAGGGCCGCGACTGCGACGCGAACCATCGCCGCGGAGACGACTCCAACGAGCAGACTCCGTCCGGTTCCGGACTGCCGATCGAACCCTACGCCGTCGCGGCGAGCACCGACGGCGAGACCATCGTCCTCAGTCACCAGACGGAGGGCAAAATCTCGCTCTTCACCAATGACTGGGCTGAAGGCGCCGCAGGTGGTCCCAAGCTTTCGTACGTTCTCGAAGACCTCGGCGGGCGGCCGGTGCACATCAGCGCCGTACCGATCCCCCGCGCCGCCCTCCTGGATCGCGCCCCGGGCGGCTCCAGACAGCTCGGCTACCAACCCGGGTACTGGGTGACATTTCGGGGCTCTTCTTTCGTGCAACTGCTGCGTTACTTCGACCAGACCGATTCTCCCACGGGCCAACCGTTTCTGGGACGTGCAGTGGTGGACGTGATCACCACGACGCAGAGCAACGACGTTCGCGCCATCGCCAGTGACGACTCGGCCCGGCGAGAGTGCGAGAACGGCTGTGGTGCTGATCTGAACTGTCTGGGCGAGTGCGCGCGCATGCCGTTGCCGGTGTATCTGGCGAACCGCGCTCTGGTCAGCTCCACGCTTTCCGCGCCCGGGTCTTTGCTGATCGGCAGCACCGCCTCGATCCGCCGCGCGACTCCGTCCAACGATCGGCTGCTGATCTCCGATCTGGTGGCGATGGATGACGGGCCTTCGCGGGTCAGCGTCGGGCAGATCCTGGATGAGCGGGGTGAGCCGCGGCGGCGCGTGTTCCTCACCTCGTTCGATTCGAACGTGGTCACGATCTTCGATCCCGAGGCGCGCGTGGTCGACGCGCGTGTACCCGTCGGTAGAGGCCCGACCGCGCTGGTGGTTGATGAAGCCCACGCGATCGCGTACGTGGCGCATTTCACGGACTCGTACATCGGAGTGATCGATCTGGATGCTCGGCACGCCAGCTTTGGGACTCTGATCCTTGCCCTGGGCAACCCCACGGCACCACGCGGAGACGATCGTTGAAGCCATTTCGCCCACCGTTCCCGCCGAGTTGGTTCGGGAGCGGGCTTTCTTTGCTGGCACTCTCCCTGAGCCTCGGCTGCGGACGCCAGAATGAGACGGCCGCGCTGCGCGCCTTGCGCGTGGCGGGAGACGTCTCGCTCCTCTGCATAGGCCCCGACGCCGAGGGGCGGCTCACGCAGGGACTGGACCGGGGCGAGTGTCCCGACTTCGAGCACGCCCCGGGCAGCGCGGAGCAGCGCCACCTGATGGCGCTGGTCACTCAACCTTCGACCGGGGAGGTCGCGGCCGTCGATGTGACTGCGACACCCATCAAGGTGTTCGACTACGAGCCCACGCAGCCAGGCTACAGTTTCATGCCCGTTGGGGCGGAACCGACGGCCCTCGTCACGACACCGGGAGGGATCGCTTCCTTTGTCGCGGTCGGCGAGACCGGGCGCGAAGGCATCTTCGGGTTGCCTTCGAGCTGCATCTCGCCGCGTCCCGCCGATGCGCCGTTGCGAGATCTGCGCTCGTGGCCAGCGTGTCGCTTGCCGTCCGCGCCCGGACCGATGACGCTGCTGACGGATCCGGCTGTCGACGACGATCTGGATCCCGCGACTGCGCCGCGTGTTCGCGAGCGCTGCTCCGCTTCCTATGTCGACCCCGAGGAACTGGTGGGGGCCGCTCCGGCGGCGGCCCGCGAGGAATGCCCGGCGGATCTCGCGCGCGAGGGAGGCCCTCCCGGGCGGCGCAAGATCGCTGTCACCCTACCGGCGCTCTCGGAGATCTGGGTGCTCGACGCGCAAGAGCTTTTGGATCGAACGCCCGGCAGCTTTGATGCGTGCGTCCCCGAGAAGACGGTGGTGCTGCGAGCAGAAACGCCCGATCAGAGCGAGCGCATTCCGAGCGATCTGCAGCCGAGCTCGCCCAGCTGCGTGCCGATCGGCTACGATCACGGGCCAGCGCCGGTCAACGTGCGTCCGTGGCCCGCTGATCTGGCGCTGGCGGACGATTCCCGATTGTACGTCGCGGACAGTCAGGCACCCGTCATCCATGTGCTCGACGCCGGTGATCCCTGCACGCTCGAGTCCCTACCGGCGCTCTATCCGCTCTCCTACACGGATCCGGGTGCGGTCATCACGACTCGCAAGGTAGCGGTCAGCTCACTCACGCCCAAGGGCAAGCGCTTCGTATACGCGGTCGATGATTCCTCGACGTCCACGGCAGGCAGCCTGATCCCGTTCGACGTGAGCCCCGGCTCCAGCGAGCGCACTCCGCTGGTGCGGGCTCGCGCACCCTTCACGCCCAGCGAGCCGCCGGATCGCATCTTCTTGCCGCGCGACGTGGCCGACGTGGAGTTCGCGTATGTGGACTTCAACCCAGCCTCGGATCCCGTCACCGGGATTGCGATCGAAGGCGTGTCATGTGAGCCGAATCCGCTGATCCCGTCGGACTTCCCTGCAGCAAAATATCGCCCCAGTGCGGATCGAACCGCGGGCGCGCGTCCCGCCAATCTGCGGGGTACGTTCGCCTATGCGGCCTTGCACAGCGGACAGATCGCGGTGGTCGACGTGGAGGATCTCGACGCTGACTGCCGGCGGCCCGTGGTGGTCAATCCCACTTCCGTCGAGAACGCGGGCGGCTGCAAAGACGATGACCCGAGCGTCGGTCCGGCAGGCTACATGAGCAACTCGATTCCGACGGTCTCCGCCGAGTTGAGCTGCAACGTTGTCGTGCCGCACCGTGCGCGCGGGCGGAATTTCTTCAGCAACCCGCCTTATGGCAACTCGGCAGGGCTGCTCGCCTTCCCTTCGCTCACGCTGTCCGACGGGCGCTCGGTCGTCCCAGACCAGAGCGACGAAGGCGTCAACCAGCCCAAGATGCTGGGGTTGCCGTACGTGGCGGGGCAGGAGGAGGAGATCTACGTCGGACCGTTGCAGTACAAAACGAGCGATTCCCCCTCCCATCTGGAGCTCGACCCGACCAAGGCCGATCGCGCCAGCCTGCTGCTCTCGTACGAGGAGCCGCGCGCTTTCATCCCGAACGAAGAATTTACGGCCACTTATGAGGGAGTGGTGCGCGCGGAGCGGGACGGCATTTTCCGCGCGCCGGCGGAGGGCTCGAGCGTGGGAACCGTCGAAGATGGCCCGAACGCCTCGTTTTGCAGCGGCGGCGTGCAGGATCTGGATCTGACGGCGGAGGTCGGCAGATCGCTGAGCGTGAGTGATCCCAACTCGCTCGGGACGTTCTCGCGGGACCATGCCGACTTCGTGCAGATCACGGGCCCGCTCCTGGAGGAGGACGACGCTTATTGGCGGGCGGGCGGCGCGCAATGCGGCGCCGAGCTCTTCGACGAGGGCGACCAGGGCAACGAGCTTCAAGGCCGCCCGCTGTGTCAGCAGTTTTTTGGCACTCCTCAGCTGCCTCTGACCTATCGCGACCTGCGGATTGTGGCTGCCAGCGAAGACAGCCTGACCGTGGAGCCCCGCGAAGCTACGGGCGAGCGCCGGAACTCCGAGATCCGGCGCAGGCGCTTGATGCAGTTCGTCAGCTGCTGCTTCCCGGAGCCCACTACTTACGTGATTCGTGCCGGCAATCAGTGGGTCATCCGCGGCAGCTCGAGCGGCGTTCAGCACCATGTGCGAACGGATCCGAGCAGCCACCGTTGCGTGAACGACTGCAGCCCGCTCACGCAACGGCTGTCAGGGCGCGCGTTCGAGATTTCGTGCTCCGCGAACTGCCCCACCAACGCCGAAGGCCGACTGTCAGTGGGGCGCGCTTCTGCCAACGACTTCGTGTGTGTGGCGGACGATACGACGGGGGGCGTCCAGCCTGGTCAGCCCGGTAGCGAATGCGTGTTTCAGAGTATCACCAGCCGGCTCGCCTTCTATCGAGGTCTGACCCCGACGAAGCGCGACACGCGTTTTCGCTGGCAGATGTCCGATGGCTTCGGCCCGCTGTCGATCTCTCTCACCAGCAGCAGCACGCTGGGCGTTTCGACCCCGCGCTCGCTGCTGGCGTTGCCCCAGCTCGGGCAGCTCCTGATCACGGATGGCACGGCGGCGGGGATCACGTTCCTCAATATTGCGTCGCCCAACTTCACGGCTACCACCATCTACTGAGTTAGCGCTCCGAGCAGGCCGATGGCGTCGAGCAAGATCTCGTTCATGCAGCAGCACGCCGAGGCGAAAGCGGCGCACCCGGACGCGATCGTATTCTTTCGCCTCGGTGACTTTTACGAAATGTTCGGCGACGACGCCGTACGCGGCTCGCAGCTGCTCGATCTCACGCTGACCAGCCGCAACAAAGGCAAACCGGACGAAGTTCCGATGGCTGGCGTGCCTCACCACGCCGCACACGGCTACATCGCGCGTTTGCTCGCGGCGGGGCAGAAGGTGGCGTTGTGCGAGCAGATGGCGGATCCCAAGACCACCAAGGGCATCGTGCCGCGCGAGGTGGTGCGCGTGATCACGCCGGCCACCGCCATCCACGAGGATCAGCTGGAAGGGCGCGAGAACAACTGGCTGGCTGCGCTCGAGGTGCAGCCCCGCGAGGTGGGGCTCGGATTCTTCGATGTGTCCACGGGCGAGCTGACGCTCGGTTCCGTGACGAGCGTGGCTGCCGCGCTCGGCGAGCTCGCCCGCGTGCGCCCCAAGGAAGTGCTGGTCGGTGCCGCTGCGTTCGAGGGGGACCTGGAGGAGCTGCTGAGCAGCGTACGCCAAACGCTGCCACGCGCGATCATAACCGGGGACGAGCCGCTCTCGGCGAGCGCGCTCGCGGAGCTCCTGCCCGGCATCGCTGGCTCTGCGACCTCCGATGCTCCTCTAATGGACGCTGGCACGTCGGATGCCGTCGCCTCCGATGCCGCGCTGCTGGCGGCGGGGCGCAGCGTACGCTTCGCCCGCGCCTGCAATCCAGGCCGCCAGATCCTGCCGTTGCGCAGCAGCGCGCTGGCGCTCTCCGACCACCTGCTGATCGACCCGACCGCGCAGGCTCACCTGGAGCTGGTGCGTTCGGCGTCCGATCCATCCGGGCCAACTTTGCTGCAGGCGCTCGATCTGACCTGCACGGTCGGTGGCTCACGGCTGCTGCGCCGGCGCCTGTGCTCTCCGTTGAAGGACGTCGCGCAGATCCGCCGCCGGCTCGATCTGGTTGAAGCTTTCGTGATCCATTCTGCGCTCCGGAATGGCTTGCGCCGCGAGTTGGAGGCCGTCACGGATCTGGAGCGCTTGAGCGTGCGTGCTGGGCTGGGTGAGGCAACGCCACGCGATCTGGGCCGCTTGCGCGATGGACTGATCGCTGCGCGCGCCGCCACGCGCTGGCTCAGCGAGCCCGCCGATCCCGAGCTGCGCGTGACCCTGCAGACGGCGGCGCCCATCGACACGCTGGACGAGCTGGTCGAGATTCTGGCGAAGGCCCTGGTGGAGAACCCGCCGGCGCAACCCAAGGACGGCGCTGTATTTCGCAGCGAATACGATCCCGAGCTCAGCGAGTTGCACGGACTCTGTCAGACCGGCGCTCAGCACATGTCGGAGCTGGAGAGCCGCCTGCGCTCCGCCACGGACATCCCTACCCTCAAGGTTCGCTACACACGCGTCTTTGGCTGGTACATCGAGGTGAGCCGCGGCCACGCCCGCCGCGTTCCCGAGAGCTGGCGGCGCAAGCAAACCGTCGCCAGCGGCGAGCGCTACACGCTGCCGGAGCTGGATGAGCTAGCGGACAAGATCGAGCACGCGGAAGAGCGCTATCGGATTCGCGAGCGCGAGCTCACGACCGAGCTGTTGGCGCAGGTCAAAGCCGCCAGCCAGCGGCTCGCGAGACTGGCAGGGCTGATCGCGGCCTGGGATGTGGCCGCCGCGCTCGCGGAGGTCGCCCAGCGCTACGACTACACGCGACCGGAAGTGGACGCCAGCGACCTGCTCGAGATCGTGGATGGACGCCATCCTGTGGTCGAGCGCTTCGCGGCGGCAGGACGCTTCGTCCCCAACGACGTACGTCTGGAAGGCTCCGGCGAGCGCCTCTGGATCATCACCGGGCCAAACATGGCCGGCAAGAGCACCCTGCTGCGCCAGACCGCATTGATCACCATCCTGGCCCAGATGGGCAGCTATGTCCCCGCGCGCCAGGCGCGCATCGGCGTCGTCGATCGTGTGCTGTCGCGCGTGGGCGCCAGCGACAATCTCGCTCGCGGCGAGAGCACGTTCATGGTCGAGATGCGGGAGACGGCGGAGATCTTGCGCTCGGCCAGTCCGCTATCGCTGGTCATCGTGGACGAGATCGGTCGAGGTACCAGTACGTTTGACGGCCTGGCCATTGCATGGGCCGTCGCCGAGCATCTGGCGCAGTCCGTTCGCTGCCGTACGCTCTTCGCGACCCACTATCACGAGATCACCGCGCTTGGCGCTGAGCCGCACACGAGCAACCACAGTGTCAGTGCACGCGAGATCGATGGCGACGTCGTGTTTCTGCACCGGCTCGTCCCGGGACCTGCGAGCCAGAGTTATGGGGTTGCGGTGGCGAAGCTGGCGGGGCTGCCGCGCGAGGTGCTGGCACGAGCGAGCGAGCTACTGGCCGGGTTTGAGGGGGGCGGCACTCTGGGGTCAGAGAAGGACGGACCTCTCGATCATAGCCAGCCGCAGCCGGAAGTGCCCCGGCGAGCGCGCAAGGCCGATGGAGTGAAAGGTCACGGTCCGAGATCCAGCTCGGCGTGGGGGGTGTCCCCGCAGAATCAGTTGAGTCTGTTCGCGGTCGCCGAGCCGCCCCAGGTCGACAAGCAGCTGATCGACATGCTACGCTCGGCAAATCTGAGTGAGATGGATTCGGCGGCGGCGCTGTCGCTGCTGGCCCGAATCAAAGAGCGGTTGCTGTCGTAGCTCAGGGGAGCATTCCCTTGGTTTCCAGAGATCAGGTCCAGCCCGCGCGCGAGTTATCGCGGAGGCTGGAGCGTCACTCCAGGTGGTTTGTGCTCACAGGTGCGGGCTGCAGCACCGAATCCGGTATCCCGGCCTATCGCGACGAAACAGGTGCCTGGCGCCACAAGGCGCCGATCCAGCTGGGCGAGTTTCTGGGTAGCGAACACGTTCGGCGGCGCTACTGGGCGCGCAGCTTCAGCGGCTTTCAGCGGGTGCTACAGGCGAAGCCCAATTCCGCGCATCACGCGCTGGCCGCGCTGGAGCGACTCGAGCTCGTGCGGTTGCTGGTGACGCAGAACGTGGACCGCCTGCACCAAAAGGCCGGCAGTCGCAACGTGATCGACCTGCATGGTCAGCTCGCGTGGGTGGTTTGCCTGGGGTGTGGCGCCCAGTTCGAGCGCACCCGAGTGCAGGGCTGGCTGGCGGAGCAGAACCCGGATCTGCGTGACGGGGCGCCGGACACCCCTGAGCTCGACGCTGGGGCATCGTCCGCGCATCCGACCGTCGGCTTTGCTCCGGATGGCGACGCGGAGGTGGGGGCGAGCGCGATGGCCTCGGTGCGCATCCCCGTGTGCCCGAGTTGCACCGGTATGTTGAAGCCCGCGGTCGTATTTTTCGGCGAGACGGTGCCACCGGAGAAGGTCCAGGCGAGCTATGCGGCGCTCGAAGCTGCCGATGCGCTGCTGGTTGTGGGCAGCTCGCTGACTGTCTTTTCCGGCTATCGCTTCGTGCGGCGCGCCGCGGACCTGGGTAAACCGATCGTCGTGCTGAACAGCGGAGTGACGCGCGGCGACCGTTTTGCAGCGCTCAAGCTCGAGGGCTCGTGCGGCGCTCTGCTCAGCAGTGCTCTGCAGCTCCTGGGCTCGAAAGGGACGGAGGAATGACGCAACGGGTGGCGCTGTTCGATATGGATCGAACGCTGGTCGACGTGCACACTGCCCGGCTCTACTTGCGCCTGCAGCGTGAGCTGGGCGAGATTGGTCTGCTGGAAGTGTTGCGCAACAGCTATTGGCTGCTGCAGTACGGCTTCGGCTGGATCCAGGCCGAGAGCGTGGCGCTGCGGCTGCTAGCGGAATATCGCGGACGGCCCGAGGCCTGGTTGCGTGAACGCTGTCGTCAATGGTTTCAGAGCCATGTCCGGATCTGGGTGAGCAGTGTCGGCAGGGCGCGCGTGCTCGAGCATCGAGCCGCGGGTCACGCGGTAGCGATCGCGACCAGTGCCGTGCGGCAAGCAGCGCTTCCGCTGGCCGAGGAACTGGCGATCGAACATCTGGTGTGCTCGGAGCTGGAGGTGGATTCGCTCGCGCTCACGGGAACCTTCGAACGCCCCCTGTGTTACGGGGCGGGCAAGCTGGAGCGCGCTCGCGCGCTCGTGCTTTCGCTGGGCTCGACCCTGGAGCAGGCGGTGTTTTATACGGACAGCATCACAGACTTGCCGCTGCTCGAGGCGGTGGGACAGCCAGTGGCCGTCAATCCCGACCCGCGGCTGCGGCGCGTGGCACGGCGCAGGGGCTGGGCCATCGAGGACTGGCGCAGCGCAAGACGAGCGCCGGCTCTTACTGATCCCAAGGCTGCCCCAGCGCCGTGAGCGCCCGTAGAGCTTCGGGCCGATACGGGTCGCCCTGAGGCGATAGGCGCATGTAAGCTTGCCAGTGCTGGATCGCGGCGGGCACCTGCCCGAGCTCGCGCGCGAGCAAGTAGTGAGCTTGCCAGAGCCAGGCGGGAGGCTTGGGTTTGGCGGAGCCAGGCAGCGCCTTGCGGGCCTCCTCGACCAGATCGATGGCGCGCCGCAGGTGCGCTGCCGCCATGCCACCGCTGCCGGAGGCGCTCAGCAGCTTGCCGTAGCGGAAGTGCCAGGTCGGGTTGTCGGCGTCGCGAGCGATCGCCTCCTCCCACGTCTTCAGCGCCTCCGGCATGCGCCCGAGATCCGCGTAGGCAGAGGCGAGATCCGCGAGCGCCTCAATGCGGGACGGCTTGAGCTCCAGGGCGTGTTGCAGGTCGCGGAGCGCGTCCTTCACCGCGCCCTGTTTTTGCTTCAGGCGCCCGCGCTGCCAGTAGGCGTCGGCCAGGCCCTTGTCCAGCTCCAGCGCTTTGTCGAGGGCTAGCGCGGCGTCGCGCAAGCGACCTACCTCCGCCATGACCCAGGCCACGTACAGATGATAGACGGCGCGGGTCGGGTCGATGTCCACCGCACGCTCCAGACGCGGCAGGGCATCCACCGGATGATCTTCGTCGAACAGCGCCCGTCCGAGGCAGTGATACGCCTCCGCGGAACGCTGGCGCACCTTCAGCGCCTTTTCCAGGATCTCTCGAGCTTCGCTGCTCCTGCCCGCCACGACCCGACTGCAGCCGACGCGGATCATCACCTCGGGGTCCTCCGGCGATTTTGCCAGGGCTGCCTCGTACTCCTTCAGCGCCTGCTCGTTCTTGCCCGATTCCTCGAACAAGCGACCGCGCTCGACGGCGAGGCCCGGGAAGTCCTTGTCCGTTTCCCCCACGGTCGCAAACGCGGCCAGTGCCTCATCGAAGCGCCCCAGGCGCGTGAGCGCGGTCGCGCCGAGAAAGCGCGCGCGCGTGTCCCCGGAGTCGAGGCTGAGCGCCTTCTGGAACGCCGCGTAGGCCGCATCGTATTCGCCACGGCTCATCGCGATCTCGCCCAGCGCTTTGTGCAGCGCGCCGCTCGGCGGCAATTTCTCCTGGGCCTCGGAGAGCGTTTGCTGCGCGACCGCGAGCTGCCCTTGCTCCGCCTGCAACCGCGCCAGCGCCAGATAGGCTTCGACGCTGTCCGCACGGCCCTTGCCGGCGTCGATCGCGGAGCGATACGTGCCCAGAGCGGCGTCCATGTCGCCCGCCGCCTGCTCGGCGCGCCCGCGCCAGTAGAGCAGACCGGGATGATTGGGGTGGCTCTCGAGCAGCGTCTTCAGCGTGGCCTGCGCCTCAGGCAGTCGGCCGAGCTGGATCTGGGCCTTGGCTGCGCCCAGCTGGGCTTGCAATAGCCCCGGACGCGCCTGTAGCGCGGCTTCGAAGCGCGCGAGAGCCTCCACGTGCCGGCCTGCGATCTCGAGCGCCTCACCCAAACCAACCAGCGCGCGCGAGAAGGCTCGATCGACGGACAGCGCTTCTTCGAACGCCTGCTGTGCAGGCGCGACACGGCCCTGCGCCAAGTGCACTTCGCCGAGCACGGTCTGCGCCAGCGCTGCCTCACCGGGCGAGGCGTGCGGCAAAGCCTGGATCAGGTTGGCGACCAGGTTCTCCGTGCCCACGTCGCGGGGCGCGTCCTTGACTCCCGCGTCTGCGATGGCGCGCTGCGCCTCCAAGAGCAGGATGCGAGCCCCAACGTGCTCGGGACTGATGGTCAGCACCCGCTGCGCATCGTTGCGCGCTGCGGTCGGTTCTCCCCGGCCGAGCTCCGCGCGCGCCACACCGAACAGGGCGCGCGCGTTCTGCGGGTCGGCCTTGGCGAGCTCGCTCCAGATCTGCACCGCCCCCGCCCAATCCTCATTCTGGAGCGCGAGCTCACCGAGCATCTGGCGGGCATCTGGATCGGCTCCGAGTGCCTCCAGGTACTGCTTGGCTTCCTTGTCGTGTTCGGCAGCTGCCCGCGCCGCGCGCGCCAGGCGGCTGCTCGGCGCAGTGGATTGGGGATCGACGCGCTCCAGCGCCGCCTTGGCGGTCGCCTCGAGCTTCGGCAGCGGCCCGAAGCGCAGGCCGACGTCGTAGTGCTCGAACGCGGAGCGCGCGTGGAGCGGCTCGAAGCGTGGCGCCAGCAGGCGTGCTGCCTCGAGGTGCGCCAGCGCCGCGCTTGCAGCGTCGAGCGTGTCCTGCGCGGCTCCCTGACGGCCTTCCGTCACCAGCTGCGCGAGCTGGCGTTCGTGCTCCGGGCGGTGCACCTGGTCGAGAATGAAATGGACGCCGAATGGGCCCAGACGCGGCTCGAGCGAGAGCGCACCTCCCGCGATCGCTCCGCCGCAGATCGCGAGTGCAGCCATCAGGCGCTTGGAGCGCCGGCGTGGCACGGGGCGGCGCTCGGGTCCGAGCTCGAGTGTCGAGCCCGCCGTGTCGGAATCCGCCCCCTCGGCATGGACATTGGCGTGCGCGGCGGCGCGGGCTGGTGGCTGGCTGGAGCGCTGAGGGATCACCTGCTCCATGTCCTCGGTCTCGATCGAGGCCGAGCCGCTGCCGCCGGCGATGTCCACTTCGCCGTAGGCGGAGCCAGCGCCAGGCTCCGCGACCTCACGGCTGGAGCCGAAGCCGTTGCCCTCCACCGCTCCAGCAAAGGGGTCATCCGTTGCCGAAGGCGAGCCAAAGTCCGCTTCCGAACCCGCGAAGGGATCGTCGCCGGAGTTCCCGAAATCGCCGAACGGATTCTCCTCGACCGACGACGGTAAGTTCGCCGAGTCCCAGGCCTGGCCGACCACGGCCGGCAGCGCATCCCCCACGCTGGGCAGATCGGCGGGGCCAATGCCCGGCGCCCTCACCTCGGGCAAGCCCGCCTCGCGTGCAACGGGCAAATTGATGCGGCCGAAGCCGCCTACCCCGCGCCCCATCACCTCGGGCAAGCCCGTGTCGCTGACGGCAGGCAGACCCGCGCGCAGCACATCCGGCAAGGCTGAGCCGGCAACTTCGGGCAGACCTGCGGCCACGTCTGGCAGACCTGCCCGCACGACCTCGGGCAGACCCGCGGAGACCGCGGGCAGGCCCGCGGAGACCGCGGGCAACCCCGCTGCAACCGCAGGCAAGCCTGCCGAGACGGCGGGTAGACCCGCGCGAGCGACATCGGGCAGACCCGCACCGAGGATGTCCGGCAGACCCGCGCGAGCGACATCGGGCAGACCCGCACCGAGGATGTCCGGCAGACCCGCGCCGAGGACATCCGGCAAATCGCTGACGGCGGGACGGCGCGCCTTGGGTACCAGCGATGTGCTCACGTCGGGCAAGTCGAGCTCGAGCTCGACCCGCGGAGAAGCCTTCGGGGCGACGGGCGGCGCAGGCGCCTTCGGCGCCATGGCGCTCGCGGGCACAGGCGCCTTCGGGGCCGCGGAGACGGGCGGCGCGGGCACCGGCCGCGGTTGCCGCGCCGCGGGCAGCCCGGCTACACCGTCGCGGTTGGGCACGGCAGGCAAGTCCAGCTCGTCCAGGCTCGAGCTCTTCGCTCGCGCGGGAGGTGCCGGGGCCGCCGGGATTGAAGGCACGGGGACAGCGGCGGGCACTGCAGGCGCGGGCACGGCGCGCCCCGGCGCTGGCTTCGCCGGAGCGGGTTGAAGGTCTTGCAACCGTGCGGGCAGGTCGATCGTCTCGGGCAGCTCTGCCGGCGGAGGCGGTGCGACCACCGGAGCGGCCTGGGCCTCCGGGATGGCTCCGGGGTCGGCGGCTGCACTCGGCTTCTCGGGTTTTGCGGGCGGACGGCCGCGTCGTGGTGGCGGCGGCTTCTTGCCGGGCGTCGCGGGCATCGGCAGGTCATCGCCGTAATCGAGCTCGAGCCCCTCGGCAGCAGCTGCCGCCGAGACCTTCGCGATCTGCATCGTCGGCTGCTGACCAATGGCAAGAGGTGGCACAGGCTGCGGCAGCTCGGACAAGCTCAATGGCGAGCTCGGCTCCGCGAGCGACTCTGGGGGTGGAGCATCCGACTCGGCCGGAATCCACGCCTCTTGCACGGTGTTCAGCTCTTGTGCCGAAGTCGGTGCGGGCTCTGGCGCGCGCGCGATGGGTGGCGCCGGCAGCGCGCCCGCGGACTCGGGCGCGCCAGCATTGGGCCGCGGAATTCGAAACGGTCTCGGCTTTGCAGGGTCAACCACCGCGGGCAGCGCGCTCAGCCCGAGATCGGCAGACGAGACGCCGATCATCGTGCGAGCCAGAGGGTCGCGGGTCGAGCCCGGCGGCTTGCCCGGCGGCTTGCTCGGCTCGAAGCCGCTGCTGCTGAACGGGCGCGACACGGAGCCGGGTGCCTCTGCGCTCTCTGCTGCCAGGGACGAAGCATTGTTCGAGTTGCCGTTACCCCCAGGCGGCTCGACCCTGAAGCTCGTGCCGCACTTGGGACAGCGCATCTTCAGGCCCTTTTCGGGGACGCGCTTTTCGTCCACCTGATAGGGAGCTTGACAGCCCAGGCATTCGACTTTGAACATTCGCCTCTTCGTGTTGGCTCGCGGAACGAGTCAGCGTTCCAAAACGTATATACGCCCGGACTTTGGGCTTGCTGAGGCTCCCCGCGCTTCGAGGCCGGCGGTAGCGCAACCGCACGGGCAGAAGCGCCTACATGGACTGACAGAGCACACCCGCGGCGCCGCTCCAGCGGCGCGGGCTCCGAGGTGAGTACCAGAGCGGCAACGTGGAGCGCTGGCGGATTGGGATGCGGAACACGGAGTGCGCCGGCAACGACTTTCAATTTCGCGAACGGCGGCTCGAGAATGTTAGAAGGAAGCTCGCGCCCGAACCGATGCACGTCTCCCTCCTACCTACCTCTCGACCACCTGCTGCCGGCCCCGAGCAGCTGTTGCTCGAAACCAGCCTGAGCTGGCTGCAAGCGGAGCTCGAGCAGGCGGAGCTGCCCGACCGAAAAGCAGCCTTGCGCCATGAGATCGGTGTGCTGCAGGAGCTGGCGGGGCGTGATTCCCTGGCTGTCCGCGAGCTGCTGGCGGCGGTCAACGCCCTGCCCCGCTTCAAGGAGCCGCTGGAGCGATTGATCTCGGTGATCGAACGCCGGCGCTCTTTCAAGAATCTACCCACTCTGCTCGACCACCTGTGCCGCACGGCGGATACGCAGGAAGAGGAGGCACGGGCACAGCTGCTCCGCGCCTGGTGCGCCATCGCTCACGAGCGGGATGACGCCCGCGCGCTCGAAGCAATCGAGATGGCGCTGCGAGCGCGTGCCGACGATGCGGCGGCGCTGCTCACGCTCGAGCTGCTGGCGCGGCGCCAGGGAGACCGCGCGCGCCTGCAGCGCGCGCTCGAAGGTCAGCACGTCCTGGCACAGGACGTCGGCCTGTCACACTGGCTCGGCCTGGAGCTCGCGGCTTGTTGCATCAGCAATGGCCAAGTCGAGCGGGCTCATGGCCTGCTCGTGGCGGCCACCGCCGACAGCGGCGCGCTGGGGCTCCGCGCACTCGAGTCCAGGGTTCAGCTCGGACGCAGCAGTGGACGCTTGGACTGGACCCTCGAAGCCCTGACGCTGCAGGCGGCGCGCATTCTCGTCTCCGCGCCGCCGGGACGCAACCCGAGCTCCGCGCGCGCGCCGGCGCGCGCCGGGGCGGCTCTGCTGGAGCTGTCTCGGCTGCAGAGCAAGCTGGGGCACGAAGACGAGGCCGTAGACACGCTCGAGCGCGCGCTGGAGATCGATCCCGCCGACCCGGTGGCGGCCCATGCTCTGTTGAGGCAAGCCGAGCGCGCCGGGCGGCATGCAACGGTGGAGCGCCTGGCCTTGGCGGAGCTCGTCGCGTTGCCGGAAGGTGCGGAACGCGCGGCGCTGGCCGTGCGTCTGGCAGAGTCGCGCCTGGCGCGCAATGAGCCCTTGCTGGCTCTCGAAGCCCTGGAGGTAGCGCTGGTCGCCGATCCAGCGTGCTGGACCGCGCGAGCGTTTCAGCTCGACCTGCTGCGCGGCACGCGCAATGCGGAAGGCCACGCCCGAGCCCTGGAGCAGATCGCCGCGCAGCTGAGCGAGCCGCGCGCGCAAGCGCGTGCACGGTTGCTTGCCGCCCTGGAATACGCACTGCGGGCCGGCGCTCCAGACGCTGCGCGCCGATCGCTCGCAGCCGCGCAACAGTCGGGCGTCAGCCCACTGCTCAGTGCGCGCCTGGAACGCGTGCTCGCTTTCGCCAGCGACGACGCGGGCTGGAAAGCGAGCGCCAGCCGGCGGTTGCTGGAGCTGGAGACGAACGCCGCGCAGCGGACGGCTCTGTTGCTGGAACAATGGCGCAGCACTTTCCTCGGGGCAGCCCCGGGCAAGGACGCGGAGCTGAAGCGGATCGAAGCCGCGCTCGCGGAACCAGGCATGGGCCCGACAGCGGCTTGTCTCGCGCGGGCATTTGCGCCGGCCGCGGACGGGCCCGCAAAGGAAGCCGCCGAAGCCCTGCTCGCGCTCGCTCAGCAGAGCGCCGCCACGCCGCGCGCCGCCCTGCACTGGTTGGCAGCGTTGCGCTTGCTCGCGGGGGGAGAAAAGGCGCTCGCGCGCGAGTTGCTCGAGCGGTTGCATCGCGAGCAGCCGGCGGCCGGCGTGGTCGCCGGAAGCCTGACGGCTTTTCTGGACGGCAACTCTGCGCTGCCCGCGGAGCTGGCGGCCGTGCTCGGCTCCAGCGCAGCCGCGCTCGAAGACCAGGAGCTGGCGGCCTCGCTGTGCATCGAAGCGGGGCTACGCCGCTGGCACGGCGGGCGCGGAGCGGACGCGGCGCTCGAATTTGATGCGGCGGAGCGCCGTGTCCCTGGTTCTGCGAGCGCGCTCGCATTCTGGGCGCGGCGCGCACGGGAGCACAGCCTGGGGCCGATCGACGAGCGCGGCGCCGAGCCCAGTGAGTTGCTACTCGGAGCGCTGGAACGAAGCATTCGCTCGAACCCGCCCAGCCAGCAGCTGCTGGGCGAGCTCCAGAGCGCGCTCCGCGCCGTCGGCGAAACCGACGACTCTCCGCTGGCCACCGCCGCACGGCTGCAGATCCTGCTGCAGGGGCGAGCCCTCGGCCAGGGCAGCGATCCCGCACTGCTGGAGCGGCTGGCAGCGCTGAATCCAGACGCCAGCCGGGTCGTGGACGCCTGGCGCTACCTGGACTGCATCGCTCGCCCCGAGGCGCAGCCACAGACCCTGGAGGAGGTGACGCGGCGCTGGTCCGAATCCAGCGATAGTCTGGCGTCCGCCCTGGAATGGCTCGCGGCGACGCAACGGTTGGGGCAACCGGCCGTCGAGTGTCGCGCGCGCTATCGTTTGAGCGAGCTGCTGTCGGGAAGCGCCGCGGAGCTCTGCGCTGCGAGCGGCACGCTCGTGGCTCAGCTGTCAGGCGCGGCCCCGGCGCCCTTTCTCGCGGGCAACACGGCTCCGTTGCGCCTCACCAATCTGGAAACGTCCCCCCCGGGCTGCGATCCGCGCAGGCGGGCGCGCGCTCTCGAAGGCGCGGCGCCGTTGCTCGGCGCGGAGAACGAGCCCATCCTGGCGCTCTTGCGCGGCTACAATTTGCTGGCGGCTGGCGAAGGGGTCGCAGCGCTCGCGGCCTTTCAGCTGTATGCACAGGCGTTTCCCGAGGACCCTGCCGGCTTCGAGGGCATGCTCGCGGCGGCGAAACTGGGCGACGACGTCGCGCTGATCGCCGATGCCACGGTGGCGCTGGCGCGCACCAGTCGCGACCCGGCCCAGGGCGCGCGTTTGTTCGAAGACGCGGCCAGCATTTTTCTCGATCAGCTGCGGGACGAGAGCAATGGCGAGGCCGCTCTGGCGCGGGCGGTGGAGCTGGATATCGGGCGGCGCTCGAGCTTCGAACGCCTCTTCGCGCGAGTGCGCGAACGAGGTGACGCCGCTCGCATCGTGGAGCTGAGCCAGAAGCGCCTGGCGGCGACCATCTCGGCAGACGAGCAGCGGGAGCTCGAGTGGGAGAGAGCACGCGCGGCGCGCAAGCTGGATGATACGCGCACCGCGCTCAACGCACTCGACCATGTCCTGTCCCTCGATTCACAACATGTGGGAGCACTGACGCTGCTGGGTGAGATCTACATCACGACCCAGCGCTATCCGGAGGCGGCTGACGCGCTCGCGAGGCTCGCTTCGCTGCCGGGCACCCCGGCTGCCGAGCGTTTGACGAGCGGTCTGTACGCGGTCGATCTGTTTGAAAACCAGCTCGATGACACAAAACGCGCCACGGAGGTGCTGCTGATGTTGCATCGCGCCGGGGCGAGCACGCTCGCCGTGCGCGAGCGCCTGGCGCGCGCCGCAGCCAAGAGCGGCAACTGGGATGAGGCCGTGGTGGCGCTCGAGCAACTCATGTTCGAGCGCGCCACGCCCGAGGAGCGAGCGGAGGCGGCGCGCCTCGCGTTGGCCATCCATCGCGATCGGCGCGGGGAAGCGCACGCCGCCGGGCGTGCGGTGGAAGCTCTGCTCGCCCTGATCCCCCACGACGCCGAAGCCCTCGACCTGGCGCTGAGCGGCGCCCTCGATGCGCAGCTCACGGACAAGCTCTTGCCGGCGAGCCAGGCCGCCCTCGAGCAGCGGCTCGAGCAGGAGCCCTTCCAGCTCGATGCGCTCAAGCGTCTGGCCCGCATCGCCGATCGCACCGGCGACCTGGGCGTGCGGCAGGTCTCGCTCGGTGCTCTGCTGGCCCTGGGCCAGGGTCCGAGCAGCGGCGCGCGCGCCGAGCTGGCCGCTCTCGATCAACGCCTCGCCGCGATACCTTCGATCGCCTGGACCCCCGAGCTGCTGAGCGAGCTCGTCGATCCAGAGGATCGGGGACCGATCGCGGAGTTACTGGAGCTGCTCGCGCCGCACCTCGTGCGCGCGCTGGGCCCCGACCTGAAAACCTTCCAGGTCACGCGGCGCGAGCGCATCCCGCCGAGCGCAGGGTTGCCGGTGCGCAGCGAGATTGCCGCCTGGGCCGGGGCGCTGGGCCTGGGCGAGTTCGAGCTGTACCAGTCAGCGGTGAACGCCGACCGCATCGTGGCGCTGGCGACCGAACCGATCACGATCATCATCGGCTCGCGCGTGGGCGCGCCGCTCGCGCCCTTCCAGCGCCAGGAGCTGGTGCGCGCGCTGTTCGCGCTGCGGCGGCATCAGGGTGCGCTGACCCAGCTGGACGAGCTCGACGTCGCCGCGCTGATCGTGGCTGTCTGCAGCCTGGCCCAGTCGCCGCTCGCCGCGCCGAGCTACTCGCGCCAGGCCGACTTCGAACGCCAGCTCGCTCGGGTTCTGCCGCGCAAGGTGCGCAAGCTCCTGCCGGAGCGCTGCCAGGCGTTGCATCGAGCCAATGTGGACGTGGTGAGTTGGATCAGCGCGGCGCTCTCCAGCCTCGACCGTGCTGCCGCCATCACCGTGGGCGACATCTCGCTGGTGCTCGCGGATCGCCCGCCGCACGATCGCCAGAGCACGCCGGCGCCGCCCAACGAACGCACCCGGCGTGTCGCCAGTTTCGTGCTGTCGCCCGGCTTCCAGTGGCTGCGACAGCGCTTCGGGGTGCGATTGACATGAGCTCTCCGCTGAACCCACTTCCGACTGCGCCGATCGAGCTCAGCGATGTCGTAGACCCTGATCGGCCGCAGACAGTGCCGCCCACGAGCGGCGCGCAGGCGGCCCATTCGCCGCAGGTGGACGCCGCGCCGGCGAGCGGACGCGCGTCGGGGCTCGCGCCGCGCAGCAGCCGCGGGGTTTCGTCGTCTCCTGCCCGCCCCAGCATCGACTCTCCCGCTGGTCCGGTGCCGGTCGTCGCGTTCGATGCGGAGCGCCCCGCCGCCGAGCACCTGACCCCTGCTCGATCGGACTGGGAACGGCGCGCTGAATGGCTGGAGTCGGAAGCGAAGTCACACCCGGACGCGGCGACGCGCAGCCGCTTGCTGCTCGCCGCGAGCGAGGTGCGCGCGTTGCTCGGTTCAAGCGTCGAGGCTCGGCGCCTGGCGGATCAAGCTGCCAACCCAGCAGGCACACCCGGGCTCGCCGCTCGGCAAGCGCGCGCGCTGGCCATGGGCGAGAACGACATCAGCACGGCTTTGCGCGGCCTGCAGGAAGAAGCTCGTGCGGCACGGCTGCCGGCAACCCGCGCGCACGCCTACTATCTGATCGCGGAGCTGCTGCGCTTACAGCGGCGAGAAGACGGCGAGAGCGAGCAGCGCCTGGAAGCCGCCGAGCAGAGTGATCCCACGGACCACCGCGCCACCCTGCAGCGGCTGGTGCGACAGCGGGCGAACACGCAGCGCCCGCCGGATGTGCGCTTCCGTCCTGATGAGTCGCTCAAGCCGTTGCGGCAGGCCACAGGGCAGCTGCGCCAGCTGCGTGGTTCCGAGGCACCGCGGCTCGGGCCGAACGATCTGAGCGCGCAACCGCTGCTCGAGACGCAGCGAGCTCTCGGCCGCGGGCGTTTGGTGGAGGCCGCCGATGCACTTTCGCAGCTGGAGGCACGGCCCGGGTTGAGCGCCGCAGTGCATTTTCTGACAACTCTGTGGCGCGTCTTACCCAGGTCGGAGCCGGAGGAGGTGCTCGGAGCCGTTCAGCGACTCGCCCAACGCCATCCGGGGCGCCTGGAGCTGCGGACCTGGGCCGGCAGAGCCCTGGCCCTGGGTGCGCGCGAAGCCCTCGCCGAAGCCCTGACTGCCGATTCGGGTGCAGTTGCCGCTGCTCCCGGCACGTCTGCCGTGGCGGAGCGGGCATTCTCGAACGGCGACCGTGCGGCGCTGGCAGCGCTGAGCGGCGCACGTCCGGAGGCCGCGCTGGCACCAGAAGCGGAGCCCGAGCTGCGGCCGCTCGCCTTCGCGCTCGCGCGCTCGAGCAGCAGCGGCGTGCTGCCGTCGAGCTCCAGCGCGCTGGAGCTCGAGCTCGGGCGGGCGGTCGTCAATGGCGATGCGGGCACGGTCGACGCGCTGATGACGCAGCTGCCTGAGTCGCCGTGGATGAGCGCGCTGCGCCTGGAGCGGAACCGAATTCGCGGAGACCGCGCGGCGCTGGCGCGCGACCTGATCGAGCTCTTCGCACCGCTCGAGCAGCAGGCGGAGCTGAAGTTCTTG
>JAICTU010000598.1 GCA_025936205.1 Polyangiaceae bacterium | reverse complement strand
TTTGCCTAACAGGGGCTCGAACCAGCGCATGGGTCCTCCTGCCTGCCATGGGAAGCTGCGAGCCGACGCAGCGTGTCCGTCCGAAAGTGAACCTCGCACGCGAGGCGCTGCTGCTCCGCGGGCGGCGCCGCGAGCGCCGCCAAGGTGCTACGCGCGACCTGCTGGGATGCGTAAGCGAGCAGGTACGGAGCCAGGCGCAAGCGAACGTCATCTCGCGTGCGCCGACGGTATTCATCGCACAGCTCGCTCGCCAGCGCCGGCTCGAGCCGCCACTCCAGAATGGCACCCGCGATATCCCAGGCGCTGTCGCAGGGGCCTGGAAACGAGTGGTCATCGCCGTGGTCGATGGCGTCCATCTTGTAGAGCTGTCCGCGCGGGGTCTCGATCCATTCGTGGGGAGCCAGACGAGCGTCCGCGTACACCGGGTGCTCCACCCGCAGCTGGAGCTCACGCGGGACTTCCCAGCCGATGGCCTCCGCCACGTTGATCCGCAGGGCATGGTCGAGCGCGCTCACTGAAGCATCCTCCGCGCGGCACGCGCGGCTGCGAAATACCAGGTACTCCAGCAAACGCCGGAGACGGATGCTCCCGGCGACGGGGGCTCGCAGCGGCCGTCCCTCGACCCAGCGCTGCGCGAGATAGCCCGGGCCGTGCGCCACGACTGCAGGACAGAAGCCGGCCGCCGCCAGCAACTGGCCGCGCGCGAACGGTGCGTCACCGTAGGGAGGCAGCCCGACGAACTTGATCTGGGCGCCGCAGCTCATGCGATACTTGTGACGCTCCAGCGCAGTGTGACAGGCTGGCCACTCCCACTCGGAGTCGTAGACCTCGGCGCGCCAGGCTCCCGCGCTCAGATCGCGCGCGCCCTTCGGCAGAAGGGGCGGCGCGAGCGCTCTCGTGCGATAGCGAGCCCAGCGCGCTTCGGCATCCCTCGCGACGAGTCGCGCCGGATCGGGAGGATGGCTGGTCCAGAGCTCGATGCGTTCGCGGGGGACTCCGCAGCGCTCGAGCCCTTCTGCCGCGGCGAGAAAGGTGGAGCCACTGAGGCCAGGGCCTTCGTCCACGACCAAATAGAGCGCGGTGGGCCGTCCCAGCACGAACGCGTGCAAGGACGCGCTCGGCGCCAGCCGGCGGTCCCAGGGATGCCCGGTGGGACGCACGGTGATCCGTTCCGCCGAGAGCTGCCGCGAGCGAAGCTCCGCCAACACGACGGCGCTGAGGCTGCTGCCGATGCTGCGCACGCCCACGACCGCGACGCCCCCGGCCCGCTCGTGACCCGGCTCGAGCAAGCGCGCGTACGCGCCTGGTTGCAGGGCATAGTATGCATACCCTTCCGGGCGCCGCAGCCTCAGCTGTGGCGGAAGGTCCAGCGCGAGCGTCCGCCCTCTTGCCCCTCCCCACAACTCCGCCGAGTCGGCTCGGTACGCGTCCGCTGCCTGATCGGTCAGCTGCCGCGCAAGAGATGCTGCTGGATGATCGAGATCCTCCAGTGCGCTCTCCAGCTCACCCGCACGCAGAAGCAGCGCGAGCCGAGCTGCTGCGCTGCCCGAAGCCGCGCGCATGCGTTCATTCAGCTCGCGCTGGATGTGCTCCGCGCTGACGACCTGCGCTCCGTCACGAAACGCCAGCATGTGCTCCATCCGCTGCGCACCAGACTCGGCGACATCTCATTGCGCGCGAGACAAGCAAGGCACAAGCCAGCAACGCAGGGCAGCCAACGACACTGACGGCCCTGCGTGGGCGCGCAGGTGACACTCCGCCACGAGCGGAGCCGCCCGGACATGCTGCACGTCACGACAGCGCAATCACGCTGCTTGACAGCGATCCAGCCCGGCTCGAGGATGAGCTCACGCCGACGCGCCGGGGGCGGTAAGGGTCGCATGAAGCTCGTCATTTTTGGTCTCAGCATCAGCTCTTCGTGGGGGAACGGGCACGCCACGCTGTGGCGAGGGCTGTGTCGCGCGCTGGCGCGCGCATCTCATTCAGTCGTGTTCTTCGAACGCGACGTGCCCTACTACCGGCGAGCACGCGACCTCGAGCACCTGGAGGGCAGCGAGCTCGTGCTCTACCCGAGCTGGGACGCGGTGCGGCAGCAGGCTCTGACTGAGCTGAAGAGCGCGGACGCGGCGATCGTCACGTCGTATTGCCCGGATGGCATAGCGGCGAGCGATCTGCTGCTCGAAGCGGACAGCTGTGCGCGCGTGTTCTATGACCTGGATACCCCCGTCACGCTCGCAGCGCTGGAGCGCGGCGAGCGGCCCTTCTACGTGTGCACGCGCGGGCTCGGCGATTTCGATCTGGTGCTCAGCTTCACCGGCGGGCGCGCGCTCGAACTGCTGCGGGAGCAGCTGCACGCGCGGCACGTCGGCGTTCTGTACGGGCACGTCGATCCCGAGCTCCATCGGCCGGTGGCGCCCATGGACAGCCTGCGCGCAGACCTCTCGTACCTCGGCACGCAGGCGGCAGATCGCCAGGCCAAGCTGGAGGAGCTGTTTTTCGAGCCTGCACGGCAAGCGCCGCACCTGGATTTGCTGCTCTGTGGCTCGATGTACTCCGAGCCCGAGCAATTTCCGGCGAACGTGCGGCACTTGGCTCACCTTCCCCCTGCCGAGCACGCGGCCTTCTTCTCTTCCAGCCGCGTGACGCTGAACCTGACTCGCGAGACCATGGCTCGGCTCGGCTACTGCCCTTCGGGTCGTCTCTTCGAAGCCGCGGCCTGCGGCGCGCCGCTGCTCAGCGACTGGTTCGAAGGTCTCGAGCTGTTCTTCGAGCCCGGGCGCGAGATCTGCATCGCGCGCAGCTGCGACGACGTGTTGCGCTCGCTCGCCGCCTCGGATGCCGAACTGCGCGCACAGGCGGAACGCGCTCGGCGCCGCGTGCTCGCCGAGCACACCGCCGAGCGCCGCGCCGCGCAATTGATCCGACAGCTGTCGTCTCTTCCCGCCCGAGCGGGGGCTCCCGCGAGCGGCTCAGCAGCCTCGGCTCCGACACTGTCCAGCTTCGAGGAGGTCTGAAGCGATGTGGGGCATCATTCCGGCGGCGGGGCGCGGCAGCCGAATTCAGCCGCTGGCCTTTTCCAAGGAGCTGTTGCCGGTGGGCAGCCGCCGCGACGGCGATGCAGAGCGGCCGCTCGCGGTCAGCGAGCACCTGGTCGGGCGCATGCTGCTCGCCGGGGCCGACAAGCTCTGTTTCGTGATCTCGCCGGGCAAGAGCGACATCCTCGAGTACTACGGCGGCAGCATCGGGGGAGCCGAGATCTGTTACGTCGTGCAGGAGCGCCCCGCCGGCTTGTGCGATGCGCTGTTCCGGGCTCTGCCTTTCATCTCCGACCACGAGAGGGTCTGCGTGGGGTTGCCCGACACCATCTGGTTCCCGCACGATGGCCTGTCTCGGCTGGGCGCGCGAGAGCTCGAGTTCCTGCTATTTCCGGTGGATCAGCCGCAGCTGTTCGATGCCGTCGTGTTCGACGAGGTCGGCTGTGTGCGAAGCATTCAGGTCAAAGCGGCGACGCCGCAGAGCCGCTGGGTCTGGGGTGCCTTCCAGGTTTCAGGCCGGCTCTTGCGCGAGCTGTTTGCGCTCTGGCGCGAGCCGGTGCGGCAAGACGAATACTGGGGCACGCTGATCAACGCCTATCTCGAGCAGGGCGGCCAAGCCTGGGCCAGCCCGATCGGGGAATCTTACGTCGATGTCGGGACGCTGCACGGCTTTCGCGCGGCGAGCCGCCTGCTGGAAGCGCGCGGGGCGGAGCGGCCGACGGAGCGCGGCCCCCTGGCAAAGAGCCGACTGAGCCTTCACGACCCGTCGGCGCCGAGTCAGCGCGGGGCCGCCGCGTGCAGGCAGATCGGAACCAAGCTTGGCTGAGCTGGCACACACCATGGCGGAGTCCGGGCGGGATTCGTTGCGGCGCTGGTGTCGAGCACCCGCGCTCGGCGAAGCGCCGCGCGTGCTGGCCGTCGTCGCTCATCCCGACGACGAGGTCCTCGGCTTCGGTGGACGAATGGGCCACGTCGCGGCGCAACTGCACGTGGCATATGTGACCGATGGCGCGCCGGACGATGAGCGCTTCTATCGCCCGCTCGGCTTCGAGCACCGCCGCGACTACGCCGCAGCGAGGCGCGCCGAGACGCGCAGCGGCCTGGCCCTGGCGGGCATACCGGAAGGCCAGGTGCACGAGCTCGGCGTGGTGGACCAGCACGTCACCTCGGCGTTGGAGCAGGTCGTCGACTGGCTGCTGGCGCTGATGACCAGAGTCGCGCCCGACGCGGTGCTCACACACCCCTACGAAGGCGGACATCCAGATCACGACGCCACGGCCTGCGCCGTACATGTTGCGCTGCAGAGGCTGGGCTTCGGACAGGGGCGATTTCGACCGCTCTGGGAGTTCACCAGCTATCATGCACGCGGCGCGGAGCTGATCCGCGGCCAGTTCATCGCCGACGCGAGCCAGGCCGAGGAGCACATCCAGCTCGACGACGCCGCGCGCGAGCTCAAGCTGCGACTGCTCGACTGCCACGCGACGCAACGCGAGTTCCTGTGGACGTTTCCGGTCGAGGCGGAGCGCTTCCGGCTGGCACCAAACTATGACTTTTCGCAGCCCCCGAGGGCTCCCTTCTTTTACGACCGCATGGATTGGGGAGTCTCGGGGGCCGCGTTTTTGCTGGCCGCGCGCCGGCTGCGCGACGCGTATGAAGTGGCAGGGGCGTGCTGAGCGGCAGCTCCGTCCGCGAACGAGGAAGCCGCCCGTTGCACGTGCTCTCCGTTGCCTATCCGTTCGCCCCCGTCAGCGCCGATGCGGTCGGCGGGGTCGAGCAGGTGATGGCCAGCCTCGACTCCGCGCTGGTGGCCGCGGGCCACCGATCGACTGTGCTCGCCGGGCGCGGCTCGCGCGCGGTGGGGCGGCTCGTCGCGGTCGATGTGGGCAGCGGGGAGCTCTCCGCGGAGCGCCTCGCTGGTGCGCGCCGCCGCTACC
>JAICTU010000411.1 GCA_025936205.1 Polyangiaceae bacterium | reverse complement strand
GATCGACCCGGTCAGCGTACCCGGCTCGGCGAACACCTTCGTGGCGGACATTGTGATGTAGTAGCCGCCGCTGGCAGCCACGTCGCCCATGCTGGCCACGACCGGCTTCTTGCACCGCTTCAGCTCGTGCCAGATCAGGTCGCTGGCCAGCGCCGAACCGCCGGGCGAGTCGATGCGGATCACGACCGCCTTCACGGAGTCGTTGTTGCGCAGCTTGCGCAGGGCCTTGGTGAGCGCGTCGGCCGCGATGCCGCCGTCGCCGACCAGTCCGCCGCCGGAGCTCATGCTGATGCCGCCCGCGGTCGGCAGCACCGCTACATGATCGGCGCCATGGTCCGACTTGGAGCTACCCGCGATGAAGCGCACCAGCTGCGTGACTTCGTCGGCCGCGTCGCGCCGCGCCTGCAGCCCGAACGAGGTCTCGACGTCTTCCACGTGCGCGCCCTGCTTGGCGTCGTCGCGCGCTTCCGACAGGTAGCCGACGGCGTCGATCAAGCCGGACTTTTTGGCGTCCTCCGCCGACCAGGGGCCGTATTCGGCGAGCTTCTGGATGTCGTGGCCGTCCTTCTGTAGCTGCGCGCCGGCACGTGAGGCGGTGAGGCCATCGATCCAGGTCTTGCGCAGCGAGCCCAGCACCGCCTCCAGCGACTCGCGCGCGGGCACGGTGGGGCCGTCTTCGGTGAAGGTCTCCGCCGCGCTCTTGTAGCGGCCCATGTGCAGGAAGTCGGCCTTGACCTTGAAGCGATCGAGCAGCCGCTTGAGGTAGAGCATCTGCCCGGCGATGCCGACGCTCGCCACTTCGCCCGCCGGGCTCAGCCACACGCGGTCACAGGCGGTGAGCGCAAACAAGAGCGTGGCGTTCGAGTAGCCGTGCGCGTGGCAGACCACCGGCTCTTCCGGCTGCACTGCCCCGAGCAAGCGCCCGAGCTCTTCGGCTTGTGCCCAGCTCAGATCGGCGTCGCCGAGGCGCAGCAAGAAGCCGCGCGTGCGGCGGTCTTTCGAGGCGCGCGAGATGGTCTGCACCAGGTCGGCGTAGGTCGGTGCGCCCGCGCCCGAGAGCAGGTTGAAGGAGGGTGGCTTCTCGGAGAGGCCGTGCGACAGATCGAGCTCCACGACCACTCCGCCTGCCGCCTTGTCCAGGCTGCTGCGCAGCATGTGGATGGTGGTCGAGGGGTGGCTCGGGTTGTCACAGCTCAGGCTCAGCGCCAGAGCCGTGAGCCAGGCCCAGCGGGATCTCTTCATTGTCGGACGCTGCTCAGGGCGAAGCGCCGGAGGGCGGTGCCGTTTCGGCGCCGTCACCCGGTGCGGGAGCGGGCTTGCTCGGGGTCGCGGGTTTGGTGGGATTCAGCGGCGCGGGAGCGTCGCCCGTCGGCACGCCGCCGATCGGCGGCAAGCGCCGCTTCACCGGCGCGGCCTCGCTGGAGTCGTTGGCAGGAGCGGGGGCAGGCGCAGGGGCTTCGCCGGCGGGCTCCTTCGGCGTCGCCGCTGGCTCCTTCGGCTTTTCCGCGGGCGCCGCCTCGCTCGGCTCGGGCTCGCTGCCTTCGGTTGTGCCGGTGCCGGTGCCCGCGCCGTCGCGATCGAAGTCTTCGATGCGCTTGAGCGCGCGCTGTCCCACCGGATCCGACGGGCTCACCTGCGCCAGCGCACGGCGATACAGCGCCACCGCCAGGATGCGGTTGCCCGAGGCCCAGTACATGTCGGCGCGCCCCATCAGGGTCGGCACGTGGTTGCGATTGATCTTGAGCGCCTGGTCGTAGAAGGCCTGCGCGGTGGCGTTGTTGTGGCGCTCGCGCGCGATGTCGCCCAGCCCGGACAGCGCCTCCACGTTCCTGGGCGAGCGCGTCAGCACGCTCTGGTAGAGCTTTTCCGCGCCGTCGAGGTCGCCCTCGCGATGCAGCTTGCTCGCTTGCTCGAGCAGGCTCTGGTGGTCGGTGCCGCTCTTCTCGGCCCTGGGCGTGGCAGCAGGGCTGGCGCTCGCTGCAGGCGCCGGCGCGGCACGCGGCGGCTCGGGCTCCGGCGCCGGCGCGACCTTGCTCTGCGCCAGCTCCACCAGCGACTTGAGCGCGCCGAGCGCCGGGTGCAGGGGCGCCAGCGTCTGCAGCTTGCCCAGCTCCACGCTGGCTCCCGCTGCATCGCCGCTCTGCGCCAGCGCGTAGATCAGCAGGGCGCGTGCCTTGCCCAGCGCCTCTTCCGTGCGCGCTGCGGTGCGCAGCCGATCGAGCGCCGAGGGCAAGCCCGCATCGCCTTCGGCAATGTCGAGCGCGCCCAGCGAATAGGCATTGTCCGGATCGCTGGCGGCGTTGGCGACCGGGCCCACCAGCGCGCGCGCGTCCTTGACCATGCCGGCCAGGCGCAGCGAATCCACCTTGGCGCGCACCGCGTCGATCGCGTTGGGCGCGCGCATCATCGCGGACGACACGCTCGCCTTCACCTGCGCGATGCGATCCTGGAAGGCGAGATCGAGCTGCTTCTTCTCGATCGCGTCCTTCTCCGCCTGATCGGCTTCTGCCGCGGCCTCGGCCGGCGTCGGCTTGCGCTTGCGGGTTTGCGCCTTCTGCGCGGCCGCCGCTTCGAGCGCCGCGGAGATCTTCAGGCGCAGCCAGACGGGCTCGGTGCGCGTCACTTCCAGCCGCGCCTGCGCGACGGCCACGTTGGGGTCCGCCTCGGCGAGCACGCTGGCCTTGGCCAGCTCCCCGTGCGCGGTCTCGAAATCACCCTTGGCGAGCGCCGTGCGCGCCTGCTCGAGCAAGGCCGGCACACGCTGATCGACGACCGGCGCCGGCGGCTCGCGGCGCACGAAGCGCACCAGATACTCGCGCCCCACCGTGCCGCCCACGAGCGCGAGAGTGCCGAGCACCAGCACCGCCACGATCCAGCGCGAGCCCGCGCCGCGGCTGCGCCCGAGCGGGTTGCTCGCAGGGTCGTCCTGCAGGCCCTGCAGGTGCTGCCACGGGACCGAGCTCTGCGCCGGCACGGCGTTCACCGTCTTCGTGATCAGCGGCGGCTCCAGCGGGTTCTGGGAGATGCGCTCCAGAGGCGGCTGCGAAGCGCGATCGTGCAAGGTCGGGACGGGACCCGCGCCGGCCGTGCCGGTAAGCGCAGCGCTCGCGCCCTGGAGCAGCGGGCGCGTGCCGGTCTCTGTCGGAGGCCGCGCGTCGTCGTCGGCACGGTCCAAAGAGACAGAGCCTGCAGTGGAAAGGCCGAGGGAAGTCGTCCCCTGCGGATTCACCGCCGGCACGCCCGCGATGGGCGTGACCCGGTCCTGGACCGGCGCCGACGCCTCGGGCCGCGTCTTGCGCGGCGGTGGCACCGATTGCCGCGCGGGCTTGACCGCGTCTCTGCCCACGCCCAGCAACGTGCGCGGTGGTTGGCGCTGGTTGATCGCGCGGTGACGTGCGACGTCGAAGAACGTCTGGAGCTCGTAGATGTCCTGCAACGGCCGGAACGGCTGGTTGCCGTGAGACATCTCGTGCTTCGGATCCAGCAGGCCTCTGACGATGGCTTGCTGCAACTCGCGCAGCGACGTGAACAGGGTCTCCTTGCCCTTGCCGTCGCGCACGATCCACTTCTCGGATACGCCGCCCGAGGCGGCGGGAGCATGAACGCGAAACTGATGGCCGCAGTTCGTGCACTTGACGCTCGTGCCGCGAGCCGAGACGAGCGCGTCGTCAAACTCGTACTCGGTCGAGCAACTGGAACAGCGGACTTCCATCGGGGTCTGTCTTGATCTCCGGGCCGGGATCCTAATGCCGCCTCGCTCGCTTGTGCAAGGTTGCTGGCTTGCTAAGCTGAGCGCCGGCCGGAGTCCTCTGATTTGATGAAGCGCTTGCTCTGCGGGTTACCACTCGTTCTGTTGCTCGGGTGTCCGCTCTACGACGAAGATTGCTCGAGCGACAAGGATTGCGCCCAGGGCTTCTACTGCGAGGGGTACGGCCAGCGCTGCGTGGTCCTCCCGACGCTCACCACGTGCGTGCGCCCGGATGATTGCGGCCCCTCGGAGACCTGTGCCCCGGGCGGCGAATGCCGGCCGGGCTCCTGCGACTACCACGGATGCGTCGCGGGCTACACGTGTTCGATCGTCGATGGCGTGCACGCCTGCGTCGCCGCCCTGTCCATGATGGGGCAAGATGCCGGGGTGAGCCCGGATCAGGGCGACGCCGGGGCGATCAGCGACGCGGGGCCCCAGCGGATTCCTGCGGAAAACGCCCCGTCGGACGCGGCGCCACCCCCCGATTCTGGTGCTCCAGACGCCAGCTCGGACGCTGACTGACCGGATTAGCGAACCAGGCGCAGATAGGGCGGCCGCGCGCGCTTGCCGTCCGAGGGCGTGCTGACCCGTTCGGACGAAGGCCGCGTCGCGAGCTCCGGCGCCGGTGCCGGGGTCGAGCCGGGATCCAGCTGGGCCGCCGTCTCCAGCTCCTGCTCCAGATCGGGAGAAACGCCGGGCGAAACCTCCGGAGAAGCCTGTGGAGACCGTTGCTGCACGAGGCGCGGTGGAAGGGAGCTGGTGCGCCGCAGGTTCTGCTTGCGCGCCGGGGCGGGGGAGCGCTGAGCGTGCGGCGACTCCTCCTGTGAAGATTCTTGTCGGTCGGCCGAATCGCCGTCCCCGTCGATGGCTCCCGCACCATCGATGGCGCGGAGCGCGGGCTTGCGCGGCGCTTCTTTCTTGGCGGCCGAGCGCTGCTGGGCGACGACTTCGGGCGGCACGTCTTCCGGCCACACCATCCCGCCACCCTCTTGCCCGATGAGCGCGTAGATGGCCGACCAGGGCAACCGACAGAAATGGGGCCGCCGATTGAAGCTCAGCGTGCAACTGATCCCGCTGTCATTGACCTCGAGGTCCGGGATGGCGATCGCCATGTTCAGACCGATCTGTAAGACCAGCTGAGGCTGCTTCGCAAAGACGAGAGGAACGATGACGCCGGGCCGCCGTGGATCGAGATGTACGAACACCGAAGTGCGCTCCAGCAGATCCAGGGCCACGGCCTTTTTCGGGGGGAGCGGAGGCATCGAGGTGTTCATAGCGTCCCCCGTCGCCAAACACCAGCCCTCGCGCGGGGTTCGGCGCGTGCTCTCGAGCGTCGGTGTCTCTAGTTGCTACAATCGCGGCCTATTCTGATGCAGTCATCGCGAGCACTGCCGCAGCGTGGTTCACCCCCCCGGGTACTACCAGGTCGAACGCCGCCGCCGACGCGGATTTTGATCGTCGAAGACGAGCCGGCCATCGCGGAGTCGCTGGAATTTGCCCTGCAGCGAGAGGGCTTCGAAACACAGATCGCGGCCGGCTACGCGCAGGCCGAAGCGGCTCGCGTCTGGCCGACGTTGATCATTCTCGACCTGATGTTGCCGGACGGAAACGGACGAGATCTGCTGCGGCTGCTGCGCGCAGAAGCTCGCGCCACGCCGGTGATCGTGCTCTCCAGTCGCGAGAGCGAGAGCGACCGCGTCTCCGCGCTGGAAGACGGCGCGGATGACTACGTCACCAAGCCCTTCTCGCCCCGTGAAGTGGTGGCACGCGTGCGCGCGGTGCTGCGCCGCTCCAGCGCTGCGGATTCGGAAGCGGCGCCGGACATGGGCATCGATCGCCGCGGACGCCAAGCCAGCTTCGCGGGCCGCGCGCTCGAGCTGACGCGCGTCGAGTTCGACTTGCTCGCCGAGCTCTGGGAGAGCCGCGGCCAGGTGTACACGCGCGCCGAGCTGATCGATCGCGTGTGGGGCAGCGGCTTCGTGATGACCGACCGCACCATCGACTCGCACATCAAGTCGCTGCGTCGCAAGCTGGAGGGCGCGGGCGCGCCCGAGAACTTGATCCAGACCGTGCGCGGCGTCGGCTACCGCCTGGCCGCGAGCTCCGTCGACGACGCAGCCTCTGATGTGGACGCGGAAGAATAGCGGCCCATGGCGCGTCTGACCATCGTAGCTGCCGCCGCGATCGCCGCCATCCTGTTCGTGGCGTTCATCGCCTCGCGGCTCGCGCGCAGCCGCCGTACCGGGCTCTCGATCCGCTTGCAGGTGTTTCTCGCCCTGGCGGCGATGGTCGGCGCCTTCGCGGGCGGGCTGGGCGTGATGGTGATCGACCGGGTGCAGGCGCGCGCGGTGCGCCTCTCGAACCAGGCTGCGTCCGACGAAGCTCGCTCCATCGCCAACCTGCTCTCGGGGCAGCTCGAGCGCGGCGGCCCGCACTTGCCCGAGCTGGCGGCGGAGCTGGCGCAGGACACCCGCCAGCGCGAGAGCTCCTCCTGGAAGCTGCTCGACGCGCGCGGCGAGGTGCTGTTTCACCGCCCGCTCAGCAAGGGCGAAGGCCCCCCCGGAGACGAGTTCTCGGGGGAGGGGCCTACGGTGATCAGCACGGCGCCGATCGTCGTGCACGGCGAGCGCATCGGCGCGGTGGAGGTGATCAAGCCCACGATCGTGATGGAGCGCCTGCTCACCGACTTCGCGCCCACCGTGCTCGTGATCAGCCTGGTGCTGGGGGCCGCGGCCGCCATCTCCGCTTTCTGGATCGGGCGCTCGATCGCAGCGCCGATCGAAGCCCTCAGCGACTTCAGCGAGCGCGTGAGCCGTGGCGAGCAAGGAGCGCAGCCGCCGCCCGAGCCCTGGGGACGCGAAGTGACGCGCCTGACCCGCTCGATCGACTCCATGCGCCGCCAGCTCGAGGGCAGGCCCTTCGCCGAGATGTTCGCGGCCGATCTCTCGCACGAGCTCAAGAACCCGGTGGCAGCGATCCGCGCCAGCGCGGAAGTGCTGGAAGAAGGCGCGCTCGCCGAGCCCGAGCAGGCGCGGCGCTTCGTCGGGCGCATCCGCGAGGCCGTGGGGCGCATCGAGCGCCTGCTCGGCGACTTGCTGCGCCTGGCGCGCATGGAGGCCGGCGGCCTCGAAGAGCTGGAGACGCTGCAGCTCGACGAGCTGGTGCGAGCCACGCTCGAGACCCTGCCGGCGCGCGCGCGTGTGGTTCTCGCTGAAACGGCGGAGGTGCGAGTCCAGGGCGAGCGCACCTGGCTCAGCCGTGCCATCGGCAACCTGCTCGACAACGCCCTCATCCACTCGACTGCCGGCAGCAACGTGGAAGTCTCGGTTCTCGCCCGCGACGGCCAGGGCTGGATCGTGGTCAAGAATTCGGGACAGGTGCCGCGCTATGTCCGCGACAACATCTTCCGCCGCTTTGTCACGACGCGGCAGGACAAGGGTGGAACAGGCCTCGGACTGGCCATCGTGCGCGCGGTTGCCGAAGCTCACGGCGGCCAGGCCCAGCTCCAGGAAGCAGGACCGCCCCATGTGGTCTTCACCCTGACGGTGCCGTTCCGGGCGCCCCTGGTCCCATAGCCGGCGTCCCCCCCAGGAGTTTTCTCCTCGAAAGCTCCACACTTTGGGCTACGACCTCGAGTCAAGCTGGCTCGGGGTATCCCCCCGATCGCTTCGCAGGAGACAGTAGTGAGCCCTCGCGCAGACCATTCCCAGGCTTCTTCCTCGCACGCAGTCTCCCACGGAGCGGCCGATGCCAGACAGGTTCCCCGCCACGTGGCGATCATCATGGACGGCAACGGCCGCTGGGCGCAGGCGAACGGCCTCTCCCGGGTCGAAGGCCATGCGGAAGGCGCTCGAGCGGTGCGCGAAGCCGTGCGCACCTGCCGCAAAGAGGGCGTCGAATACCTCACGCTCTACGCCTTCAGCGTCGCCAACTGGGGCCGTCCCCGTCCTGAAGTCCGCGCGCTGATGAACCTCCTGCTCGACTTCGCCGAGCGTGAAAAGGTCGAGCTGCGCGACCAGGACGTCAAACTCCAGGTGATCGGCGACGCGGACGAGCTCCCCCTCAGCACGCGCCAGGCCGTCCAGAGCGCGATCGACTACACCTCCGAGTGCAACGGCATGACGCTCAGCCTGGCGCTCTCCTACGGAGGCCGCGCCGACATCGTCAGCGCCGCCCGCGCCCTCGCGCTCCAGGTCAAGAGCGGCCAGCTCCTCCCGGAAGAAGTCACCGAACAAACCTTCGCGCGCGCCCTCTCGACCCACCATTTGCCCCCGGTCGATCTGCTGATTCGCACCGGCGGCGAACGCCGCGTGAGCGACTTCCTACTCTTCGAATCCGCGTACGCCGAGCTCTACTTCCTGCCCATCATGTGGCCCGACTTCAACGCCAAGGCCCTGCGCGACGCCTTCGCCTTCTTCTCCGGCAGAGAAAGACGCTTCGGCCTCACTGGCGAACAAGTTCAAGCCGCGACGCTGGTGCCCCTCAAAGCCGGCAGCCACAGCTTCGACCCCCACGACGCCTCCCGCCACGCCGCCGACGCAGCCAGCGCCGAATAACACCCGCGCGTGCTCTTTACATGTGGCCGCCACACCGCGGCCCGCGTGCGCCAGTCCCGCACGACCCTGGGCTGCCATCCGCGCTGCGCGGCAATCCG
>JAICTU010000299.1 GCA_025936205.1 Polyangiaceae bacterium | reverse complement strand
GTTCGCCGCGCTGGGCGCGGCGAACGGCATCGCGCAAATTGCGGAGTGGTGCGGGAGGCTGCGCCGGCAGGCGCAGGCGCCCGTTTTCTTCTTGCTGGGTACGCTGGCGCTGGGGCTCGAGCTGCGCACGCTCTCCGAGCCGCTCGCGCAGTGGCGCGCGCACACCGCGGAGGCATTGCTCGATCGGCGCGACGCCGGCAGGTTCCTGCGCAGCGTGCCAAGGGACGTACTGATCCTCTGCGACGACGCGGCGGCGGAGGTGCTCAGCGAGCTGCCGAGCGCGCGCTTTCGACGCAACTATCTGGGAGCAGATGCGGCAGGGGAGATCCAGCGCTGGGCGCGCTCCAGCGAGCTCGTCGTACTGAGCGCCGCCGAGCGGCTGCGCGCAGCGCTGCCGCTCGGCGAGCTGGTGTACGGAGATCCGGCGGGGGACGGACTCGTCGCGCTACGGGTACGGCGGACAGCGGGCACATTCTGACGCCGCCGAGCGCGCGCATGGTCCGAGCCCTCTGCTGCGGCCGGGTGGGTTGCACGAGTACGAATCGAAGTTTCCTGATGGAACCTGAGAATGGGATGGGCGAAGGGGGCCTGGTCTTGACGGAACTGCTCCGGTTTGATCTGGGCTCGCCCCCAAAGCACCTGGCTCGACACCAGAATGTGCCCGCCGGACGGATCCACCCCCGCCGCGTTAGCCCGTTTGCCGAGGGTCGGCGGATGATGTATACTATGCTGTATGTCAGCGGTTCGGACTCAGATCTACCTGACCGAAGAGCAACGGCGACGCATCGATGAGCTCACTGACGCCAGGGGCGACTCTCTGGCAGAGATCGTGCGTAAAGCGCTCGACCGCTATTTGGATGAAGAGTTCGAGGCAGTAGAGGCCGCGCTCGGGGCTACCTTTGGAGCCGATCCGGGAGCTCGTTCGATCGACCGGGACGAGTGGAACCGTGGCTGATCTGCTCGTCGATACTGATATTTTCATCGATCATCTGCGCGGAGTGGTTGCGCTGGAGCCGCGTCAGCATCGACTTCACTATTCGGTGATCACGCGAGCGGAACTGTTTGCTGGTACCTCCGCAACGGATGCCGCAGGTCGCCTGCTAGCGCCGTTCCGAGAATTGCCGGTGGACCGCGAAATCGCCGAGCGCGCTGGCCGACTGCGACATGAAACGGGCGTACGCCTTCCTGATGCCCTGATCGCCGCAACCGCGCTTTGTCATGGACTGCTGCTGACTACCCGCAATCGCAAGGACTTCGAATCGATTCGCGGGTTGCGGCTCAAGGCGTTGCGTTAGCGAGATGGTCGCGCTGCGGGTGGCGCGCCGCGGATGGTGTCAGCCGATGTGGAGGGTGTGGGTGCTGAAGCCGACGCGGCAGCTGCCGATGCGCAGGCGGAGTTCGCCCTGTCCGCGCACCAGGTATACGACTCGCGCGCGGTGGCCGTTGCCGGAGGAGCGCAGGTAGGCGACGAGGTTCTGGCCGCTGGCGCTGCCGCGGCCCCAGCCTTCGAGGTGGCCGAGCACGACGTGGCGTTGGGCGGGGTCGATCAGTTCGCAGCCGGCGGGTTCGCACTCGGCGTAGACGGGTTCGTTGAAGTCGAGCTTCTTGGCGGAGGCGAGCACCGCGGAGGGCAGGTAGCCGTGGTTTTCGACGTGAACGGTGACGCGGTAGAGTCCGTTGTCGAGGGGCACGATGCTGGGGGCTTCGACGCGCAGGGCAGGGGCGAGGGCGGCCACGCGCAGGAAGGCTTGGGCTTGCTGGCGGCAGAGCTCCGAGAGCTCGTGGGGCGGAGGGTTCCAGACGCCGATGCGCGGATCGATGCCGCCGACCTCCACGTCACCGAGCTGGGGGTGTTGGGTGGGGCGCCAGGGGCGGAAGATGCGGCCTTCGTTTTGCTCTCGATCCCAGCTCGCGAGCTTCTGTAGCTCCGCGCGGCCGAAGCGTTCGTAGTATTCGACGAAGCGCTTGGGGCGGGGCATGCCCAGGCGCGCGAACAAGTCCCAGAGCTCGATCACGTAGCCGATCGCGCCGCGCTGCTGGTACGCATACTCGCTGAGGTCGCCGTGCAGGGGCTTGTCGGGTTCGTAGAGGAACTCGGCGAAGCCGGAGACGCTGGGGTACTTGGTGTACTCCGTCATCCATTCTTCGATCTGGCGGAAGAGCGCCAGGTCGGAGGGATCCATCTTGTTGTCGGGGGCGTGCCCGAGCGGGCGGATCAACACGCCGCCGAAGGTATGCAGGTTGAGCCAGGCGAAGATTTCGGGGTGGCGTGTGGCGAATTCGACGATGGCGCGCGCCTCGGGCTCGCTCGCGGGGTAGGGACCCGCGCCGATCTGTTCGTGCGCGGGGGACCACGACCAGGGGAAGTTGCGGTTCAGGTCGATCGGGTTGTCGTCGAGGAAGGAGGGCGCCGGGATGGTGTGGCCGTCGAAGTGTTCGATGAAGCCTTCGGGGTAGAGTTTGTAGAAGGGTCCGGTGTCTTCGATGCGGCGTTGCTGGAGCAGGCCGGGGATCTCGGGGCACTCCACGAATTCGCCGCCGGGGTCGCGCACGCGCATGACCAGCGCCAGGCCGTCGCCGTCGACGTCGGCGCTCACCCAGCGCGGGCGGCCGCGGTCGCGGCGTTCGTCGCGCGGCACGGAGCGGACGTAGCGCCCGCTGTGGATCACGCGCTCGGCGCCGTCCGGCGAGATGCGCGGCACGATGTAGAAGAGCACCTCGCGCAGGCGATCAGCGATGGGCCGCGGGAGGTCGTGGACGCTGCCCTCCAGGTGCAAGCGCAGCATGTCTTCCGCGAGCGCCAGCGCCACATTGGAGCCCGTTAGCTCGCTCGCGTGCATGTTGGCGTCGACCCACACCGCCGGGCGGATGCGCTCCGGCTCTGGCCCGATCACGACCAGCCACTGGGCGCGATCTTCCGGGGTGGTGCCCAGACGCTCCAACCGCACCAAGGAGGGATAGGCGTTGGCCCAGGCTTGTAACTGCGCAGTGAGAGCGGCGTAGTCGAGATACGCGGAGCGGACTTCCGGGGCACTCGCCAGGGGTGAGGCAGGGGGCATGGCGCGATGGTAGTGCAAATTCGCGGTACGCCTGAGCGCGATCGAGCAAATCGCGGCCCGATGGGCGTGGCTGCGCGGGCAGCGAGGGGGGTTGCTTCAGCCCGTCGAGAGTGGGAATCTGCTGGACGATGATTTCTCGTCGAGTGCTGCAACACGCTGGGATGGACCTGTTGGCGGTCCGCTATGGGTCGCTCCTGATCGGAGCCGGCGCGCTGGCGCTCGGCGCCTGTAGCGCGGGCGATGAAGCCGATGGCATGCCGACCTACGGCAACGTGCCGATGTTCGGCAGCAATGGCACGCAGGGCACCCCGGGCACCGGCATCCAGAACAACAACGGTGGGGTGCAGAACCCGGCGACCAACGGATCGGCGTCGAATGGCAGCAACAACAACGCCAACCCGTCCCAGCCGAACGGTTCGCAAACCGGCAGCGCGCAAGAGGGTAACCCCAACGGCGCGCCGATCAGCAACGGGAACACCAACGGAGCGGCGAGCACGGGTGCAATGGCGCCGGGCGCTGGTGGCGCGGGCAACGGCGCGATGGCGCCGGGCGCCGGTGGCGCGAGCAACGGCCCGATGCCGGGCGCTGGTGGCGCGGGCAACGGCGCGATGGCGCCGGGCGCTGGTGGCGCGAGCAATGGCGGCAACCAGATGCCACCCAACAACGGCAATCAGAATCCGCCGCCGCCGGCCGCGCCGGACATCACCTGCCCCTCAGGCGCCATCTTCTGCAGCGGCTTCGAAGGCACGGGCTTCCCCTCCGGCACCACGTTCGAACCGTCCTATCTAGCTGCCAATGCGCTAGGCAGCGAAGTCGAGTTGGACAGCACCGTCGCTCACAGCGGCAAGCAGTCGCTGAAGATGCCGGTCGGGCACAACTATTACCGCATGCTCGCGGTAGCGACGCCGGCCTCGTATTGGGTACGCCTCTTTGCTCGGAGCACGGTGGGGCTCGGCGCTCCCAACTCCACGCACGCAACCTTCTTCATGAGCTCGATTGTCGCCCCGGGCGGGGACTACAATGCGGATAGAGCTGTCGAGATTGCCGAACAGTTCGGACAGGTACTGCTCAATGTGAAGGACGCTCTGTACGGCACCGGAGGAACCAACCCCAACGGCAAGCCCGGCACACGGCTCCCCGATAACGCCTGGAGCTGTATGGAAGCCCAGTTCGATGGGGTCAGCGGTGATATTCACATCTACGTGGAAGGTAACGAGATCATTGATGCCTCGGGCTGGCAGGCGCCTGCCCAGTACAAGAGCTTCCGCTTCGGCTACCTGCGCTATGACTCCCCCGCGCGCGACGTGTGGATGGACGATGTGATCGTTGCGCCGAGTCGCGTCGGCTGCCAGTGAGCGAATCTGCGCGAAGGCCGAGCGCCTTTGAGCGCAGCGCCGTCAAGGCATTTGCCCTGCCTTCGAAGCAGGCGCCGAGGAGCATTGAGCAAAGGCTTTCTGGTCAGCTCTCAGCTCCGGCCGCATCTTGACGATCAGTGCCGAGGTGCTCTCGCTTCGAGGAAACTGTGCGCGGCTGCCATCGAGTGCTTGTAGTTAGCGTGGGTCGCGCTGAACGTGGATGCGCGACCGTGAACGCCGTATCCGTTGAACATTAGATCGTAAAGCACGGGCGACCTTCTCGAGGGGTCATCTGGCGCCCTCTCGTTGACGAACCACAGAGTGGTGGTAGGTGGAGTCAGCGGACTTGAAGCTGGACCGGTACCTGTTCTCCGGCGGGGCTTGGTGTGAGGCCCAGCAAGGGAAGTGCGTTCCCGGTGCCCCAGCAATAGGTCGAGAGATCCTCCAATATTGCGCACGCCACCTCCGAACCCGCGCCGAGTTCCACGGCGCGGCCCGGCAGAGCAATGGTAACCGGCAGGCCGCTGGCATCACCGAGTTGGGCTCCCCAGCAGCGTACGCTCTGATCGGCAAGCAGAGCGCAGCGGCTATTCGTCAGCGAGGCAAGCCGTACGGGGCTGGGAAGACTCACGACTTGCTGCGGTGTCGCCGAGGCCCCCGGCGCTGTACGCGAACCGAGCGGGCCATTGCCGAAGCACTGCACGCCTCCGTTCCTGAGGCGGACACAAGTTGTCTCGCCGCCTGCAGAGACTTCCGCCACACTGGTAGCTTGCGAGAGGACCGGCGTAGGGCTGGGATTGCTCGGCTGTCCGATGCCCAGCTGACCGGCATTGTTGGAACCCCAACAGAACAGACTGCCATCAGAGCGGAGCGCACAGACCTGCCCGTTGCCGGCGCTGATCTGCGTGACGGCATCGAGGCCCATGTCTGTAAATGCGCCAAAAGTAAAGCTGGGGCTGGCATCATTCCTCGCGCAGCTCACTCGCGAACCGAGAATGACGCAGTGTTGGCTCGAGCCGAGCGCCACTTGGCTTACTCCTGTGAGTCCTGCGACGTCTGTCGGCGTGGGAGTGAAATTGAGCCCCCAGCACGCCAGGCGCCCGCTGCGGCGTACGGCGCAAGTGACCTCCGGTCCAACGGCGACTTGCGTTGCGTCAGAGATGCCGAACGGCCTGATGGGCCCCATGATTCCTGGACTTGTCGCACCGTTACCCAGTTCGCCGGCCCCATTCGTTCCCCAGCAGATGATCTCACCGCTCGGCTGGAGCATACAGACGTGAGTGCCGCCATAGGCGTTGGCACCTACCGGGGCGTGTGCAACGCGGCAAGTGGGTGTGCAGCCATCTCCGGGCGCGGTCCCCCCATCGTCGCACTCTTCGCCGCGATCGGCCTGAACAATCCCATCCCCACACCGCGGCGCCGTACAAACCCCCGCCCTGCACAGATTTCGCCCCCCGCTCACCAACGAGCAGTCGCCATCAACCTGACACGGCGCGCAGGTGCCCTGTGCCGTGCAACGTGACCTGCTCGGGTCTGTGCATGGCCCGTTGCCTTGACCCGGGATGCACTGGCAGGTGGCATCGATCGTGTTGTCTGCGAGTCCGTCGCAGTCATTGTCCTGCGGCGAGCCGCAGTCGCGGCGCGCGGGGAACACTGCTCCCTGGCAGGGCGTGAAGGCGCCGTTCTGACAGGTGCTGGTGCCGCGCTGGCAGCTGCCGTTGTCCGTCTGTGGGCCGCAGGCGATCATCTGCCCCTCGACACACGGGCAACCATCGTTCGGGGTGCCGTTGCAGGTCGAATCGTCCCCGGCAATGCTGCATGAGTCCGCAGCGCTCGGTCCGACGGCGCCGGTGCAGGGGCCCCAGTCGCTGCTCGAGTTGTTGGGGCCGAGGACGCAGGACTGCTCGCCCCCGTGGCACGGACCTTTGCCGTCCAGTCCTGGGTGCTCGTCGCACGTCTGTTTGGCATTGGCCGCGCACCGACACACGTCGTCCTGGCGGTTGTCGGGCAGGCCGTCGCAGTCGTTGTCTTCCGCGGATGTACAATCCCGTGGCGCGGGCATCACGGCTCCGACGCACAACCCCCATTCGCCGTTGGCGCAGGTGCGCGTTCCGAATTTGCAGAGGCCCTGTTGCTGCTCGGGGCCGCACGATTCGGTGCTGCCGTCGGCGCAGGCCGCTGACGGGCTGGCCGCGCTCTCCCGAGGCGCTGGCTGCAGCTGACTGATGTTGGTCGATTCGGAAGCGTCGTTGGAGGTGCTCGCGGCTGGGGTGGGCGCGGCACCCGCGGCGCCGACGCTGTCTGCGGGCGTCATCGTCATGGTGCCGGCTCCGCCAGCAGCAACGTTTGGCTTGTACGGCCGAACCTCCCCCTAGCAGGCTGGGCCCAGGGTGAGCATCGAGACGAGGCCTGCCCAGGACCCCATCGTTGCGCCGATCCCCCAACGTCTCCTGTCATTCATGCGAGTGCTCTCCCCGATTCATTCGCCTGCTGCGCGCGTAACACGGCGTCAGAGCACGCAGCAAGCGGGCGGAAGCGACCATCGGCCCGTTCCTGCCGCGCGTTGCGCAAGATCGCACGCAACCTTCCAGTGTGGCTCGTGCCGGCGAGTCACCGAGCGCGCCAGGACTGCCCGCTGCGCGTCGCCGAGCGGGCTCATCCTGGTGATGGAAGGCGTGGAGTGGCACGAGCCCCTGCCCAGCTCGGCGGGTTTGTTTGGACTGTACGCGGAGCCGGCAGCCCGATGTTGTGTGACTCCCCCGCGCCCGCTACCTGCAGCAAGTGGGCGAGGCGCGTCGAGCAGCGCGATCACTCGGGCCGAGGTGCTCACCGGCTTCGATGGTGTCAACCTGCCGCTGGCGAAGGCGCTGCTGGACCGCTATCGACTGCTCGCCATCGACGGCGCCGTGGCGGATCTGGCGGCGCAGTTGCAGCGTGAACATCGCTGGAAGCTGCCGGACGCGCTGCGGGCGGCAGCTGCTCGTCAGCATGGCCTGCGCCTCGCTAATCGCAACACGAAAGACTTCCCTCCCGAGCGCTACGCCTTCGTGCACGCGCCCTAAACGTTGTGAAGCGAGCGCGTGCACTGCGCGGCGACCGCGCCAGGGCCTTGCCTGTCGAGCGCCAGCGCAGTTCCGAGCGCCGCACGTTGAAGCACGTACGATCTGGCTGGCACAGCCGTTGCTGGAGGGAGCCGCGTGGGCCAGCTACGAGTGTCTTTCGATCGCGGCACGTTGCGGATCGACGGCGACGTCGCGGCGCTTGGCGATGCAGCGGCCGACGCGATCCGCTTTGATGCGCGCGCGGGGTTTCATCGCGCATCGGGCCATCTCTACACGGCGCTGCGCGAGCTCGCGCGAGAGCGCGGTCTGGAGGTCGACGATCGCGTCGGCGCCGCGTGGGCCGTCGCTCGAGCGCCGAGCGCACCGCCTGAGTTGCGGCCCTATCAGGAGCAAGCGCTGGCGGCGTTCGAGCGCCTAGGTCGTCGCGGCGTGATCGCGCTGCCGACGGGCAGCGGCAAGACGCGAACGGCCTGCGCGGCCCTGGCTCGCGGCGGCCAGAGCGCGGTGGTGCTGGTCCCCACGCGCGTGCTGCTCGATCAGTGGGTCTCCGTGCTGCGCGCTCAATTCGGCGATCCCATCGGCGCATTTGGCGATAGAATGCGCAGCATCGCTCGCCTCACGGTGATGACGTTCGAGAGCGCCTACCGCTGTCTCGATCGCTTTGGCGACCGCTTCGCGACGCTGGTCGTCGACGAAGCGCACCATTTCGCGGGCGGCGCGCGCGCGGAAGCGCTGGAGATGTGCCCCGCGCCGACGCGGCTGGGGCTCAGCGCGACGCCCCCTGTTCCCGGCAGCGCCGGCGCGGAGCGCCTGCGCGAGTTGATCGGCCCCGTGGTGTTTCAGCTGGAGATCGCCGACCTCGCCGGCCGTGAGCTGGCCGCGCTCGAGCTAATTCGTTTGCCGGTCGCGCTCACGCCGGCGGAGCGGGCCGCGTACGAGCAGGATATGGCCCCCTTCACGCGTTGGCGGCGCGAGCTCCGGCGCGCCAACCCGGACGCCGATTGGCTCAGCTGCGTGCAGGCGATCGCGCGCGTGCCGAGCGGAGCGGAGGTGCTGGCGCGGATGCAGCGGGCCCGAGATCTGGCGGCGTTTCCTGCCGCCAAGCGCGCCTGTGTGCGCGCGCTGCTCGCACGTCACCGATCGGACCGAACGCTGCTGTTCACGGCGGCCGCCGCGCACGCCTACGCGATCGCCGAGCAAGAGCTGATCCCGGTCGTCACCGCCGAAGTGACGCGGCGCGAGCGCGACGCCATCTTGGCGGCGTTTCGCGAGCGGAGCGTGCGCGCGATCTGCAGCGCGCGGGTGCTGAACGAAGGGCTGGACGTGCCGGACGCGAACGTCGCCGTGATCGTCGCCGGCGCGCTAGGCGCGCGGGAGCATGTGCAGCGCATCGGCCGCATCCTGCGTCCTGGAGAGCACAAGCGCGCGATAGCGTACGAGCTGGTGACGCTGGACACGATCGATGAGCTGCGCGTGCGCGCGCGAAGGAGGTCGCTTGTTGCCCGCGGGGCTGCTGCTCGTCGCAGCGCGTGAGCCCGGCACAGGTCGCGTCGCGCCTCGCTACCTTGGCGAGCGTGACGAGGTCTGGGTGCGGTCGGTGCTGGACGTCTTCGATGGCTACGTGGGGCGCACCGTGGGCGAGCGGAACGCGGAGCTGCCGGATCGCGTCCGAGCCATCGCGCGAGTGCACGGCATCTCCGCCCGTGCCGCGGACGGAGTGGCCCAGGTCCTGGCGCGCAACTTCAAGACCGAGCTGGAGACTCCGCTCGTCCCCGCGCGCGTTCGCGCCGTCGTCTTCGAGGAGGCCAGCCGCGAGGAGCCGTTCGATCGCGACCGGTCCTTGGCGCGCGCCGCGGCGCGGCTGTCGGTGAGCCCGGAAGAGCTGTCGCGAGCGCTCTTCGCCGATCGGGTCACGAGGCGGCGCATCAGCGCCCCGGTCGCGCCCCCGTCGCCGGCCACTGCGGTCGAGCTGTACAACTTGGCGCTCGTGCAGGGGCTGCTGCAAAGAAGCGAGCTGGTCCGCGTGGAGATCCGGGAGCACGTGCGCGCGGTCGTGCGCTTCGCGAAGCTGTCGGGGCTGCTCTGCACGTGCGCGTTCGCTGAGCGCGGCACGCGGCTGGAGCTGTCCGGTCCGCTCTCGATCTTGCGCCATACCACCAAGTACGGCTTCGCGCTGGCCTCGTTCTTTCCCGCCGTGGTAGCGACGCCCGGCTTCCGGATGCAAGCGCTGTGCGTCCTCGCGGGGGAGCCGGTCCACGTGGAGATCGCTGCCTCCGACCGGATTGCCAGGACGCACCGCCTGCCCCGCGACGCCGACAGCGCCATCGAGCGAGCGCTGGCGCGCGACGTCCGACGTCTGGGCGGCGAGTGGAGCCTGTTGCGCGAGGCGCACATGCTGACGCTCGGCGCCCGCGCCGTCTTCCCCGATTTCTCGCTCCTTCATGCCAGCGGCTTCAGCGTCCTGGTGGAGGTGGTCGGCTTCTACACGCCGGAGTACCTGCGCTCGAAGCTCGAGGCACTTCAGGCGGCGTCCACGCAGCCGCTGATCGTTTGCGTCGATGAAGCCCTGGCCTGTGCCGACGGCGAGATGCCCGGCGCGGTGCTCCGGTTCCGGCGGCGCATCGATGCGGCGAGGCTGATCGAGCTGGCGGAGGGTTTGCGGAGAGGGCAGGGGTAGCGTCGCGGATCCGCGAGGCCCCCGGCGACGTGCGGCGCCGCGGGCGGCATTGGCCCGCCTGGGAGCAAAAAGTGACGAAACGGCGCATGCCCCGGGCGAGCGGCAGGTGCTGGGCGGCGCACAGGTCTACTTTCTTCCGGACAAGATCGAGATCAAGGACGGCGCTCCAGGCACGGAGCCCACGACGTTGACCGTCGCCGACGCACGACCCGCGCGCTCCATCGAACACCGTGTGACCGTGCGCGGCCACTGGCGCCGCCCGCCCGCGCAGGCGAGCGACCAGCGGCTGCGCTGGGTGAGACCGCACTTTCGCGGCCCGCGCGAGGCGGTGCAGGTGGAGCGGGAGTACCGCCTCGAGTGAGGGGACTGGGGCAGACGAGCTCAAGAAGGCAGGGTGACAGAGGGCTCGGCTGGACATGGCCGCGAGCCGCTCGCCAGGAGAACGAGGCCAGATCGACCGAGCGGCGGATCCGTGCCATACTTCCAGCATGTCGCAGCCGCTCTGGTCTCTGGATTCCGAAGATCCGCGCGCACCTCGCCAGGAAGTCTGGGATCAGATGACGCGCGAAGAGCGACAGCACGTGGTCCTCTCACTGCCGGCCGACATGCCCCTGGAGCTGCATCCACCTGAGGGGGACGCGCATCGCATTCCCAAGGAGCGGGCACGCGATGCTCTGGGAGAATTTTTTCATCGCGTCGGGCGGAGCGTGTACGTCTCCAGCGAGCTCGTCACCTATTACCCGGGTGAAGAGCGATTCTGTCCGGACATCCTGGCGGTGCTCGACGTGGATCCGCATGAGCGTTCGAGCTGGATTGTCAGCCAAGAAGGCAAGGGACTCGACCTGGTCATCGAGGTGCACGCTTCGGGGGATGCCGGCAAGGATTTCCAGCGCAATGTTGTCCGCTATGCTCGGCTCGGCATTCCCGAGTACTTCATCTTCGATCGGCGTGTCTTACGCCTCTCGGGCTATCGCCTGACGCCCAACGGCGGCAGCTACGAGCGGCTCGTGCCCCAAGCGGGGCGGCTCAGCTCTCAGGTGCTCGGTCTCGACCTCGTCGTCGACTCCGGAATGTTGCGCTTCTATCACGGCAACGCGCCATTGCTGTTCATGAACGAGATGGTCGCAAGGCTCGAGTCGATGGTTGGTGAGGTCATTGCGGCGCGCGATAGCGCGCTGCTGCAGGCAGAGCAGGAAGCACGCCGAGCCGAACAGGAAGCACGCCGAGCCGAACAGGAAGCACGCCG
>JAICTU010000222.1 GCA_025936205.1 Polyangiaceae bacterium | reverse complement strand
CGATCAACTCGCGCGCGTGCTGGTCCTGATCGAGAACGAATACGTCGATCCCGTCGATCGCGATCGCCTGCTGAATGGCGCGATCAAAGGCATGGTTGCCGAGCTCGATCCCCATTCCGCCTACTTGCCGGCGCGCGACTTCGCGGTCCTGCAAGACGACACGCGCGGCGAGTTCGCGGGCATCGGCGTGGAGGTCGATTTCCGCAATGACCGTGTGACCGTCATCTCGGCGATCGAAGGCTCGCCCGCGCAGCGCGCCGGCATGTTGCCCGGCGACTTGATCGTTTCGATCGACGGACTCAGCGTGAGCGGCAAGAACGCCAGCGATCTGGTCAAGGCCATGCGCGGCCCTGCGGGAACCGTGGTGCGCGTCGCCGTGCGCCGGCCCGGCAAAGAGGAGCTGCTCCGGTTCTCGCTGTCGCGGCAGGTGATCGAGGTGTCGAGCGTGCTCGGAGCCGATCTCGCCGGGCAGATCGCCTATCTGCGCATCAAGCAGTTCCAGTCCAAGACCGACGCGGAGCTGCTGCAGGCAATCGCCGACGTGCGCCGCCGCATGGGCAACATCAACGGGGTGTTGCTGGATCTGCGCAACAACCCCGGGGGGCTCGTGGCTGCGGCTTCCGCAGTGGCCGACGAGTTCCTGGACGGCGGCACGGTGTACTCGACGCGCCACCGTGGCAAGGTCGTGGACGAGGTCCACGCCGGCAGCAGCGGCGCGCTCCAGGATTGCCCGATGGTGGTGCTGGTCAACGAGTTCAGCGCCAGCGCGTCCGAGTTGCTCGCCGGCGCGCTGCAAGATCACAAGCGCGCCACGATCATCGGTGCGCGTACCTTCGGCAAGGGCTCCGTGCAGTCCATCATCGATCTGCCGGCTGGCGGTGGTCTGCGCCTGACCACCATGCGCTACTACACACCCGGCGGCAGAGCCATCCAGGTCGAAGGCATCCTGCCGGACGTGGCCGTGGAGAGCACGCTCTCCGAGGGTGGCAACGCGGTGTTGCGCGAGCACGATCTCGAGAATCATCTGCCCTCCGAAGCGGCGGCGGCGAGCCAGCCCAGCACGCCAGCGGCCGAAGCCAGCGGCCCCCCAGCGCCCGACACCGAGGATCCGGGCATCTCTCCGACGCACCTGGGCGTGGCGCGCAGCGTGCCGCACGACCCGAGCGGCGGCCCCGACCACGCGCTCTCGGTGGCTTACACCTACCTGCGGGATGCGCTAGGCTCGCGCGCGGCCCCCTGATGCCCCACTACGATTCATTGTTGTTCGTGTCCTTCGGCGGTCCAGAAAAGCCCGAGGACGTGATGCCGTTCCTGGAGAACGTCACGCGCGGGCGCAATGTCCCGCGCGAACGCCTGCTGGCCGTGGCGGAGCACTACCAGCACTTCGGCGGCAAGAGCCCGATCAACGAGCAGAACCGCGCATTGATCGCGGCGCTCGAGCAGGACTTTCGCGCGCACGGTATCGACCTGCCGATCTATTTCGGCAACCGGAACTGGATGCCATTTCTGCCCGATGCACTGCAACAGATGCAGGCAGACGGCCGCAAGCGCGCGCTCGGCTTCATCACCTCGGCGTACAGCTCGTATTCCGGCTGCCGCCAGTACCTGGAAGACATCGAGCGGGCGCGGGCCGCGGTGCCCGGCGCGCCCGAGGTCGAGGCACTCCGGCGCTTCTTCAATCACCCGGCGTTCCTCGATGCGTGCACGGCGCGCGCCGAAGTGGCCTGGCGAGAGCTCGGTGCCGAGCTCGGCGCAGCGCGCGCCGGCGCGCGCATCGTGTTCACGGCGCACAGCATCCCCCAATCGATGGCGCGTAGCTGCGACTATGAGCGCCAGCTGCGGGCCAACGGGCAGCTGATCGCAGAGCGGCTGGCGCAATTGTCTGGCGAGCGCGGCGCACTGGGCTGGGATCTCGTCTGGCAGAGCCGGAGCGGTCCGCCGGAGGTGCCCTGGCTCGAGCCCGACATCCTCGATCATTTGCGGACGCTCCACGCACAGGGTGTCACCGGCGTGATGATTGCGCCGATCGGCTTTCTCACCGACCACGTCGAGGTCCTGTACGATCTCGATGAAGAGGCGCGGCAGCTCTGTGGCGAGTTCGGCATGCCGATGCGGCGCGCGGCCACGGTGGGGACACATCCGCGCTTCGTGGAGATGATCCGCCAGCTGGTGCTGGAACGGTTGCAGGGTATGCCGCTGCTCAGCGTGGGCCCCCTGCCCGCTCCTGCCAACGTCTGTGCGCCCGGCTGCTGCCCGCGGCCCGAGCGGCCGGCACCGAGAGGTCCAGGGGCAACGGGCGGACCTCCCCCGGGTGGCGCTGTTTCCGGACGGCCTGCCCCCGGCGGCACCATCTCCGGGGGGCAGAGCGGCGCGGCGCGTTGAGGTGCGATTCCCCTCCAGGGAGGGCTGCTCCGGGCGTGCGGGGGTACTCGCCCTGTGTGTATAGTCGCGGCATGATGAGTACTCGATCGCAAGGCGCCACGCGGACTGCGGGCGCCCTCGGTGCGCTGTTGTCTTGTGCGCTGTTTTCCGGTGCGGTCTGGGTCGGCTGCGGCGGGGGGGACTCGGACGATTCGGATGATGGCGCTTCCACGGGGGGATCGTCGAGTAATACCGGCGGTTCGGGTGGAGGTGGCACCGGTGGGAGCAGCCAGGGACTGCCCTCGCGTGTCGTGGCGTCTGTAGACGCGCCGGAGACGGGCGAATGCATCAGCGCAGGCGAGTGCAGGAGCGACACCCCTGGCACGTCCGCCTGTGCCACCGTGGCGGGTGCTTACCAGGTCTGTACCTATCAACCCGCAGAAGCTACGGCGGCATCGATGAATGCTGCTGCGGACGAGTGCAACGCCACGACGCCGTGTGCCGCGGGCAGCACCTGCTACCCGGTGCTGGCCTTCGCGGGAGGGCTGTGCGGTAACGCGCCGCCCGTCGTGCGCAATGCCTGCCGCAAGGACGGCTGTGCCGCAGATTCGGATTGCCCCGGCGGCGTGTGCGGCCCGCGCGGTCTGACCGTCGATGAGCAGATCCTCGGCGGGGCGATCCGCGAGTGCATCACGGCCTCCTGCAAGTCGAACGCCGACTGCACCGCGCGGGCGAATGGCATGTGCGCGCTGGTCCAGGCGACGTGCTCCGGCTCCACCTACCTCCCCCCCGAGCTCGCCTGTGTCTATCCCGACGGCTGTACCGGCAGCGAGAACTGCCCCAGGACCGGCGGAACGATCTGCCGTGTGCTGAACGGCGTGGGCAGCTGCGTGTCGCAATAGCCGACTGCTTGCCGCCGATCTGCACGATCAGCTCCCGCGCGCCAGCTCCGCACAGAGCGCGCGCGGGCGCGTGGTGAAACAGCCGCTCGCACCCAGCGTACGCAGCCGACGAGCCTCGGCTGCGTCGTCCACGACGTAGACCCAGAGCTCGTCTCCGCCGCGTCGAGCGCTCTCACTGAAGCCCGGCGTGACGACCTCGAGCCCCCGATGTCGCGCCGGGACCATCCAGGTGTGCCCGCGCGGCGCCCAGCGCCCGAGGCCGAGCCGCGCGCAGATCAGCTTTCGCCACACTTCGCGCGCGCTGGCGGCGGTGCGCAGGCTTGGGTCCAAGCCGCGCACGGCCCGCACCACCGTGGAATGCTCGCTGGCCACGATCACCCGTTGCCGCGCGCGCGCGGGCAACCGTCGCAGGCAACGCACCAGCGCCTGCGCGGCCAGCACGTCGGAGTCGTGGGCCTCCACCACCAGCTCGTGCTCCCCCACTTGCTCGCTTACCTCCTCGAGCAGCGGAATTCGCTCCTGCCCTGGCCCCACCCGCAGCTCCCGCAGCTGGCGCAGCGAAAGCTCTCGCACTCGCCCCACCCCATCCGTGCTGCGCTCCAGCGTTGCATCATGGAGCGCGACCAGCACTCCGTCCGCGCTCAGACGCAGGTCCACCTCGATCGCCAGGCGTGCTCCTTCTGGAGGAGGCACGGCCAGGGCCGCGGTGATCGCGGCGCAGGTGTTTTCAGCGCCCTCGCCCGAGCCGCCCGCCTTGGCGACGATCGTGAATGGGCTCGACATGCCCGCGAACATCCGCCAAATCCGGAGCGATGTCCTTTACCGCGGATAAGAACCCCGGGAGCTGTGTGCTGCCCCTGCTGCGACAGCTGGCGGAGATCCCGGCCGCGGAATGGGACTATTTCGAGCGGCGCCTGAGCTGGCTGGAGCTCGCCCCCCAGCAGGCGCTCAGCGAGGCAGGCGTGATCGCCGACCGCCTCGGCTTCGTGGTACAGGGGCTGATCCGCAAGCTGCACCTGACGGAGCATGGCAAGCGTGTCGTGCGCGGCTTCGGCGGGCCTGGCAGCGTGGTCGGCGCCTATGCGTCGCTGCTCACGCAGCAGCCGTCGCATTTGCGCGTCGAAGCGCTGGAACCAACCTGCCTGTTCGTGCTCCCGTGGTCCGAGCTCGAAGGGCTCTATGCGCGCCATGTGTGCTGGCAGATCGTGGGCCGGCGGATCGCGGAGACCAACCTGGTGGAACGCGAGCAGCGTGCGCACGAGCTGCTGACTGCCAGCGCGACGGAACGCTACCGTCGCTTCTGCGAGACGCACCGCGAGCTCTTGCCGCGGCTGCACGACTACGACATCGCCTCGTATCTGGGGATCACGCCGGTCTCGCTCAGCCGGTTGCGCGCGCGCCGCCGGCTCAGCTCGAGCGATTCCGCTCCAGCGAGCGGCGATATTGCTCCGCGACACGGCCGATGAAGAAGCGCTGCGGCAAGAGCCGCGTCACCGCCGAGCCCCAGCGGTAGACGATGCCCGGACTGTAGACGTACTCGCGATCGCGAAACGCGCGCACCGCATCCCGCGCGCAGCGCTCGACGGGCATCAGCCAGCTGCGCAGATCGTTGAAGGCGGCGCCTTCGGTCATCTCCGTCTGGATCCCGCCCGGTACGAAGGTGGTGACGCTCACGCCTCGCGGCTCCATCTCATGGTGCAGGCCGCAACCGAAGTGCACCAGGAAGGCCTTCGTCGCCGAATAGGCGGTCTGATACGGCACCGGCACCAGCCCGGCCATGCTCGAGACCAGCATCAGGCCCCCCTGCTCCTTGCGCTTCTCCAGGTACGGCAAGAGCAGCGTGGTCATGCGCACGACGCTGGTCACGTTCAGCGCCTGCATGCGCTCGTAGTCGGGCCAGCTCAGCTCATCCCACTTGCCGAAGTGCGTGATCCCGGCATTGAGGATCGCCCCGTAGAGCGGCGTGTCCTGGGTCGCCTCCCTGAAGACGCGCTCCACCTGATCGATCTGTCCAAGGTCAGCGGTCAGCGCTCGCACCGAGACGCCATATTTCGTCTCGAGCTCGCTGGCGAGCTCGTCGAGGCGCTCGCGGCGGCGCGCCACCACCACCAAGTTTGCTCCGTGGTCGCGCGCCAGCACGCGAGCCAGCTCTCGCCCGAGCCCCGACGAGGCTCCGGTGATCAGGATCCAGCGGCTCGTCAGGTCCATTGGTTTCATGCCCGGTGGATGTAGCCAAAGCCCGGAAACGCTTCAACGTCCTAGCGCGCAGCGCTGGGCAGACCAGCTCCCCAGCCCCTGGTCCGGGCTGGACATCGCCCGCGGGTCCAATATATCGAAATCATGTCTACGATCGGCAGTGAGCCCACTTCGAGAGGCCCCGAACGCGCCCGGACCAGCGTGGCCATCCACCCGCGCGCTGACTGGGGCACCTTGGTCGTGAGCGGCCCGGAGCGAAGCTCGTGGCTCGAGGGTCTGGTGACCTGCCAGGTGGGCAAGCTCCAGCCGGGGCAAGGCACCTGGGGCCTGACGTTGAACCGGCAGGGTAAGATCCAGAGCGTGCTCTGGGTGGTGGCCGCAGCCGAGCAGCTCTGGCTCGCGCTCGCGCCCGGCACGGTCGACGCCGTCGAGGCCGAGCTGGGCCGCATGCTGATCATGGAAGACGCCGAGCTGGCGCGCCCGAGCCCGCCCCGCCAGTGGTTCGCGCTGCACGGCCCGCGTGCGATCGAGCGAGCGGGCGAGCTGGCGCGACAGTTCGGCGGCCATGCCGGCAGCCTGGACTGGTCGGGGCTGGGTGGAGCGGCGTTGCTCGTGGAGCAGGCGCGCATTCCGCAGCTGATGAGCGCCTGCCAGGGCGAGCTGCTCAGCGAGCGCGACTGGCTGCAGCTGCGACTCGAGCGCGGTCTGCCCGAGCTCGGCACGGATTTCGACGGCCGCGACCGCCCTCACGAAGCCGCGCTCGAGCGCCGCGCGGTGAACTGGACCAAGGGCTGCTATCTGGGACAAGAGGTGGTTTGCATGCAGGACATGCGCGGCAAGGTGAAGCGCAGCCTGCGCCTGCTGCGCATCGAGGCTCCCCCGGACACAGCCGTGGAGGCGGGCTGGGAGCTGATGGATCCGGCTCGTGCCAGCATCGGCAAGCTCGTCTCCAGCGCCTTCAGCCCCTTCGCTGGCGCCTGGCTCGCGCTGGCTCGTGTGGAGCTCGAGCCGCTCGCCCAGCATGAGCACGACCTGCACTGCGGCCCGGCAAACGATCCGCGCTGGCCCGCGCGCCCCACCGATCCCCTCTGAACACCACAGCATGCACCTCGAATCCAAGCTTCCGCGCGTGGGCACCACCATCTTCACCGTGATGTCGCGCCTCGCCGAGCAGACCGGCGCCCTCAATCTGGGGCAGGGTTTCCCCGACTTCGAGCCGCCCCCGCTCTTCGCCGAGTCCCTGCAGCGTTACGTGAAAGCCGGCAAGAACCAGTACGCGCCGATGCCGGGGGTCCCGCGGCTGCTGCAACAGATCGCGAAGAAGCTCGGGCGCGACCATGGCGCCAAGATCGAGCCGGAGAGCTGCATTACCGTCACCGACGGAGCCACGGAAGGGCTGTTCGACGTCATCACCGCCGTGGTGCGCAGCGGCGACGAGGTGATCGTGTTCGACCCATGTTACGATTCCTACGAGCCCGCGGTGCTCCTGCAAGGCGGGCGTGTCGTGCACCTGCCGCTCAGCGCGGAGTATCGCATAGACTGGCAACGGCTCGCGAGCGCCATCAACCCGCGCACGCGGCTGATCGTGCTCAATTTTCCGCACAACCCGAGCGGTGCCGTGCTGCAGCCGAGCGATCTCACGGCGCTGGCGGAGCTGCTGCGCGACAGCAATGTCTTCCTGCTCTCCGACGAGGTGTACGAGCACATTGTCTACGACGGAGTGCAGCACCAGAGCCTGCTGCGCAACAGCGAGTTGCGCGAGCGAAGCTTCGTGGTCGGCTCGTTCGGCAAGACCTACCACACCACGGGCTGGAAGGTGGGCTGGGTGGTCGCGCCCGCGCCGCTGACCGTCGAGCTGCGCAAGGTGCACCAGTTCGTGACCTTCAGTACCTCCACGGCGGCGCAATACGCCTTCGCGGAGCTGCTGGAGCAGCAGCCCGAGCTCCTGAGCGCGCTGCCCGGCTTCTATCAGACCAAGCGCGATCGCTTTCGCAGCATGCTCGCGAGCTCGCACTTTCGGCTGCTGCCCGTGGCCGCCACCTATTTTCAGCTCGCCGACTACTCGGCGCTGTCGAACGAGCCCGACCTGGAGTTCGCTCGCAAGCTGGCGGTGGAAGTCGGCGTGGCGGTGATCCCTGTTTCGCCCTTCTACGAGCGAGAGCCCGATCAGCGCATCGTGCGCTTCTGCTTCGCCAAGAACGACAGTACGCTCGACCACGCGGCAGCGCGGCTGTGCGAGCTCACGCCTTGACGGCTTCCGCGGCTGGCTCTGCTTGCGGAGCTGGCTCTGCTTGCGGAGCTGGCTCTGCCTGCGCAGCTGGGGGCGCCTTGGCGGGAATGAAGCTCATCGCCCGCTCCGCGAGCGCAGTGATGGTCAAGCTGGGGTTCACGCCCGGATTGGCAGAGACCGCCGAGCCGTCGATCACGTACAGACCCGAGTAGCCGAACGCGCGGTGTTGCAAGTCGATGACGCCGCTCGCCGCGTCTGCGCCCATGCAGCAGCCGCCGAGCAGATGCGCAGTCGTGGGCACGTTCAGCGCGGTCTCCGAGAAGACCGACATGGGCACACCGTCCGCCTCGTACGCGTATTGCTCGATCAGCTCGGACGACTCGGGCATGTAGGCGCGGGGCCGCTCGCCCCCGTCCAGGGCGCTGCCCATGTGCCGCCCGAAGGGCCCGCTGCGCAGCAGCAGGCGCAGCGTGCCCTCGTACGCACGCATGTACAGGAGGATGCCGGTGTACTTCGCCCAGTCCGGCACCATCCAGGCGCGGAGAAAGCGCAGGGGATGCAGGAAAATCTGCACGATCGCCAGGAGCAGCTTGAGCGGGCCCGGTACGTCCTTGGGCACATAGGGCAGTGCCAAGAGGCGCCAGAAGCCCGAACCCTCGCCGTAGCGTACCACTTCGATGTGCGAGCGCTCGTCGGTCTGCAGCAGCGAGCCAATCGCCACCCCTTCGCTGAGCGAGCGTTGCCGCGAATTCACGGTCACCCCGACCAGCGACTCCTCGTTGGTGCGCACGCGCATGCCGAGCTGATCGCTCAGCTTGGGCAGGGAGCCGCGCTCCTTCAGCCGCAGCAACAGATCCACTGAACCCAGCGCGCCCGCGGAGAAGATCACCCGGTCCGCGCTGTACTCGACCTGCTCGCGCAGGAACGCGAAGCCGGAGCGACCCTGCAGGGCCCGTACGCGATAACCCGTGGAGGTCGGACGCACGTCGGTCACTTCCGTGTCGGCGTGCAACACCAGACCTCGCTTGCGCGCCAGGTACAGGTAGTTCTTGTCGAGACTGTTCTTGGCGTTGTGGCGGCAGCCCGTCATGCAGGCGCCGCAGAAGCGGCAGCCTCGCCGCTCGGGCCCCTCGCCATCGAAGTACGGATCGGGAGCCTGCTGCGCGGCGGAGCCGAAGTAGATGCCCACCTCCGGTACCTGGAATTTGTCCGCCTGGCCGCGCGCCTCTGCCACGCGCTTGAGCACGCGGTCGGCGGCGAACAACTGCGGGACGCGAGCCACGCCCAGCATGCGCTTGGCCGTCTGGTAGTGGGGGGCCAGCTCCGCGCGCCAGTCAGCCAGCTCACCCCAGCCCTCGGCGTCGTAGAAGAACCGCGACGGCATGGGCAACGTGCAGGCGTAGCCGAGCGAGCCTCCGCCCACGCCCGCCCCCGCCAGCACGGTCACGTGCCGGAACAGGCGCAGCTGCATGATGCCGCGGAAGCCGAGCCGCGGCATCCACAGCCATTTGCGCAGATCCCAGTTGGTCTTGGCAAAATCCCCCGCCCCATAATCGGACCCTTGCTCGATCACGGCCACGCGATAGCCCTTCTCGACCAGGCGCAGCGCAGACACGCTGCCGCCGAAGCCGGAACCGATGATCAAGAAGTCGAAGTGCCGATCCGACGCCACGAGGAGACTGGATCGTGACCCAGGCCCGTGCGACGCGAAAGGCAATTCGGCGCCGCTGGTGTCGGTAGAAGTGGCGGGGTGTGGCGGATCAGTGCCTATCGACCTCTGAGGTGGCCCAGGCAACGCAGGAAATTGCCACCCAGCACCTTCTGCACGCGTTCGCTGGTCCAACCCCGATCCAGCATGGCCTGAACCAACCGGGGCAGCTCCAGGCACGTGGGCATGTCGCGGGGCGTGATGATCGCACCGTCCCAGTCGCTGCCGAGCGAGGCGTGGTCCTCGCCGACCACAGCGATCACGTGCTCCAGGTGGCGCACGATCGAGAGCAGGCGGCCCTGGAAGGCCGGGTCGCCGAGAAAGCTCGAATGATACATGATGCCGATCGTCCCGCCCGTAGCCGCGATCGCCTTCAGCTGCTCATCGTCCAGGTTGCGCCAGTGCGGATGGACCCCGCTCACGCCCGTGTGCGTGACGATCGCGGGCAGGCCCTTGTCGTGAACCTCGAGCGCAGCGAAGAAGCCGGCGCGGCTCACGTGTGCCAGGTCCACGAACACGCGCGCAGCGTTCAGGGCTCGCACGAACTCCTTGCCCTGCTGGGACAACCCCTCGGCGTGGCCGCCGACGCGCAGCGGCGAGCTGGTCGGGCCGAGCCCGGAATTCGAGAGATGCACCAGCGTCACGCGCACGACCCAGCCCTCGGCGAGGAGCCCGCCCAGATCCTGGTGAGCATCGATCGCGTTGCCGCCTTGGATACCGAGCCAGGCCGCGTGCTGTCCGGCGCTGCGTGCCGCGCGGTATTCCGCCAGGTTGCGCACCACGCTGACCCCAGGCTGGGCAGCGAGCACGGTGCGCAGCCGCGCCAGGTTCCGCGTGAAGGCGCGGGCCCGGCTCGCCCCGCCGCGCAGCGGGTTGGTGGTGATGACCCAGACCGCCCCGCCGATGCCGACGCTGCGCAGACGCGGCACGTCGACCTGATTGAAGAAACAGCCGCGAACGAAGCGCGGCCGATGCTTGCGCCCGAGCTCGTAGCCGAAGATGCGCGTCCAGATGAACGAGTCGACGTGCAGATCGATCACCTCGCTCGCCGCGAATAGAGCAACGGCTTCGCGCGAGATGCCGAGCGCCTCGGCCCACGCTTCCGGCGCATCGGCGAGGGATTGCTCGAGCGCGTCGACGGGCGCGCTCAAACGACTCTCCGCGCGCCCGACGACGGGCGCGCCGAGAACAGCCCGGGTTCCCGCCAACCGCGCTCGCGGAAGGCAGCGCCCAACGCGCTCTCCACCGCGGCGCGCGCCGAGCAATGGAGCAGCGCCAGCACCGATCCGCCGAAACCTCCGCCCATCAGCCGCGCGCCGAGCGCTCCCGCGGCCTCGGCGGCCGCCTGCGCCACATCCAGATGAGGCACGCTGACCTCGAAGTCGTCACGCAGTGAGGCATGCGATGCAGAGAGCAGCGGTCCGAGCCGCTCCAGCCGCGAGGCAGGGCCCGCGGCGCGCAGGATGCCGACGGCCGCGAGCACGCGCGCGTTTTCGCTGATCACGTGCCGCGCGCGACGTTGCCATTCCGCTGGCAGTGCCGCTCGCGCCAGTGCCTCGGGGTTCGCGTCGCGCAGGGTAGCCACGCCGAGCGCGCGCGCCGCTTCCTGGCAGGCCCGGCGCCGATCGGCATACGCGCCGTCCGCTAGCTGGTGGGGAGCGCGGGTGTCCACGACCAGGAGCTCGAGCCCGGCGGCGGCCAGCGGCAGCGCGACGGGAGCGACGGACGTGCTCTGGAAGTCCACGCACAGCACCCGCTCCGACTCCGCGCACATCGACGCCAGCTGATCCATCAGGCCGCAGGGCACTCCTGCGACCTGGTTCTCCGCGCGCTGCGCCAGGCGGGCCAGCTCGATCGGCGTCTTGGCGAAGCCCGAGAGCTCCGACAGCGCCACCAGCGTCGCGCACTCCACCGCCGCGCTCGAAGACAGACCGGCGCCGATCGGCACGTCGCTGTCGAGCAGCAGATCCATGCCGCCGAGCTGCGCGCCGGCTGCCATCAGCGACCACGCCGAGCCGGCCACGTACGCAGCCCAACCGGCGATGCGCTCGCCGGTGAGCTCCGCGAGCGACAGCTCCAGCTCTCCCGACTGCGCAGAGACGAGCCGCAGCAAGCTGTCCGTACGACGGCGTACGGCGACCAGCGCACACTGTTCGATACCGAAGGGCAGCGCGAAGCCATCGTTGTAGTCGGTGTGCTCACCGATCAGGTTGGCGCGGCCCGGCGCCGCCCACACGCCCTCCGGCGCTGCGCCCATGCACTGCTCGAAACGCCGAGCCAGCTCCCGCGCGCGCGCCTCGAGCGTCATGGCTCCACGTCAGCGAGCAACATCGGGGCCAGCATCGCATGGCTGCTCGAGGAGCGGAACCCTTACCGCGAAAGGAAAAAACTGCCGCGGCATTCCAGGAGGGTGACATCCGCGGACGCCTCTCGTACACCGCTCCGCATGCGCGTCCTGTTTATTGGTGGAACCGGAATCATCAGCTCCGCTTGCTCGGAGCTGGCCCTGGAGCGGGGCATCGAGCTCTACTTGCTGTGCCGCGGGCGCTCCCCTCGCCCGATCCCCAAAGGGGCAAAGGTGCTCGAGGGTGACATTCGCAATCCCGAGAGTGCACGGAAAGCCCTCGGTGATCTCCAATTCGACGCTGTGGCAGACTTTATCTCCTTCGTGCCGGACCACATTCAGGTCTGCCGGGAGCTGTTCGCGGGCCGCACCCGGCAATTCCTGTTCATCAGCTCGGCCTCTGCCTACAAGAAGCCCGTGGACAACTGGCCGCTGACCGAGTCCACGCCCCTGCACAATCCGTGGTGGGAGTACTCGCGCAACAAGATCGCCTGCGAGGAGCTGTTGATCCGCGCCTACCGCGAGAGCGGGTTTCCTGCCACGATCGTGCGCCCGTCGCACACCTACGACAAGACGCTGCTGCCGCTCGACCCGTATCAGTGCGGCTACACGGTGCTCCAGCGCATCAAACAGGGCAAGCCAGTGATCCTGCACGGCGACGGCACCTCGCTCTGGGTCCTGACCCACCACCGCGACTTCGCGAAGGGCTTCGTGGGCTTGCTCGGCAATCCAAAGGCGCTGGGCGAGGCCTTCCACATCACCTCCGATGAGGTGCTGACCTGGAACGAGATCATCGGCGCGATCGCTCGCGCCGCAGGCTGCCAGCCGCAGATCGTCCACGTGCCTTCCGCCATCATCGCCAAGGAGCACCCGGGCTGGGGCGCGGGCCTGCTGGGCGACAAGACGCACAGCGTGATCTTCGACAACACCAAGATCAAGCGCTTCGTCCCGGGCTTCACCTGCACCATCCCCTTCGCTCAGGGCGCGCAGGAGATCGTCGATTTCTACGCGGGCAACCCCAAGTTCGAGCCGATCAATGCCGAGGTCGATCAGCTGATGGATCGGCTCGCCGAACGCTTCAAGGTCTGAGCAGAAGCTACAGGCTACGAGATTTCGGAGCTCAGGTTGGGTCGCACGGCGGCACATCCTGGAGCCTGAAGTCTCGAGCCTGTAGCCGAGCCATTTTCCCGTCAGCGCAGCTTGGAACCCAGCGGGCTCTTGCGTCGCTGTTTCATGGCGCGCGCGATTTGCTTGCGTTGCTGCTGCCGTCCTTCGACGTGCTGCTTGCGCTGCTCGTGGTAGAGCAGCTCGCGCTGCAGCTTGAAGAAGCTGTCGAGGCGCGCCGGCTCGAGATCGCCGGACTCGAGCGCGGCGTCGATCGCACAGCCGGGCTGTCCCTGGTGCTGGCAGTCGATGAAGCGGCAGCTCTGTGAGAGGGCCTCGATATCCGCGAAGGCGCCGACAAGGTCCTCGGCGTCGCCCCACAGTGACAGCTCGCGCATGCCCGGGGTGTCGATCAGCGCGCCGCCGTTCGGTAGTGCGATGAGCTCGCGATGGGTCGTGGTGTGGCGGCCACGCTCCACGCCGTCGATGGCGCCCGTCTCGAGCGCTTCGCTGCCCAGCAGCCAGTTGGCGATGGTGGACTTGCCGACGCCGGAGGAGCCGACCAGTGCCACCGTGAGCTCGGGCCCAAGGTGACCGAGCAGCTGCTCGCCCCCGCGCCGCTCGAGGGCGCTCACCCGCGCCACGGGCAAGCCGGGCGCGGCGTTGCCCAGCGATTGCAAGAGCTGATCGACGTCCGCGCCCAGGTCGGTCTTGTTGATCACCAGCACGGGCGAGGCACCGCTGTCCCAGATCGCCGAGACGTAGCGTTCGATGCGGCGCGGGTTGAAGTCGGAGTTGGCGGAGGTGACGATGAACACGCGGTCGATGTTCGCCGCCACCACCTGTGGTTCGGTGCGTGCGGACGCGACCTTGCGCACAAAGGCGCTCTTGCGCGGCAAGACGGCGATGATGCGTGAACCTGGATCGATCGCGACCCAGTCGCCGACCGCGGGCAGCTCCAGGCGATTCTGCGCGTGATGGCGCAGGCGCCCGGTGAGCTCGGCCCAGCACGGGCCCTCTGCGGCGATCAATTCATAGGCGCCACGGTGCTCGGCAACGACGCGAGCGGGTTGGAGCACGGACTCGGGATGAAGCGGACGGAGCAGCTCGAACTGTTGCTGGAGAGAGTCTCCCCAGCCCAAAGCGGATAGATGCACGGAAGCGTCCTCGGTCGCAGCGCGACCAGCACGGGCGACCCCTGAGGGGTCAGATGGGAGGCGCCCGGACCGCTCGCGCGGTCACATCTCGCTGACACAGCGAGCACGACGGCGCGGTTCCAGACGCCAGCCTCGAGCCAGCTGCCGAAGGGCAGCTTGAGGTTTCCTCGCGGAAACCGTGGGTTTCAGCAGTACTTCAGCACTGCACGAGAGCGGCGATCGGCACGAACAATGATGGTCACGGCATCCATGCTCTGATCCTCCTCGCTCCCGGAATGGGCTCGCTGAATATGAGCGACGCCCCCGACCCGGTCAAGCCGTCAGAAGCGATTTCCACTTCGATTTGCCGTTCCGCCCGCAGACGGGGCTGCTAAGGGAGGCCCATATATGAGCCTG
>JAICTU010000122.1 GCA_025936205.1 Polyangiaceae bacterium | reverse complement strand
CTCCTTGTCCAGCCCGGCGTAAGGGTCGCGCTTGTTGCCCTGGCCGCGAGAGCCAGAGCGCGTTGCCCGCGCGTACGCGAGCGAGGTGGTGGGGAACAGCAGCAGCGGCAGGGCTTGTCCCTGGTCGAAGCGGCGCGCCAGCGCGTCGAGACGCAGAGCGGGATCGGCGACGGGGCGGAAGCGCTGGTGCACCGCGCCGCCGCCTTGCAGCGGCCGCCCGAATAGCGAGCTCTGCGCCTCGCTGCCTCCCGGCGCGACCCAGCAGTACACCAGATGCCGGATCCAGAGCGAGAGCAGGTGCGAGGCGCGGATGCGCGCGAACTGCTGCTCCACCAGGCCATGGGCGTACGACTCGTTCAAGCTGCCGAACAGCAGGCGCCCGCTCGGCAGCCGCGCCTCGAACGGCAGCGGCGGTTGGCGGCCGCCGTCGCGCGCCTCCGCGGCCAGCTCGGAGATCACGTTCGCGCAGCTCGCGATCTCCTGAAAATCGAGCTCACCGGGCGTTCCTAGCGGCAGCGCACCGCCGGCCATCACGAGCTCTCTCGCCTGTGCCGGTGAGACGCCGCGCCGCCCGAGCTCGAGCAGGCTCTGCCCCACCGCATAGCTCTCCAGCCCCGAGAGCTCGAGCGGCTCGCGATCCGCGAGCGCTTCGCCGCTCTCGCGCAGGTACAGCTCCAGGCGCCGGTTCAGCAGATAGGCGGCGGGCCCGCGGTAGAAGCGCACCAGCTCGGCGAGTGCCAGCGCGTCGGGAGCCGGCGCCGCGAGCGGGCCCACGAAGAACTCCCCGAGCGGCGAGCGATAGCGCGCGCGGTTCGCGGCGGCATAGTGCGCGGCATACGAGAACAAGCGCGCGTCGCTGGCATCGAAGTAGCGCGGGCTGAACGCTTGCAGCGGATGGGACACGATATAATCCGGAGCGCTCTCGCCGGGAGACACAGCCGCCGACACTCCGGGCGACACTGTCGTGCTCCGCTCGGGTTCTGGGGCCGCTGGCGCTGGCTCCCGCCAGGCGTCCAAGGTGTCACACAGCTCGGCCACCACCACACTGGGCGGCAAGCTCGAGTTGTCGCGGATGCTCTGGCCCGTGTAGGTGATGATCAAGCGCTCTCGAGCCGCCAGGATCGCTTCCAGAAAGATGTAGCGGTCCTCCATGCGCCGCGAGCGATCGCCGCGGCGCCTGCCGCCCGGGCCGTGCACGATCAGATCGAAGTCGGTCGTGGAGTCCTGGCGCGGAAAATCTCCGTCGCCGAGCCCGACCAGGCACACCACACGAAACGGGATCGAGCGCAGCGGCACCAGCGAGCAGAAGGTCACGCCGCCCATCAGAAAGCCGCGCGCCGGCCGCCCGCTGTTCACCGCTTCGAACAACAAGCCGTGCAGTGCCGCGCTGCCGATCGGCTGCTCATAGCCGGCCTCGATCGCGCGCCGGGTGAGTGCGCGCAGCGCCTCCAGCAGCTCCTGGTGCTGCCAGGCGGTATCGGCGTCGTGTTGCACCAGCGCATCGAGCGCGGCGCTCACCAGCTCGGGCCACTCGCTCGCGCGGTGCGGCTGTGCCAGCGCGTCCAGGTGCTGAAACAGGCTCTCCAGAAAGCTCGCCAGCTTACCCAGCGCTGCCGCGCCGCTGCCGCTCGGGCCCGGCTCCGGCAGGATGCCGGAGACCAGCACCGGCGGGTCGTTGCTCATGGCGTAGCCGAGGAGCAGGCGGCGCACTCCGAGCCGCCAGGTGTTGGCGTCGGAACGCGGATGGCCGTGCGCCTCGCGATGGTCGGCGTCGATGCCCCAGCGCACGTTGGTGCGCTGCAGCCACTCGGTGATCTGCTCCAGATCGCGCGGCGTGATCTCGAAGCGCGCGGCCACCACCTCCAGCGCCAGCAGATCCAGCACCTGCGAGGTGGAGAGGCGCTGCCCGGCGAGCAGGAACAGCCGATCGAGCGCGCTCGCGACGGGCGCCGCGGCCTCCAGCACGCGATCGGCGAGCGAGTAGGGGATGCGCTGCGGATCGTCGCTGGAGCGGCGAAACACCGCGTCGATCAGCGGCGCGTAGGTCTCGATGTCCGGCATCATGACCACGACATCGCGCGCTTCGTAGCCGCTGCCCGTGGACAGCAGCGCGAGCAGTTGGTCGTGCAGCACCTCCACCTCGCGCATCGGGCTGTGGCAGACGTGGATGCGGATCGACTCGTCTTCCGCCGTGCCGCGCGCCTGCGAGGGCCCCGGCGCGACGTCCTCCAGTAGCTCGCGCTGCAGGCGCGCCAGGCGGGTAGGAGCGGTGGGTGGGTCGAACAGCGCGACGGAGCTCACCGGTACGCTCTGCTGCTTCAGCTCGTCCGCGAGCAGCGCTTCGAAATCCGTGGCCAGCGCGCCCAGCGACTCGAGCAGCGGATTGTGGCGTGCAGGTTCCGCGCGCCGCGCTGCCGCGAGCTGGAACATGCGCACCGGCACGTGCGGACACAGCGCCACCAGAATGCGCGCGTAGCTGGGCGGCACGTGCGTCACGCCGAAGCAGCTGATGCGGGCGGGCAAGTTGTCGAGCCGCTGGCTGCGCTGCACCCGACGCAGAAAGCGCTTCTCCAGCGTGCCCATCGCCACCGAGCCCGAGCGCTCCACCAGCGCCTTCCAGAGCAGCGCTTGCCAGCCCTGCGCCTCATCCTGGGGCTCGCGAGCCCCGAACAACCCCAGCTGCGGCAGCTCCGTGCTCCGGCGGGCCTTGCGCTCCCAGCTGGTGAGCAAGTCGGGGCGATAGGCGGCGTAGCGGTCAAACGTGCTGGCGATGCGGCGACACAGCTCGAAGTAGCGCACGTCGCTGGCATCGGCGCTGACGTAGCGCTGGATGGCCTCGAACTCCGGGCGCCCCAGCAGTGGGCGCAGCGTGCTCACGATCGACCAGAGCAGCCGCTCCGGGTCGAAGGCTTCGAGCCCCGCCGCCGGCGATTCCAGCACGCGCTCCAGCGCCCAGCCGACGAAGTTGCGCGGGTAGAGGTAGAGCACGTTGGCCCAGACCCCGAAGCGCTGGCTCAGCTCCAGACTCAACCACTGCGCCACGCCGCGCCCCGGCACCAGGATGCATTCGGGCGCGAATGGGTCCTCGGGCGGCTCGGCGAGCTGCTCCGCTAGCGCTTCGGCGAGCCGCTCCAGGCGGTTGCTGCGGTATACGCGCAGGCCCTGAACACTCATCTAGCGGCAACCTAACCGCTCGATGGGTGCGGATCGAGATGAGAGCGCTCCCGTTCACACGCTCGGACGAGCCGACCGGAGCGGGAGCTCTCAGATGCCGAAGTCGTACTCGTCTTCTTCTTGCTTCTTCGGCTTTTGCGAATGACCCGTGGCAGCCTTCGGCTTGGCCGCGGGCGGCGCGGGGCTGGCCACGAAGCCCTTGGGGACCGGAGCGGCCGAGGCGGGCTTGGGCGCCGGCGCGGGCGTGCTCGGTGCAGGCTTGACTGCGCTCGGCTTTGCAGCCATCGGCTTCGCCCGCGCCACCTCTTCGACACCGCTCGGGCGCGAGGGGAGCTGCTTGGCGAGCTGCTGCGAGGGCTCGTCAGGTACGGTTTCGGTCGCGCCCGCATAGGTGTTGGCGTTCCCGATCGGCGCTTCCTCTTCGGGCTCGAAGGGGTGACCCTTCTGCGGACTGGCCGCTGCCATGGGCTGCCCGGGAACAGCCTGCTGCTGGGCAACTGGCTGCTGGGCAACTGGCTGCTGGGTAACTGGCTGCTGGGTAACCGGCTGCTGGGTAACCGGCTGCTGGGTAACCGGCTGCGGCGGGGTCGCCGTCCGTTCCGGCTCGGCGGTGAGCTTCGGGCGCGCTCCGGGGGCGGCTGCGCCCTGGGACGTCAGGGCCGCGCGCTTGACGTCCGCCGCCTTCGCCGGCCGGGTCTCGACGACCAGGCTCTCGTCCTCTCCGGCGGATTGCTTGAACAGCGCCACCGCGAGCGTGGCGACACCCGCTGCCGCGAACCAGACGGCCCAGCGATGTGGCCGGCGGAGCGAAGGCAGAGTGGGCGAGGGCCCCAGCGCCGCCTGTGCACCCGCTCTCCCCGGCGTCGTGGCCAAGCCGTCGAAGGGGATCAGCTCCGGCTGGGTGGGGCGCTCCGCGGGCAACCAGCTCGCATGCAGCGAGCGGTTACAGACGTCCTCCACGATGCCGTGGTTCTCGAGCCACAGCGCCAGCGCTTCACCAAACTTGCGGGCGCTGTCCCAGCGGCCATTGCGGTCCTTGGAGAAGCCGGTCTTGAGCAGGCGCCAGAGCTCCGAATCGCCCGCCTGGAAAACGGTGATCGGTACCGGTTCGTCGTGGATGATCGACCACAACAAAGCGTTGTAGTTGTCGCCGTGGAACGGGGGCTTGCCGACCAGGCACTCGTAGGCGAGCACGCACAGCGCCCACACGTCGCTGCGCGGGTCCAGATCCGTCTCGCCCTTGGCTTGCTCCGGCGACATGTAGTCGGGGCTGCCGATCAGCGTGCCGGCCTGCGTGAGCTTGGTGGTGTGGAAGGCACTTTCGCCGCGCAGCTTGGCGATGCCGAAGTCGAGCAGCTTGGGCTGCACGCCCCCGCCTTCCGCCTTGGCGATGAAGACGTTGTCAGGCTTGAGGTCACGGTGGATGACGCCATGGCCATGCGCCGAATGGAGGGCGTCGATGATCGGCAGCAGCGTCTGGCAGAGCTCCACCGGGTCGATCGAGCCGAGGCGCGTCAACCGTTGGCCCAGCGTTTCCCCCTCGAGCAGCTCCATCACGATGAAGGGCTCGTCGTTCTGCGTCTTGCCGAAGTCGAAGACGCGCACGATGGCCGCATGCTGGAGCCGGGCAGCGAGGCGGGCCTCGCTCAAGAAGCGATCGTTCGCCGAGGCCTCTGCCACGTCCGCCCGGATCAGCTTCAGGGCAACATTGGCCTTGAGCGCCATGTTCTCGGCGACCCAGACCGAGCCCATACCGCCCTCACCCAAAAGTTGCAGCAATCGATACTTGTCGCTGATCACATCGCCGGGCGCGTATTCCTTGCGCGGCGGCGTCGGCAGCATCGAAGTCCCGTTTACTGTAGTCATCGGATCAGCGCCCGTCCGGGGAAGAGGTGCGGGGGAAGAAGAAGCATGCGGGAAGCGCCGCAGGGAGAGTCGACCGAAATCGTGGGCAGCACAAACGGCACCCAAAGATACGCCAGAGTCTGTAACTAAGCCCCTTAACCCGCAAGGGTTTTCTGGGCCGCTGGAAGCTTCGAAAGGAGGCCGTTCGAGCGGTCTGGCTGCATTGATCCACCATTGATTCTACGCATTCGTTCTACGCATTCGTTCACGGTGTGGGACAGTGCACCGCCGATACGATTCGCTGTGGCGCGCGAGCACGGGAGCGTGCTCCGACCCGGGTCGGCGCCGGCGCGCGGGGCTTGGAAGCAGAGGGCTGCGTTGGCCGATAGCCCTTTTCGGTGCCTGTTTCCCCGCGCGAATCTCTCCCCGCCGCCGACCACGCCTTCGCCACCCCCGATTGCCCGCTTCGACCCATTCCTACGTCCGCCACCGTGGCGGAACGTGACTGGCCGCTGCGTTTCGGTCCTGTTTACTCTGGTCCGGCGCTGGCGTGTATTCCCGTGCAGCGGGGGACTTCCCGCAAGGGTCACTTCGATAGCGGGCAACGCGGTGCGCCCCGCGCACTGCGCAAATGCGCAAACGCGAATCTTAACTGAAGCTACGGCCCCAGGTCGCCCGCGAGCCCTGACGCGCGCCGCGTACGCGCGGCGGCTCAAGGCGTCGGGCGCCGGTACGCGGTGGCGAGGGCGTCGGCATACTCGTTCCAGCGGTAGCCATTGTGAGCCTTGATCCAGCGCAGCTCGATCTCGGGCCGTGCGCGCGCCAGCCGGTAGAGCTCCTGCACCAGCTCCAGGTTCTTGATCTCGCCGCGTTTGCGCTTCCAACCGTTCTTTTCCCAACCCGCAGCCCAGGTGGTGATGGTGTCGACGCAGAGCTGGCTGTCCGTCATCACCACTGCCGATTTTCCGGGCGGCACCAGCCGGAAGCCGGCGATCAGCGCGGTCAGCTCCATGCGATTGTTGGTGGTGTGCGGCTCGGAGCCAAATTCCTGCGCGATGATCTCGTTCTCGACCACGTAGACCGCTCCCCAGCCGCCCGCGCCAGGATTGGGATGGGCTGCTCCATCGGTGAAAACCCCCGTGGTCGGGCCCTCGGTATAAGTGGCCAGGACCTCGGCCAGGGTCAGCGTGCCCTCTTCGCTCCTGGTATGAGCCGTAGCCGGCGGGACGCGGCGAACGCCTGGTGGGCTGGGTCGACGCGCGGCGGCCGCTTGGCCGTTGCCTGCGGAAGCGGAACGGCAGCGCATGCAGGTTTTCGGCTGCCACGACGGATACTTATCCAGTGTCGCCTGGGGTACGGTGAAACTGCTGCCGCAACGTTGACACTGGAATGTGGACATGAGCGGCCCGATTATTACCATCGTCGCTCCGAAGCGCGACCCGGGCGTGCAGTTTGGCCATTCGGGGTGACTCACGGGGTGATAGTGGCGATCCTGGCTCCAGCCTCGCGCGCCCCCTCCGTTCACGGCTAGTGGAGGGCATGAGGTCCTCCGCGCTTCCCAGTGAAGCGTGATTCTCCAAGGAGAGGAGGGCCCGTGACCCTTGCCACCGACCACCCGCGTGAGTCGCTGTCGAGCGCGCGGGACTGATACCCGATTGCACACCCGAGCAAGCTAAAGTCCTGACTCCCGAGTGGAGCTTCACTCGTGTCGGGCCAATCAGCTGAGCACAGCTGGCGTTCGGCTTTAATCGGGTAGCCGAGCGCGACCGCGGCGGAGCGCAAAGAGCGCTCCGCCGCGGTCTTGTTTTTTCTGCGTACGTGTTGCACGGGCGTCCGTGCTCAATGCAGGATCGCGGTCAGATCAGAACAGGATCAGACAGATCTGACCCAACTCTGGCCCGAGCCTGACCCAACGCGGTGCCGGCGTATGGCAGCCGGCCGTGGGTGGCTTGTTCGGGCCGGGCGCTCGCGCTATAGCGAACCACCGCTATGCGTCGATCGAGCGTCGTGGCTGCTAGTTTGCTCTCGCTCTCCATATTTGCTGCGCTGCAGAGTTGCTCTGCCGGTGGTGGCAACAAAGGGGAAGCAGGCGTGGCGTCCACGGTGCCTGGAGAAGGGCCGAAGCTGCCCGATGGCTCGGGCAAGGGTGGCGGCAGCACTCCCGCCGACAACCCGTTCATGATCGACGATCAGTCGCTGGTCGACGTCAACGGCAAGCCCCGCAACGTCGGCACGGAGGCGGCCTGTGACGGCATGGACGAGAACATGAACGGCATCGTCGACGACGTGGACAAAGGCAAGGATGGCCTGTGCGATTGCTTGCACATCGGCTTCCTCGGCAGCGTTGCGTCCGACGCGGGCAACCAAACGGGCGCTTTCCAGAGCTGGTTGGAAGCCCGCAGCGACGTACCGGTCAAGCGCATCGGTGCGCGCGACAAGCTCACGGCGGACGTGCTTGCCGACCTGCAGGTGCTGATCATCGGCAACATGCGCGACCGCGGTAACGCCGGCTTCACGAGCGACGAGATCAACGCCTTCAGTCAGTGGATCCAGAACGGCGGTGGCGTCATGAGCCTCGCTGGCTACACGGCGAGCGCCAACGACATGCAGGCGACCGTGCAGCTGCTGGCGCCCACCGGCATGGGTTACGACCTGTCCGTGGGCGGGGCAGGTGTGCTGGGCGTGGTCATGAACGGGCCGCCGCCGGTGATCGTGCACGGCATCACGGCTCCAGATCATCCCACCGTGCAGGGCATCACGGCGCTGGGCGTGTTCAACGGCTACCCCGTCACTGGCGACGGCCAGGTGATCGTACGGGAAGGCAACTACACGCTGGCCGAAGCAAAAGAGATCGGCAAAGGGCACGCCTTCGTCTTCGCTGACGAATGGATCACTCAGGACGCGCTGTGGAACCCCCAGATGCGCCCGCAGACGCCCTGCAAGCAGAACTGCAACCAGTGCAAGAATCAGTGCAGCAACTGCGACATCCAGTGCCAGAACTGCCAGATGCAGCCCTGCCAGGGCGGGCAACAGGTGCCCGATGGCGGAACCTGCGCGCGCGGCTGCGATCAGTCCTGCAACCAGTGCCAGACCAACTGTCAAACGTGTGAGGCGGCGTGTACGGCCTGCAGCGCGCTGGAGCAGGACGACACGCTCGACATGGGCCGCTTCTGGCTGAACGTGATTCGCTGGCTCACGCCGGCCAACGAGTGTCAGGTACCGCTGCCCGAGGGCACCATCTACTGAGGCACTCGCGACGCTCGGCGCTGTTGCACTGCTGCCCGGGTACTGCTGCCCGGAACACTGGGCCCGGCGCCCTGCGGCTCGGTGCGTCACGGCGGCCCGGCGCGTCACGTAGGTGACGCGCGGGGAGCGCTGTCCGTGGCTCTGCGCGGGTTGGCTACAGTCCCCGCCGAAAATCAGCCCGCTCAGCCGGTTCTTCCTTGGCAAAGATTTGCAGCCGGGCGCATGGTTAATTGGCGGCGCATCCTACCCCTGGACGCGCCGTTACTCTCTCGTGTGCCCGCGCCGTGCGGTTCGGCACGCGAGACCTGAACATGGCAGCTGATTCGAGCATCAACGAGACGGACGCACCGGCAGCGGGCGACGAGAAGCAGTCACCTCTGCGCGATCCCCCCGCCGGGCCGCCGCGTCCTCCGCGCCCGACCAAGCGCGCGTCGGGACCGGTCCGCATCCCGCTGCCCTCATCGATCATGCCCGGATCCCGGCTCAATGGTAGCGCGCGCGCCGAGCCCGCGGGCGCTGCTCCGGGCCTGGCGAGCCGCGTCGCGCCCGCCACGCCGCTGCTGGACGTCGACGAGGCTGCCGTGGACTCCAAGCCGCGCTCCGCGCCTCGCGCAGAGATGTCGCCGATCAGTTCCCGACCGGGTTATTCCCCGAGCACTCCGATTCCGAAGGCACCGAGCTCGGCTCCAACCGCCACGGTCGAGGAAGTGTTCGACGCGTCCGCGATCCCGACGCCCGTGCCCACGGCACGCACGTCCACCCGCCCGCCGCCGGCCCTGATCACGCCGGCTGTGCCGGTGGATGCCAGCGCGAACATCGAGTTCCAGCTGACGCGCCGCTCCAGCGCGGCGCCGCCGTTGAGCTTCGACAGCGCGGAAGCCGATCCCTCGGAGCGAGCGCCGACGGCGCCGCTCACGCCCTGGCGCGATGTGCCGCCTTTGAACCCCTCCGCCGAGACCGAAGGCGCGCCGGCGCGAGCGGCCCAGCAGGATCAGGATCCCGAGCAGACGATCGTCGGGGCGGTACCGCAGAATCTGCTCGAGCTCTCTGGCGAGGACGAGGAAGAGAACACGCGCGCCTATCAGGCGCCTCCCGAGCTCGTCGACCTGGCGCGCCGCCAGCGCGAGGAGCGGCGCCGGGCCGAGACCGTCTCCAAGAAGCGCGACCCCAAGCGGGCGTTCCGAGACTCGCTGCCGCCGACCGCTCGCCCGCTCGACGAGGATAGTGATCAGAGCGACATCAACACGGCGACCGTCCCGATCCCCACCGATGCAGCCGCTCCTCCCGTCGCGCTGACAGGGCCGGCGCGCGACGCGTTCGGCGCGCGCTCCAGCAACAGCGCGCCGTCGCTCTCGGATCTGGCACGCGAGGTTTCGGAGCCGCGGTTGCCTCTGTCGCTGCCACCGGGCAGCGGCGGCCGCGAACTGACGCCCGACTCCGCAGCTTCGGTTTCCAATTACGAGAGCCCCTGGTTGTCGCGCTCTCGGCTCTGGGCGTTGCTGGTCGGCGTGTTCGTCGTGGTGGGCTACGCGCTGGCGCGCTGGCGCGGGCTCGATCTGTTTCCTCGCTGAAGACTGGCTGGCGCCGGGTCACGCCAGCGCGGCGCCGGTAGCGGCCGTGCCGGGGAGCTCCGCGATGACGCGCTGAAGTGCGGGCGTTCTTCGCGAGTCGAGCGTGCTCCGGCGTGCGGCATGTCGGTTGCAGTCCGGCCTCCCCAACTGGTCGCAGCATCCGCCGCCGCGGGGGTGGCGGAGCGCTCGCGACTTACCACTGGGCTCAGCCCTGGGGAGACCTCTGCATGTCCAAGAATTCCAAACCATCCCTCACGCCGCTGACCGATATCCTCGCCGCCGTGCAGAAGCAATTCGGCACTGAGAGCATCCGCCTGCTCGACGGCGAGGCGGAGCGTGCCATCGATGCCATCTCATCCGGCTGCCTCGCGCTCGATCGTGCGCTCGGCATTGGTGGCTACCCGCGGGGACGGATCGTCGAGATCTACGGTCCCGAATCCAGCGGCAAGACCACGCTCACGCTGCACGCCATCGCCGAGGCTCAAGAAGCGGGGGGCCTCACCGCCTTCGTGGATGCCGAGCACGCCTTCGATCCCGCGTATGCTCGAGCGACCGGCGTGCGCACGTCGGACCTGCTGCTCTCGCAGCCGGACAGTGGTGAGCAGGCGCTGGATATCGTGGAGACGCTCGCCAGCTCCAAGCAGATCTCGCTGGTCGTGATCGACTCCGTCGCGGCGCTGGTCCCGCAGGCCGAGATCGACGGCAGCATGGCGGACAACCCACTCGGGTTGCAGGCGCGGTTGATGAGTCGTGCCATGCGCAAGCTGGCCAGCGTCGCCTCCAAGACGAACACCACCCTCTTGTTCGTGAATCAGCTGCGGCACAAGATCGGGGTGACGTTCGGTAGCCCCGAGACGACACCGGGAGGAAATGCGCTCAAGTACTATGCGAGCTTGAGGCTCGACGTACGTCGGATCGGGAAGGTGAGCGCGGAGGAGAAAGTGATCGGCAGCCGCACCCGGGTTCGGGTGGTCAAGAACAAGTGCGCCCAACCGTTCGAGGAGGCGGAGTTCGATATCCGCTGGGGTACTGGCGTCGACATCGCAGCGGATTTGTTGGACACGGCGCTCGCCACGGGAGCGGTCACACGCAATGGCTCCCATTATGTCCATCAGGGCAAGGGCATCGGGCAGGGGCGGGAGCGTGCGCGCGCCGTGCTGCTCGAGAATCACGAGTTGCGCGCGGCCCTGCTCCAGGAAACGTTGGGCCTGCTCTGGTCGGGCGCGCCGCTCGCGGCACCGCCGTCGCGGACGCTGGCGGACGGAGACGAGAGCGGGCTCGAAGCGGAAAAGAGCGCGGCCTAGCGCCAAGGGAGGCGGCATGGGGGAGGGGCAACGTCGAGACGCAGCGCCGGCTCGCTCAGTCGAGCGGGACCGGGCTTCGGCAGGCGAGATCAGCGGGGCCGTCCCGACGACCTGCCACCACAGCCAGGTGCCGACCGAGTGTGCGTTGTGCGGTGCGGCCGATTTCTCGTCCGTGGTCGAAGTCGGCGTCGGCTCCTCCCTGGTGCTGCATTGGGTATCGCCTCCGGCGGGGTGGTACCTGTTGCGGGAGGCGCGCCCCGATCCGGGTACGCCTCTGCTGCATGGGCGCTGTCCGCATTGCATGCGGCATGCGTTCGAGCTCGGCTGAGCCGTGGGGACGCGGCGGGTCAGTCGAGAGGCAGCGCGGCGGGGGCGCAACAGCACCGCCGTGACCCAGCCGGGGCGCGGTACGATGGTATGCGTACCAATCACTCGCCCATCCCCTGCCATCTGTGCGCTGATCTCCAGCGGGCGAATCGGCACATTGACGAAGCCGCCGAGCCCTTCGGGGTCCGTGGCCAGAGCCGTACCGCTCGGCAGCGGCTGGCCGTCGTCTGACCTGTTCTGGTCACTCCCGGTGATCTGCGGTAGCGTGGCCTCCGTTGGACGCTGAGCTCGAAACAGCGGACCTGCCATCCGGGTACCGCTTCGGCAACTATGTCATCCTGGAGCGCATCGGGCGCGGAGGAATGGCGCGCGTCTATCGTGCGGAGCATCGCGCGCTGCAGAAGCGGGTGGCGCTCAAGCTCATGGATCCTGCGCTGCACGATCAGACGGCGGCGCATCGGCAGTTTCTGCGAGAAGGCCGCGCTGCGGCGGCGGTGAAACATCCCAACATCGTCGACATCACGGATGTTGGCGTGTGGCAAGGCATCCCCTATCTGGTGATGGAGCTGCTGGAGGGTCGCGACCTGGAGACGCAGCTGCTCGAGCGGGGACCGATGTCCGATGGCGAGATCGCGCGCCTGGCCCTGCCGATCATCTCCGGCCTGGCGGTGGCCCATGATGCCGGCGTCGTGCATCGGGACTTGAAACCGAGCAACATCTTTCTCGCCAGGGGCGCGGACGGCGAGCAAGTGCCCAAGGTGCTCGACTTTGGCATTTCCAAGCTGGCGCGCGACGCGGCTGATCTCACAGCGACGCCGTACGGCACGTTGCTGGGGACACCGATGTACCTGCCGCCCGAGGCGCTGCGCGGATCGCAGGCGCTCACTCCGGCCTCGGACCAGTATTCGTTGGGTGTGGTGCTGTACGAGTGTGCGGTGGGGGTACCGCCTTTCCAGTACGACTCGCTGATGAATCTCTTGCAGCGCATCGGCGCCGGGAGCTTCGATCCGCCCAGCAGGAGCCGGCCCGACATCTCGGCAGTGATCGAGCGCGCCATCATCCGCGCGATGGATCCGGATCCGCGTCAACGTTTCCCTCATGTGCGGGATCTCGGGCGCGCACTGTGGGAGGTGGCCTCGCCGCGCACGCAGGTGTTGTGGGGGCGGGCGTTTGGTCCCGCGAACGACGTGCACTCTGCTCCGGCGCTCGCGACCCGCCGCAGTCCGGTACCGCCACTGGTGCCTGCGGATCCGGCGCTCACGAATACCCGTCATGGCTACTCCAGCCCGCGCGATCCGACGCGGGCGCGCAACAGGGGGACCTGGCTCGCTGCGGGTGCCGTGGTGGCGCTCGGCGCCGTTGCCACGGCGGTGCTGCCGCGCGGCGTCGCGCCGCGAGCCGAGCAGCCCGCACCGGCGCTGGTGCCTGCCGTCGCTGAGCCCGGCGCGACCGCCCGTGGCGATTCAGCGCTCGGCAAATCGGCCCCGGCGCCCTCGCAGCCATGGAGCGAAGTCAGGGCGCTCGAGCCTGCCACGGTTCCGCGCGTGGATGTGCTGCGCGTGGGCGCAGCAGACGAGCCGGCCGCGGGCGGGGTCCGGCGCAAGTCAGCGGCGATCGCCGCGCTCCCGCTGAAAGACCCGCACGGCCGCCGCGGACCGCGCACCTTGAACGTTTCTGACTCGAGCGCCGAGCCTGCCGTGCCGCGCGCGACGGCGACGAAGGAGTCGGCACGGCCATCTCCGTCGCGTCGCGCGGAGCCCCCGCTCGAGCCGGCCCGGATCCGTGCGGGAGACGCGGTCGGGGCCAATCAAGCTCCATTCCTGGATTGAGGACGACCGTGACGACGCAGCTCCCCGACTCGCCCGCGAACAGGGCTGGCTCCGGAGCACGGCGACAGCGCCCACGTGCCGTCGTGCGCCGGGCAGCCGCTTGCTTCCTGGTGTCGGCCGCGCTGCTCTCGGGGGCGGCTTCGCCGGTGTACGCACAGACCGCGGCGGCGGCCGCGACGAATCGCGTGGATGAATTGCTCCAGCGCGGCCTCGATCTCCGGCACGAGCAGCGGGATGCGGACGCGCTCGTGTTGTTCCAGCAGGCGCTCGAGCTCGACTGTGCGGGGACGAGCGCAGCCAGCGCGGGCCAGAACGCCCAGACGGTGGCGCTGGTGAGCGGAGGCGTGGCGCTGGCGTTCGCGGCGGGAGCGCTGTGGACCGGCTTCACCGTGGGCTCGTCGAGCTCCGAACAGGCTGGCCTGGAGAGCTGCAGCATCGGCTGGGCCGGCGCGCTGTGCAGCGGCCACTTCTAGGCGAGCGAGGGCGGGTCCGTGTCGACGCAATCTGCAGAGATCCTGACTCCGGGTTCCCGTTTCGGCGTCTACCAGGTGGGCGCTTGCATCGGGCAAGGCGCGATGGGGCAGGTGTACCGGGCCGAGCACACACTGCTGAAAAAGCCCGTGGCGCTCAAGATCATGGCCAGCTCCGTCCAGAACAGTCCGACGGGGCGGCACCGTTTCACGCGTGAAGCGCGCGCGGCCGCCGCGATCAAGCACCCCAACGTCGTCGATATCGTCGACATGGGCGTGCTCAACGGCTTACCCTTCATCGTCATGGAGTTTCTGGAGGGCGAGGACTTGCAGGCCTACCTCCAGCGCCATGGCAACCTGAGCGAGCGTCAGCTTGCTGACCTGGCCTTACCCATCATCGCGGCCATCGGCGCGGCGCACGACGCTGGCGTCACGCATCGCGACATCAAGCCGAGCAACATCTTTCTCGCCCAGGGCCCGGAGGAAGACCGCGTCCCGAAGCTGCTGGATTTCGGGATCTCCAAATCCGCAGTGCGGCCGGGCGAGTCGGAGTTCGTCACGACCGGTCCGGAGGATCTGATCGGCACGCCGCTCTATATCGCCCCAGAGGCGCTGCGCGGCCCGAAGAACCTGAGCTTGCGTTCCGATCAGTACTCGCTGGGTGTCGTGCTCTACGTGTGCATGACGGGGCGACACCCTCACGAAGGCAAGGATCTCGCGGCGCTGGTGCGCAGTGTGCTGAACGATCCGATCGAGCCGCTGCGCCGCCTGCGGCCTGACGTCTCGCGCGAGCTGGACGCGGCCGTGATGCGCGCTCTCAGCCGCAACCCGGAGGATCGCTTCGCACACGTCCGCGAGCTGGGAACCGCGCTCTGGGGCCTCGCGAGCCGGCGCGCGCAGCACGTCTGGGCCAAGCGATTTTCCGATCTGTCGAGCTCGCTGGCGACGTCCTCCCCCCTGAGCTGGCGGCGCTGGGGTGGGGTGCCCTGGCGCTGGCTCTCCGCCGCCGCGCTGGGCCTCATCGCGGCAGTGGTGCTTTCGTTCACCTGGTTGCGCGCGCATTTGCCCCATCGAGTTGCGCCTGCAGCCCCGACGCAGGCCCAGCTGGCGCTCGCGAGCGGGCCGGCCCCCGCTTTGCGCGAGGAAGTCCCCCTGCCAACCCCGGTGCCCGCGGTAGCGGCCCCGGCAGCCGAAGCTCCGGCCACCGCCGGAGTCGCCATCGTGCGCGTGGCGGACGCACAGGTCGCGCCCGAGGCGGCACCCCGGGAACAGCCCCCGAGTCGCGAAGCGCAGCGTCCCACCCGCCCCTTGATCCGGCGCTCCGAAGCGCGCGCCCCGCGCGAGCCGAGCGAGCCCGCGGCGCGTCCAGAGGCGCGTCCAGAGGCGCGTCCAGAGGCACAGCCGAGCGCAATCGAGCGTGCGCCAACGCCGGCGGGGACACGCGGCGCGAACGACTCACCGATCCTGGACTGATGCGCCGCCACCGCTAGGGCGCTGCGGCTCACTCCGGCTGGGATTCCGGATCGCGAGGCACATGCCGTTCGAGCTTGGCGAGCACGGTCAGCACCAGAAAAGCCAGCACCGCGCTCAGCGCCGCGAGCTTGTAGGCGCCCACGCCGCAGGCAGCGCCCAGCGCGCCCGCCATCCAGACGCCCGCCGCCGTGGTGATGCCCTGCACGCGCCCGCGCGCCTGGATGATGCTGCCGGCACCGAGGAACCCGATGCCGCCCACCACTCCGTCGAGTACCCGCATCGGATCGACCCCGCGCTCGCCGTAGCGCTCGGACAGCGCCGCGCCGACCTCGAACGCCATCACGCAGAACGTGGCGGCGCCGAGGGTCACCAGCATGTGCGTGCGCAACCCCGCGGGCTTGTTCTTGCGCTCGCGGTCCCAGCCGATCAACGCCCCCGCCACCAGTGACGCCATCAAGCGCTCCAGGATCTCCAGCACGGGGATGCCAAACTCCGACATGGGGCCTGCCCGATTGCAGGAGATGTGCCGCGCCGATTCAAGCAACCCCAGGCGCTGCTCGGCTGCTGGGCCAAAACAGCGCTGACGCGCGCGGCTTGTCAGAAAGTCGACCAGTTCGCTCGCACCTGGTACCAGCCCGCCTCGTGCGTCCTTTTCACCCCGTTGTCATTGTCCGCAGAGTGACAGAAGTGCTCCGAGGGCCGAGCCTTCTGCTCTTGGCGCTGGCGCTGGGCAGTTGCTCGGATGCCGTGAAGAAGCGAGGCGACACCACCAAGCTGGCCCTCCAACCCGCCCTGAACCTGGGCGACTGCAGCGCCGCCTGGGTGCCCATCACGGGCGGCAACCGCAGCGACTCCGAGCCGCCTGCGGAGCTGCTGTTCTCCGGGGGCGACCTGTTCTTCTTCCGCTTCGAGTGGGGCGCGGACGGCGCCACCACCAGCGAGCTCGTGCGCTTCGACGTGCACTCACCCAGCCGCGAGCTGGCGACCAGCGTGCTGGTCTCCAACGCCTTCAGCGCGCCGATGTGGGTGGATGACAACGACCTCGTGTTCACACAAGGCGGCGAGGTCCGCAGCGTGCCCATGTCCGGCGGCGAAACGCGCGTTCGTTCGACCTACGGCACCACGGATCTGGGCGACATCCGCTGGCTCGGCATCAGCAACGGGAACTTCTACTTCGCGCGCTACGGGCAACCGGGAGCGATCTGGAAGGTCAGCCTCGGCGGTGGCCCGGTGGAGCTCTTCGCGAACCTGGGCCCCGACTGGGGCTACCAGATCGAGCCGCCGCTCGTGCCCTCGACCGAAGGGCTGCTCTTGAACGGGCAGCTGCGCGTGGACAATGCGGCAGATCGCCAGGCCACCATCCTGATCTCCGGCGAAGGCGCGGTGCGCGAGCTGGCGTATCCCGAGGGCAGCTCGTCGCGGCCCTTCCTCACGCCCACGGGCGTGATCCACATCGTCGACCCACCCAAGCCCGAGCCCCCGGCAAAGTCCGACTCCAAGACGGGCGACTCGTCCACGAAGCCCTCGGCGGCCGCGAAGATCGGCAACGCGGCGACGGCAGCGGCCGCCGCGACGACGGGAGCAACCAAGGGCGGCTCCTCGACGAGCAGCAGCTCCACGAAGACCGGCGCCAGCAGCTCCACGCAGGGCAACGACAAGCCGAGCAATGGCACTGTCCACGAAGTCGAGGACGACAAGTCCCCGGCGCACCCGGACCTCCAGATGTGGCTGACGCCGCTGCGCGGCGCAGCCATGAGCGAGTTCTGGACCGATCGCCCCCCGTCTGCGCTGCCCGGCCACGTCGAGTCCGACGGCCGCGACGGTTGGTTCGTGACAGCCACCGAACCCTTCAACGACGGCTATCTGCACGACACGCTCTGGCACGTGCGGCCCAACGCCGAGGCCCGGCGCCTGGCGTGCAACCCCAGCCCCGAAAGCTCCCAGATTCAGACCGAATCGCGCACCGGGCATGCCTTCGCGTCGGGAGATGGCTCCGTGTACCTGGTCTCGCTGCGCGGCGAGAGCCAGTTCTGGGAGCTTGTTCAGATCTCGTACCTGACGCCCGACGACGAGCAGCGCTGAAATGAAGCTCCGGGCGGCGCTCCAGCTGTGCGGGCCATTGGTCCTCGTGCTGGGCTGCGCCCATGTGGAGGCCGACGAAGCTCCTCCCGCCGCTCCGGCAGGGCCCGGCGCGCCGCCCCCTGGCGCGCCGGCGAGCGCGCCGCCCAAGGCGCCCGAGCCCACGCTCAAGATCACCAGCGCCCCGATCGAAGCCCTGCGCAGCCCCTTCTTCTCGGCGCTGGAGGTCACCTTCCAGAACCCTTCCGGACAGTGGCACCAGGTGCGCAAAGTCTCGCTCAGCCCCGAGCGAACGCTGTTCGGGCCCGCGATCGAGACCCTGGTCGGCGATCGCCTGCGCGCCTGGCAACTCGCCGCGCGCGAGGCCTGGCTGGGCAAGAAGGAACCCCACCACCCGGCGCTCGACACGCTGGCGCCCGACCCGCCGAAGCCGGAGCCGCCGAAGCCCGACGCAAGACCGGATGCCGCTCCTGCGCCTGACCCGGCGGGCGCTGCGGTGCCGCCGAACTACCTGCTCGCCAACCCCTTCACGGTCGCGCCCGGACTCTTCACGCGCAAGTGGATCGTCCTGTATTCGGCCGCGCCCGACGCCTTGCTCGGGCAAGACCTGGTGCTCTCCTACGAGCTGGAGAACGCCAAGGTCGAGCGCGTGCTCGTGAAGTATCCGAAGCCCGCGCCGAAGAAGGACTGACGCTCTCGCGCGCTCGCCTCTGTCACGGCCGTGCCCGTCTGGCACGCTCGATGGCTCGGCGAACAGCGAGCCACGCGCCGAGCGCGACCACGACCACCGGCGTGCCGGAAGAGGTTTCACCGCGTCCGAAGCTGCAGCTCGCGGACGAGTCGCCGGCAGACGATGGAGGGTTCGACCCTGCCATGGCCTCGTCCAGGATCTTCGCATCGACGAAGCCAACCTCGGTGCAGCGCTGCTGCGCGTCGAAGCCCTCGACCGCATAGATGGGCGACTCAGTGCCGCACGTCGTCGTCGGCTCGCTGAACGTGCCATTGATGGCGCGGCGTCGGAACTGCACGCAGGGCGGAAGGTAGACACCACCGTCGTTCAGATCGGACAGGAACGTGTAGGCGTGCAGCCCGTCGTAAAAGACGTCGTCGCTGAACGGAAAGGGGCGTTCCGGATAGCCTGGATCCGTGAAGCGAGTCTCGACCAGCTCGTCGGGGCCGGGTTCGGAGAACCCGATGCACGCGCCTTCGCCGGGGTAGTCCTCGCTTGCACCGTGCGGAGCCCGCCAGTGTTGCACGACACCGGCTACGGGCTCCGGGGCGGAGCCGAGCGGGCCTGCGCCGGTGGTGAAGGACAGCGTGAGCTCCGGGGGTTCAGCGCCATAGAAACGGGTATGAACGATCAGCGTATACGCGGTGTACGGCTCCAGGGCTGCTGCGGGCTGGATCAGGAGGTAGCCGTTGTGCGGCGGCAACGTGACGCTGATCGGTACCTGCTTTCCGGACGCGGCGCGCAGCGTAACGTCGGTCTCGTCGACGGAATTCACGAGGGCGCTGAGGTCGAACGCGGGCACCACATCCGTGGGCACATCCACTCGACCGTCGACAGGTACCCCTCGCAGGGCGGGAGAAGGAGGCAGTGCAAGGCCGGCGAAGACGCAGGGTGCGCAGGTCACGAGCGCGCCGGCGATGGCGATGGCCACGATTCGCATCCCCCAGCCTCAGCAAGCGGTGTGCCACCCCCGGCGAGCCCGATGGACAACACCGAATCCGGCTAAATTACGCGACGTTGCACGATGAAATGAGCCGCGCCGGAACGGCTGGCACATGCGCCAAAGCATGCGCCACCCGACGGGGCCACCAAGACCTGACGGGCAGGGAGAGGGCTCGGCGCTGAGCCCACAGCGCGACGCCAGGAGGGCCCTCCTGGCGCCGGACAGCGCCGTACGGCCCGAGCCCTCTGCACGGTGCTCATGCGGTGACGGCGGCAGGCAAAGCACGACCACTCGAGTCCGAGCGCTCTGCGAGCGGTTCGGCAGCCACGTCGGCTCGGCGACTCCGCGAAAAACTTGGTCGCGAAAGAGCCCGCGCTCCAAGGACTCGCTGCGCTGAGTTTCCCACCCCCGGCAGTGTCCCTTTTTTGTGAGGGCGTCAGGTTCCATGTGGAACTTCACTCGCGCAAAAATGAGGAGCACCTCGCGTTGCGAGCAGGAATCGGGCTCGGCCTGCGCGGCACCCGCCGGCGCCAGGATGAGGCCAAAAGTTCG
>JAICTU010000756.1 GCA_025936205.1 Polyangiaceae bacterium | reverse complement strand
TCGCGCATCTGGAGCTGCGTACGCCGACGACGCCGGCGCATCGGGATGCGCTGGCCGCCGCGCTCTCGGCGCTGCGCGAGCTATCCGTCCATGCGCAGGTGGAGAGTCAGGTCGGGGCCGCTGCTGCTCGATCGGTGACGTTGCTCGTCGCCGCGCTGGCGCCGGCGCTCGCACCCGCAGGGCGCACTCTGATCCCCGAGTCGTTGAACGCTTCCGACGGGCAGCGTGCGCTCGCCAATGAGCTCGACAATGTGCGCGCGCAGCTGGCCGCGCTGGCGCAGCGCGCGCGGCAAGAGGTCAGTCGCGCGCCGTAGCGACGCCCGCGCTCACGTGCCCGGGCGCTCGCTGACCGCCTTCGCCATCAACGGCAATACCAACAGGATGCCGGCCACCAACACGCGCCAACCCGGCTGCAACATCCGGTCGAGTTGTTCGCTGGTCAGGAACCAGTAGCCGAGCGACAGGGCGATGGCACACACTTCCCCAAACTCCCAGCTCGAGAAGCGTCCGCTGGGGCTAATCGAGGGCCGTAGGCTGCCGCCTCGAACACTGCGCGGGCTGCGATAGCGGCGCAGCGTCCGGTAGAGCATGAAGCTGAAGATCTGGATCGGGAACACGATCGCCGTCCAGATGCGCGGTTCGAGCCCCAGCGGGTGTACGCCTCCGAAGGCTCTGTCAGCCGTGACCAGGAGCACCAAGAGCAGCGTGAGGACGATTCCAACGAGCGGGCGAAATACGCGAAACGACGGTAGCTCTGTGCTCATTCGATGCTTCTGCTGCGAGCCGCCCGCCATTTTCGGTCCAACGGCTCTTCACGGTCGATGCTGTAGGGAGTGGATGCAGGAGTAACGCGCCCCGCTGGCAGACGCGAGGCGGCGCTGTATATGATGGGTCACCCCTCCGCTGGAACCACTGAACGCATGCAGGCGCCGGAATCACACCTGTTTCGAGACGACGGTCGCTTCCCCAACAGCCACTATCCGGTGCTCGTGTACCGCGGCGTGCTCAGCGAGCCGTCTTCGTCACGCGCCGTGGCGTTCGAGCGCCTGTTCACGAGCCACGCATGGCCTGCGGCCTGGCGTAATGGCTTGTACACGCAGCACCACTATCACAGCACCGCTCATGAGGTTCTGGGCGTGTACGAGGGCTGGGTCAACGCGCGTTTGGGCGGGGAACGGGGCGGTTTGGTCGTGCTGCGCGCGGGGGACGTGGTGGTGATTCCGGCCGGCGTCGCGCACTGTAACGAGGGGCAGTCCAAGGACTTTCGGGCCATCGGCGCCTATCCGCGCGGCACCGACATGGACATGAACTACGGCGAGCCGCGCGATCGTCCGCGCGCCGATCGAAATATCAGCATCGTGCCCTTGCCGGCGCAGGATCCGGTCTACGGCGCCGGTGGGCCGCTGATCGAAATCTGGGAGTCCTGAGCCGTTCGGGGCGCTGAGTTTCTGTGCGCCCCCTGCGGTCGATCGCTCCAGCGTTCGCCAGCAGGTCTGCGCTCAGCGTGACACGGCCGCCGGCAAGAGAGCCAAGCCGCCGAGGGTAGCGTATCGTTTCGACGCTTGCACGCGCTCGCGCACATTCTTCGCGCTAGCCACGAACAAACCGTTGCCAGGGCCGCGCGGGAGCAGCCGGTACCTCGACCGCCCGGCGGGGCCCGTCTACACTGACGGAAATGCATCCTTTCGACCGCGCTTGGCTTCGTGCACCGATCCTCTCCGCGCTCGGGGCGGTGACGCTGCTGGGTTTTGCGGCCTGCGGTGGCAAGGCGGTCGGAGAGTATCCAGATGACATGGACTTCGGTGACGGCGGGACAGCGGGGACCCGCGGCAGCGTCGGTAGCGTCGGGGGCGGAGCCGGAAGCACCGGCACCGGAGGGCGCGCCGGTTTGGGAGGCTCGGGCGGGGGCGGGGGAACGGCGGGTTCCGCCAGCAACGGGGGGGCCGGCGGGCAAGCGGGCTCCTTCAGCACCGGAGGTGATGGCGGCTCGTTCGGCGCCGCGGGTTCCGTGGGCATGGCGGGCTCCGCCAGCACCGGCGGTTTCGCGGGCTCGACCTCCGAGTCCTCGATCTGTGTGAGCCTCGACCTGGGCCTCGCCGGTTTGCCCATGTCCGCGTTCCCCGCGTCCGACTACCTCGCGAGCCAGCTGTGCGGCGGACAGTACGACGACGATCACACCTATCGAGTCATCTGCCTGCCCTCGCCCCCCAACGGAGGGAGTTGCAACAGCCTGTATCCGAAGCAATACATCGGCTTGCTCTACAGCTGCCCGGCCCAGCAACAAGCGAGCTTCGTGTGCGGTCCGCAACGACCGCCGGCCAACACTCCGGGCTGCGCGGGCAACGAATGTTGCTACGTGCTCGGCGGCACCTGTCCCACCGTGCGCTGACGGGCAGCGGGACATCCTGATGGGCTCGGCGCCGCACGGCACCGAGCCCTCTAGAATATGCCCACCGACGTCAGCTGCGCTCAGAGTCGCTTGCCGACGAGCTGCGGGCGCTTGGTCTCGCCCCAGCGCAGGTTGTGCTCGAAGTCGATCAGCAGCCGGTCGCGCTCGAAGCTGAAGCGACCCGTCAGGGTGTACGGTGTTTCGTGGAAGCAGAGCTGGGCCACGAAGGTGTGGTCGTCGGTCCAGCCGCAGCTGGCGGCCAGGCCCTGATTCTCGTTGTCGTAGACGTTGCTGATCCGCTTTTGGAAGGCGCTGCGCTGGCGGATCCAGCGCCCGACGCCGCACTGGATCACGTGGCTGCCGTCCGCGTCCTGCAGCGTGATACTGGGATCGGCACCGGAGAAGTCGAGGCTGGCCGCGCTGATGCCGAGCTCGTTGCTCTCGAAGCTGAACTTGCGCTTCGACACATCCCCTGCGAGCGCGGCCGTGGGCGCGCCGCTCTGCACCGGCAGCGCGAGCGAGCCGAGCTTGGCCTGCAGCTCGAGCAGCGCCGCCCGAT
>JAICTU010000806.1 GCA_025936205.1 Polyangiaceae bacterium | reverse complement strand
TTCGCTGTCCAATTTCCGCGGCTCCTCAGGGGTTGAGGGCCCCAGAAATTGGCGGCGATCACCCTCTTTTTGACTCGGGGCACCCCTGTTTCATGGCTCCCGAATCAATCATTCGGGACACTGGGACATCGTGAGCTCGGACGTACAGCATCCAGAGTTGCAGCAGCACGTGGCAGCTTCACGCACGCAACATGTGCTGCTGCGCTTGCAGATCGGTACGCATTGCATCGTTGGGTCTGCAGGTGCAGCGGCGCACGGTTGCGCTCGCCGGCGTGCTGCTGCGTGAACATCCTGCAAATCTGAACGGCAGTTAACGTCGTGGCGGGATCCGTTCGTGTCGGCGTGCTACCCCGAAAGCAGGGTGTTTAACGAGTTAACTTCCGGATCAGGTTCCCGATGCCTGCGCTGGTTCAGCTGGAATCGCGCTCTGCCCCTGGTGCTCGTGTGGGTGGCGCTGGGCTGTGCGGGGGGCGACCGGCCGCCGCCCACTTCGGACGATGCAAGCCCGACGGGCTTCGCGCTTCGTCAGGACAGCTCCGGTGCGCTCCCGGTGGAACACTGCCAGCCTGGCGCGCAAAAGGAGTGCGGCGTCACTCTGGAGCAGCAAAATGGCATCATCACCTGCTACCGCGGCGTCCAGCATTGTCAGGACGGCGGCAGCTGGGGCGACTGCACCGAGGGCGAGATTACGCGCGAGCCCTTGCACACTGCTCAGAGCTCGGCATCGGAGGGGCTCAATCTCTTGTCCCTCTCCAGCGTGGCCCCTGTGGCCTGCAGCGAAGTCTGCGATCCGAGCTGCATGCTCTTCGTTGAAACGTCGCCGTCGCTCTCGGGTTCGAGCGGGGGTTCCTCCAGTGGGGCGAGCTGCACGCACGACGTTTGCACGGCCAGTGCCACTCCGCTCAGCAGTAGCTGCGGCAGCTGCGTCGCGACCGTGTGCGCCGCCGACAGCAGCTGTTGCAGCAGCGACTGGGACAGCAGCTGCGTAACGCGCGCGTACACGGCCTGCGCCAGCCGGTTGCCGCCGCTCGGCTTGTGCGACTTTGGTGTCTTCGCGCTGCAAGGCATGACCACGGCGAACCGGCCCAGCGCGGGTGCGGCGATCGGCTCGGGTGGTAACCTGACCATCGGTACCGACGCGGCACCGTCGATGATCGTGGCCAAGGGCAACCTCACCATCCAATCTCCGAACGGAAAGAAGATCACGACGAGCGGCGGCGTCTGGGTGGGAGGCAACGTCACGGCTCAGAACGGCGCCGGTGCTCAATACACCGGTGACTGGAACGTCGGCGGCTCGATCAACCTCAACGGCGGAAACACCGTGATCGGGACCGTGAAGGCTCGACAGAGCATCCAGAACCTCGACATCGAGGGCCCGGCGTACACGGGGACGACCTTCAGCGGCGTCACCGGCAGCGGCGCCCGAACCGCGGGCTCGACCCACGCGGCGCCCGTGATCGATATCCCCACGGCCATCCCCACGCGGACCGTATCGTGTCCGGGAACCAAAGGCAGCTACACCATCAACCAGGGCCAAACGCAGACGCTCGCGCCCGGCGATTACAAGGATATCGTCCTGCAGAACGGGAGCTCTTCGCAGCCGAGCGTGCTGGTGCTCGCTCCGGACGGCAAGTACACGTTCCAGAGTCTGAGCATCACCTCGGGATGCCAGTACTGCAAGATCCAGCTCGGCAGCTCCAGTTCCCAGCCGGGTCCTTGGGATGTCTCGGTCTGTAAGCAGGCCGAGCTCGAAGGGCCGCACTCTTACATCGCGGGTTCGGACGGCAAACTACTCACGCATCCGGAGAAGTTCATCCTCTATGTCGGTGGTACCGATTCGAACCCGAACCAGTACGCGGCCAAGATCGGCAACGACTTCCAGTTCGTCGGCGTGCTGATGGCGCCGAACGGGACCTTCCGCTCCGAAGATCGCGGCAGCGTCAACGGGGCGGTCTGGGCCAAGAGCGTGAGCGCCGGGACCGACCTCGACGCCACGCAGATCAGCCAGGCTGCTTGCGAGGCGCTGAATCTTCCCGGCACCTTGCCCGCGAGCGAAACCTGTCCCATCACCACCACGGTGACACCGGCGACGACCGTCAGCGAGTATGTGTATCAAGCCACTTGCCCCTACGCCACGCGTGCGCTGTGGAAGAATTTGACGTGGGACTCGGCGGTGCCCACCGGCTC
>JAICTU010000216.1 GCA_025936205.1 Polyangiaceae bacterium | reverse complement strand
CGTTCAGCGTGGCGGCAGCCTCCGGCGGGGCCTCTGCCACCGTCAGCGTCGACCTGTCCAAGCGCGCGCTGTCGCGTCTGCGCCAGAACCTGGAGCTGAACGCCCTCTCTGGACCTCAGCACCGGCTGCTCGCCAGCGACGTGTTGGTCTGGCTCGGCCGCGCCGGACGCGCGGGACAGCGCTTCGGCTGGATCGTGCTCGACCCTCCCAGCTTCGGCACGCGCAAGGGCGGCGTATTGCGCGCCGAGCGCGACTACGCCGGCATGGTAGCGGGCGCCCTCGCGCTGCTCGAGCCGCGCGGGCGGCTGCTCTGCGTATCGCATCAGCGCGGCTTCAGCTCGGACGATCTGAGCTCCCTGGTGCGTGAGGCGCTCGCGGCCAGCGGTCGCGCGGGGACCATGCAGAGCTGGGTAGGGGGCTGGGATGCTCCGACACTGCCCGGTGTCAGTGGCACCAAGAGCGTGCTAGCTGAGGTCGCATGACGCGTAAGCCCAAGGACTACACGCAGCCGGACCGCTTCACCCGGGCCGCCAAGGCCGCGGGCTATCCGGCGCGCAGCGTGTTCAAGCTGGAGGAGATCCAGCGCCGCTACCACATCTTTCGCCAGGGGCAACGTGTACTGGATCTGGGCGCCGCTCCCGGCTCGTGGACGCTTTATGTGAGCAAAGAGGTGGGCCCGAGCGGGCGAGTGCTGGCCGCGGACCTGTCCGAGTTCCCCGGCGGCGTGCCGAGCAACGTGACCGTGCGTCAGCTGGACGTGATGAAAGCGGGGCGCGCCGAGCTCGGTGATCTGGCCCCGTATCACGTGGTGCTGAGCGATATGGCGCCACGCACCAGCGGGAACAAGGCGCGCGATCAGGCGCTCAGCTTCGAGCTCTGCCAGCGCGCGCTCGTGCTCGCCGACGAGCTCGGGGGAGCAGACTCGCACATCGTGCTCAAGCTGTTCATGAGCAACGACTTCAAGGCGCTGGAGACGGCGTTGCGCGCGCGCTACGCCGAATGTCGCACGGTGCGTCCAGAGGCGACGCGCAGCCAGAGCACCGAGGTGTTCCTGGTGGGTTTGCGCCGTCGTGCCGCTGAGCGCCCCGCCGAACCGGCGGCGCCGAAGTCGCCCGCGGCGGGCAGCGAACCAGCCTGATCCGGTAACGTTTCCAGGTACGCGCCGAGCGCATGCCACTGGCGTGCAACACTGGGTGGGACACGGCGGAGCGGGGATTGTAGGTCCAGGTGTGTCGCGTCGGGCGGGGGAACCGCGGGACAGAAAAACGCGCGGGCTCCGCAGAAATCATGATCGGCGTGCACCATCTCGGGCATGCGCGTACTCCGGATGCACGTGTGCTCAGGCAATCTGGTTCAAAGTTCCGGCCGCTGCAGCTGGCAGACGCTCGTGTCTTACTCTTGCAGCCGAATACTTCACGCTGACCGCGCGTGAACGTGCTGCCGTGTGCGCTACGCGCTGCGCTGACGAGCTCCAGTGAGCTCAGGGCGCAGCATCGGCGCATCGCAGCATGCGAGAGTTACTCGATCTCCTGCTGGCTCCACCTCTACAGCACGACACGCGAGTGGGCGCGCGTGAGCCGAGCGCCGCGAGAATGGCTCGATCAAACGCGCTGGATGAGGCGCGCGTGCTTGCTCGCGGTCGAGTCCGTTGTTACCGTTAGCGTTAGTTCATCCTAGCTACCCGCTCGCGAGCGGAAGATGGAAGGGAGGAACCATGCAAAGGATTCCCGTCGTGCGCAGTCTGATGGTGAGCGCTGGTTGGCTTTGCCTGGCCGCCTGCGGGCAGTCCAATGGCAACTTGTTCGATGGTGACGTCGCTCCTCCGATGGATCCGCCGCCTGCCGCGGATATGACGCCGGACATGATGAAGGGCGAGCCCGAGGCGCCGCCGCCAGTCATGGAGACGCCGGCCTCCCCCGCCGAGACCACACGCAACGATCTGCCCCTGACCGGCGACGACAAGCCGCCTGCTCCTCCTGTCGAGGCTTCGCCGCCGCCGCCGGAGATGCAAGCGCAGGGGCCGAGCGTCGTGTCGGTTTCGCCAGCGAACGGCGCACGCGGGGTCGCGAATGACGTGAAGATCGTGATCGAGTTCAGCGTGCCGATGGATGAGGCGAAGACGGAGGCCGCGTACCAGTCCGAGGGTATCCCGTCGAGCAGCGTCAGCTTCAGCTGGAACGATCAGGGCACGCAGCTCACCATCACGCCCAAGGATCCGCTCGCCTATCCCGCGGGCAGCGATCCCGCGGACGTGGTGTCGCCGCCGATCAACTTCTTCCTGTCCACCTCCGCCCAGGACCGTGATGGCCAACATCTGTCGGCTCCGGCAGAGTCCTCCTTCGCCTTGCTGCGGCAGATCAACGTCTCCCTGGCAGCTCAGCAAAACCGTGACCTCACGGGTACCTGGCGCAGCAACGACACCTATGGTCAGGGTGACTGCGCGCGCAACCAGGACACCGTGTGTGTGGGAGACAACGGGACCGGCGGCCTCCAGTTAAAGGGCTTCATGAGCTTCGCGCTGGCAGCCCTGCCGAGCGACATGGCTCGGCTGCAGAGCGCACGGCTGAACTTCCAGATCACTCAGCGCTCCGGTAATCCGTTCAACGGTCTGGGCGGGCTCACGCTGGATCACGCGGCCTTCGATGCGATCGGTCCCGAGGCGTTCGAGGCCGATCCGCTCGCGGCGCTGGGCAGGATCGCGACGGCCGGCAACGCGGGCACCGTGTTGCAGGTCGACGTGCGCAACGCGCTGGCGGCGGACCTCGGTACGCGCGACCGCGCGCAATTCCGGCTCGCGTTCGAACAGGTCACCAACGACAACGGCAACGCCGACGCGCTGATCTCGACCTGGGACACGCAGCGCATCGACGTCAGCTATTTGATCCCCTGAGCTGCTCCGAGGGGGGCGACGCCGCCAGAAACTCAGTACGGCGCCTGACCGACGAAGTTCCCGGGCGGGCTGTAGTTGCACACCCAGACGCCGTCCGAGAAGCCATTGTCGTCGACACAGGTGGCGTAGCCACAACCCACTTCTCTCGTGTTGCGCCAAACCAGCTGTGTGTAGTGGCCGCAGCCGCTGCTGTGCTGGTCGGCGATGCACTTCGAATCGCAGCTCTCCGAGCTGGGCGTGGGCTGGCCGTTACCGAGGATCGTGCCGTAGTCCCAGCAGAGGACCTCGGCAGCCCAACTCTCGACGGCTTCTTCGGGCGGATACATGATCGTCCCGGCGCCTTTGATACCGGAGAACGCGATATTCTCCCCATACATGCGCTGGTCGCGGTGAAAGATGGTGCCGCAGTTCGTGTCGTTGGCGAGCGTGTTGGCCCACTGCTGCGCGAAGTCCGATAGACTCTGATTCCAGGTGAGATCGGGCAACGGCGGGTCGAGGTCCAGGCCGGCGCGGATCGCGTTGTGCGCCGCCGTCATGCCCACGAAGATGCCCGTCTCGCCAGGGGCTGCGGGCAGATCACCGGGCACCTCGCCGCTCATGCCGCCGCTGGCGACACCTCCGCTGGCGGCGTCTCCGCCCAGCGAGCTGGAGCCGCCGTTGCCCGTGGTGGTCCCGGACGAGCCGCCAACGCCGCCCGTCGAGGGCACGACGCTCCTGCCACCACCGGAGCCCATCGCCATCGTGCCGCCGGAGCCCCCGTTGTCCATGGAGCCCTGGCCGACCATATTGTCGCCATCCTGCGTGAGCTCGTCGCCGCCATCACCGCTGCACGCGGCGCCGGCCAGTAACCACGGCACGCTGAAGACCAGCGTCTGGAGCAGCCTGCGCGCCGAGCGCTGCGCGGCACGCGCCCGCGGGGCGACCTGCTCGGGACTACCGGAAGTGGAGCTACGGCTTTCAGCGGATGCGGCGGACGAAGAACGGGTCGGCGCGGGCGCGCGAGGGTCGAACATAGGAGATGGATAGCGCGAAATGAGGTTTGGGGGGCGGTGGTCCCCCCAGGTCACAGAGAGGGAGGGGCCAGGGGCGCATGGAACGGGTCAGCTGCGGCTCGATGGGGCGTCCCGTGTATCAGCGCTGTCGATAATTTCCGGCCTCGAGGTAGGGATTGCGCTCCCACGAGCGCGCCCCGGGCTCGTGCGCTCGGGCCCTGCCTGGCGACGAAGCTCCCAAGGTTCTGTATACCTGGCGCATGGAGCAGGGTCGACCGGGCTGGCGAGCCGTGGGCAGCGTCGTGATCGTGGGGCTTTTGGCGGCATCTGCCCTACAGCTGCACGCGGTGGAGGCCCGGCTGGTCTCGCAGTCGCAGCAACTTCGCGTGCTGGGTGAGTCCACCGAGCGCATGGCCGCCGAGCTGACCCGGCTGAAGACCGCCGGGCCTGCGAGCGGCGCCGGCAGCCCTTCGTCGGATCCGAGCGTCGGTGTCCGGCTCCGGCATCCGGAGGTGCCGAACTTCCTGACGGAGCGCGATCTGCATTGGCCTCCGCCCGGCGCGAAGACCACCGGTGGCATCACCGTGGACTGGCCCAGCGGCGATCCCAAGGGCTTCAACTCGATGATCGAGAACGCCGGCGAGTTGAACGACAAGCTCTTCGAATACGTGGAATCCTCGATCGCGCGTCGAAATAGCTGGGGCGATCCTGACACCTATCGTGGCGACCTCGCCTGGCGGGTGGAGATCACCGAGGATTACAAGGTCTTCACCATTTACCTGCGCAAGGGCGTGAAGTGGCATCCGGTCGGCGGCGTCGATCTGGCCCATCCGCGCTACGCCTGGCTGAACAAGGAGCACCCGTTCACGGCGCACGACTACGTCTTCTACTTTGACATGCTGAAGGACCCGCAGGTGCAGAACGGGTTCGCCAAGTCCTATTACCAGGAGCTGGCCAGCTGGAAAGCGCTCGACGACTACACGCTGGAGCTGCGCTGGAACAAGAAGCAGGCCTTGAACGTCGACTTCTCGTTGTTGGTCCCACCGATGCCCAAATTCATCTTCGCTCACGCGGAGGACGGCACGCCGTTTCCGGAGTCCACGATCGGGCTGAACCTGAACCAGCACTGGTACAACAACAAGGGAGTCGTCGGTACAGGGCCCTATCGCTTCGTCAAATACACGCCCGGCGTCGAGATCCTGCTCGAGCGCAACGAGGACTACTACGACGAGAAGCCCGCGCTCTCCAGCATCAAGTACTCGGTGTACTCCGATCGAACCCAGACCGTGCTCAAGCTGAAGAGCGGAGAGCTCATGCTCGGCTTGCTGCGGCAAGGCCAGTACCGCGAGGAGGTGCAACAGTACGAGGGCTTGCCGGAAGACCAGCGTCCCAAGAACAATCCCTTCCTCAACGGCGAGATCAGCTGCGACATCCAGGAGGACCCCCGCTATTATTACATCGGCTGGAACGAGGACAATCCGCTGTTCGCGGACAAGCGCGTGCGGCGGGCCATGACCCTGTCCTTGAACCGCGAAGAGATCGTGAAGAAGGTGTTCTCCGGCCTGGGTCAGGTCGCGCGCGGACCGTTCCTGGAGAGCACGCCGTACCTGGCGCCGGACGTGCAGGCGCTGCCCTTCGATCTGAAGCAAGCCAGCAAGGTGCTGTCTGAAGCAGGCTGGGCCGACACCGACAAGGACGGTGTGCTCGATAAAGCACTGCGTGGCAACCAGCGCACGCCGTTCGAATTCACGCTGCTGATCTACGGTTCATCGCCGGAGTTCAGCTCCGCGGCGAACATCTTCAAGGAAGACCTGCTCAGCATCGGCATCAAGATGAACATCGAGGCCGCCGAGTGGAGCCTGATGCAGAAGCGCATGGAGGAAAAGAAGTTCGACGCCTTCACCGGCGCCTGGGGGCTGCCCTGGGCCCCGGATCTGTTTCAGGTCTGGCACTCCTCGCAGGCCGATGTGCCCCGGGGGTCGAACCGCGTCGGCTTTCGTAATAAGCAGGCGGACAAGCTGATCGAAGCCCTGCGCGTGACGCTCGACAAGCCCGAGCGCATCAAGTTGCTGCACGCCTTTCACCACATCCTGCAAGACGAGCAGCCATACTCGTTCATGTTCCTGCCGCGCTTCGCCTACTGCCATCGGCGCGGGCTGGAAGGTATCGTGTACGCCAAGACTCGACCGATCGTGAATCTGATGCCCTGGTGGAACTCTCACGGCGACACCTGAGGAGCTGAGGCTCCCGCTGCGACCCCCGCCATGCGCACTTACATTCTTCGCCGCTTGCTGCTGATGATCCCGACCTTCTTCGGGATCAGCCTGCTGATCTTCCTGGTGCTCAACCTGGCGCCCGGGCGGCCTGGCAAGCAGGCGGAGAGCGCGGATGTCGTGAGCAACGCCCGCGGTGAGGCGACGAGCGAGTCGTACAAGCTGTTCCGCGAGCAGTTCAATCTGGACAAGCCGATCCTGTTCAACACGCGCTTCCTGCTCACGACCGAGCAGCTCAGGCACCAGCTCGAGGTCGCCGGGCAGATCGTGCCCGCGCCCATCAGCGAGCGCATGGTCCTGCAGGAGCAACTGGAGGATCTCGGCAGCTACGCCGTGCCGCACCTGATGGAGGTGATGCTGGAAGCAGACCGCGCCGGGCAGGGCGCGCTGCGCGACACCGCCGCCTATTTTCTGCGCCTGAACGCCCCCCGCCGGCTGATCGATCCGTACAATCCAGCGCCCTCGCCGGAGGTGCGGGCCCACAACGACGCTGTGTCGTCAGAGCGCTCGCGGCTCTCACGCCTGCGTTACGCCTTCGAGGCGCCGGAATCGGAGAAGCGCGAGGTGCTGCTGGCCTGGCAGCGCTGGTACGAAGAAGTGCGCGAGCGCTTTCAGTATTCCGGGGCACAGAAGCTGCGCATCTTCTTCTTGGACACGCGCTTTGCCACCTACTGGAGCAACCTGCTGCGGCTGAACTTCGGCGTCTCGCTGGCCACGCGCGAGCCGGTGCTCACCACGCTCGCCTCCAAGCTGCGCTATTCGCTGTCCCTGTCGGTGGTCTCGCTGCTGCTGGCCTACGCGATCTCGATCCCGCTCGGCATCCTGAGCGCCGTGCGGCGCGGCACGCTGGGCGATCGCGTGCTCACGACCGTGCTGTTCATGCTCTACTCGCTGCCCTCGTTCTTCGTGGCGACGCTGCTCTTGTACTTCATCTCCGAGGGTTCGAACTGGCCCGCGCTGCGCTGGTTTCCCACGGGCGGCTTCCAGTCGCCCGGCTTCGAGGATCTGACCACCTGGGGCAAGTTCTCCGACGTGGCGTGGCACCTGGTGCTGCCTATCGGTTGCCTCACGTACGGCTCGCTGGCAGCCCTCAGCCGCTACATGCGCACTGGCCTGCTGGAGGTGATTCAGTCAGACTACATCCGCACGGCGCGTGCCAAGGGCTTGCCCGAGAGCCTCGTGATCGGCAAGCACGCGCTGCGCAACGGCCTGTTGCCGATCCTGACCTTGCTCTCCGAGTTGCTGCCGGCGGTGCTCGGCGGCTCGGTGATCATCGAATACATCTTCGGGATTCCGGGCATCGGGCAGTGGACGGTCGAGTCCATCTATCAGCGTGACTACAACGTGATCATGGGCGTGCAGTTGCTCACCACCCTCCTGGTCTTGCTGGGCATGCTGCTCACCGACATCAGCTACGCGCTGGTCGACCCGCGGATCCGGTACCACTGATGGCGGGCGCTGCGCTCGAACCGTCGGGGACCTCGGCCGCTGCGGGCGGGCCCGATGCACCCGGCGCCGCGGAGGCGCCGGCGCTCGCGCAGGGCAGGGCGGTGCTGCGCCGCCTGGCAAAGAACCGCGTCGCGCTCTGGGGGCTGTACGCGGTGATCGGTTTGGTCCTCGTCGCCACCGGTGCCCCGCTGTTTGCGCTCAATCAGCCGTTCTACTGGAACGCGGGACACGGCGCGGAATTTCCGTGGCTGCGCGCGCTGTTCAACCGGCTGCTGTTCGAGAACTCGGTCGACATCCTGTTCAATCTGCTGCTGGTGACGGCGCCGCTCGCCGCGCTGGCCCTGGCGTTGCGCAGCCGTCTGTACTCGCGCTGGTCCAGCGCGCGCGTGATCGGCAGGTACTTCGCGCTGCTCGGCATCGTCTTCCTGGCTGGCTCCGTCTCCAGCGTCGGCTCCTGGGAGAACCCCCTGCACTTCACCGAGCGGGTGCTCAACTACCGGCTGGAGCGCGAGCGCCTGATCGAGCAGGGCCAGCCGCCCTTGGCCTGGTTTCCTCCGCTGCCCTACAGCTATCGAGAGACCAGCCCCACCCGCAGCCTGGAGCGCCCGAACCGCACGCACTGGCTCGGCACCGACACCGAGGGCCGCGATGTGTTCTGCCGCATGCTGTACGGGACACGCATCTCCCTGACCATCGGTGTGGTGGCGGTGGCGATCTACGTGTCCATCGGCGTCGCGCTGGGCGCGCTCGCCGGTTACTTCGGCGGCTGGGTGGACATGCTCGTGTCGCGGCTGATCGAGGTGATGATCACCTTCCCCAGCTTCTTCTTGATTCTCACGCTCGCGGCCATGATCGAGCAGCGTTCGATCTTCCACGTGATGCTGATCATCGGCTTGACGCGCTGGACGGGCGTGGCGCGGCTGGTGCGCGCCGAGTTTCTGCGCCAGAAGAACCTCGACTACGTGCAGGCCGCGCTGGCCATGGGCTTTCGCCCCGCGCGCGTGATCTTCCTGCACATCCTGCCCAATGCCATCGCGCCCGCGCTGGTCTCGGCGACCTTCGGCATCGCCAGTGCGATCTTGATCGAGTCCAGCCTGTCCTTTCTGGGGGTAGGCGACCTGAGCGTCGCCAGCTGGGGGGAGACGCTGAACACCGGACGCGTGCAACAAAAGTTGTGGCTGGTGCTCGCCCCGGGCGCGGCGATCTTTTTCGTGGTGACGGTGTTCAACTTGCTGGGTGAGGGGATCCGCGATGCCCTCGACCCGAAGCTGCGGGTCTGAAGCGAGATGACGGAACCGATGCCCCTGCTCCGCGTGCGCGATCTGAGCGTCAGCTTTCAGACCGACGCAGGCGTGGTCCACGCCGTCGATCGAGTCAGCTTCGAGATCTTTCCGGGTGAGACGGTGGCGCTCGTGGGCGAGTCGGGCTCCGGCAAGAGCGTCACCGCCATGAGCATCCTGCGGCTGATCGAGTCGCAGCGCGGGCGCGTCTCGGGTGGCCCCATCGAGTTCGAGGGCCGCGACCTGCTCGGTCTCCCAGAGAAAGAGGTGCGCACGATCCGTGGCAATCGCATCGGGATGATCTTTCAGGAGCCGATGAGCAGCCTGAACCCCGTCTACACGCTCGGCACGCAGATCGGCGAGCCGCTGCTGTTGCACGCGGGCCTGTCGGCGGCGCAGGCCCGGGCCGAAACGATCCGCTTGCTGGAGTTGGTCGGCATGCCCTCGCCAGAACGGCGCGTGGACGAATACCCGCATCAGCTCTCGGGCGGCATGCGTCAGCGCGCCATGATCGCCATGGCGCTCGCCTGCCGGCCGAGTCTGCTGATCGCGGACGAGCCCACCACCGCGCTGGACGTGACGGTGCAGGCGCAGATCCTCGAGCTGCTCGCCGATCTGCAGCGGCAGCTGGGCATGTCCATCTTGATGATCACCCACGATCTGGGAGTGGTCGCGACGCTCGCTCAACGTGCGCTGGTGATGTACGCAGGGCGCGTGGTGGAGCGAGCCGCCGTGGTGGACTTGTTCGAAAATCCGCGCCACCCGTACACGGCGGGGTTGTTCCAGTCGTTACCGCGCATGCCGTCGGCAGGCGAAAAGGCGATGGAACGGCTCCGGCCGATCGATGGCAGCGTGCCGGACGCGCTGCACTTTCCCAGTGGCTGCCGCTTCCACCCGCGCTGTCGCTACGCCTTTGCGCCGTGTTCGGAGCGCGTGCCGGCATTGCGCGCGCCGGGGGACGGACAGGCGTCGCAGCCACGGGCGAGCGCCTGCTTCTACACCGAGGAGCATCCGAACGTGAGCTATCTCGAGGCTCCGGGAGAAGCATCATGACCCGCTCGGACTCCGAGCTGCTCCGCGTCGAGGGGCTGTGCAAATTCTTCCCCGTGGTGAGCGGTCTGTTCGGGCGCAAGGTGGGCGAGGTGCGCGCCGTCGATCAGGTGTCGTTCCAGCTGCGGCGCGGGGAGACGCTCGGCCTCGTCGGTGAGTCGGGCTGCGGCAAGACCACCGCGGGCCGCTCGATCCTGCGCTTGATCGAGCCCAGCGCCGGTCGCATCTGGTTCGATGGCACGGAGATCAGCCAGCTCAGTCAGCGCGAGCTGGTGCCGTATCGCCGGCGCATGCAGATCGTGTTTCAGGATCCGTTCGGCTCGCTCAATCCGCGCATGCGCGTCGTGGATATCCTGGCGGAAGCGGTCGAGCAGCACGGCCTGGCGAGCGGGGCGGCGGTGGAGAAGCGCGTCGCCGAGCTCTTGCAGCAGGTCGGGCTCTCGCCGCGCTGGGGCACGCGCTACCCCCACGAATTTTCGGGCGGCCAGCGCCAGCGCATCGGGGTGGCGCGAGCGATCGCCGTTTCGCCCGAGCTGGTGGTGTGTGACGAGGCGGTGTCCGCGCTCGATGTCTCCATCCAGGCGCAGGTGATCAATCTGCTGATCGATCTGCGCCGGCAGATGAACCTGGCGTACCTGTTCATCGCTCACGATCTGTCGGTGGTTCGCCACATCTCGGAGCGCGTCGCCGTGATGTACCTGGGCGAGATCGTCGAGCTGGCGGGTTGTGCCGAGCTGTTCGAGCGCCCCGCGCATCCGTACACCCGGGCCTTGCTCTCGGCGATCCCCGTGCCCGATCCGCGCCGCCGCCAGCGGCGCGTCGTGCTGCAAGGCGACGTGCCATCGCCGCTGCATCCGCCCTCGGGCTGCCACTTTCATCCCCGCTGCCCCGCCGCCGTGGAGCGCTGCCGATCGGTGGAGCCGCCCGTGGTGCAGCTGTCGGGCGGCCGCAGCGTGCGTTGCGTGCACGCCGAAGGGCTGGAGGGAGCTCCCGACTGGCACATTGCGCTGGAGGAACGCCTGGCGCGAGCGCAGCGCGAGCATGAGCGCCCGCTGACATTGGGCACGGAGCCGCTGGGGGCGCGGCCGACCGCGCCGTCCGCTGCAGAGGCGGAGACGCGACCGTTGCGGGCCGTCGCGCTCGCAGCGCCGCCGAAGGGCGCCACGCGGCAACTCGAGACGCGCGGCTTGTTCGAGGTGAGCAACCTGGCAGGGCTGGGCTTTGCGCTCGGGCTGCTGCTGGTGCTGTTCGGCAACTGGGGGCTCGGGGTGCTCCTGCTCCTCGGGAGCGGTCCGTTGCTGGTCGCCGCACCTCCATCCGCTCTCGCGCCGCTCCTGCGCGGATACGCCGCGTCCAAGTTGGTGCTTCTGACGCTGGTGCTGGCCGTCATTTCGCTCTGGCTCGGGGTAGCCCGGCGTGGCGAGCTCGCGCGGCGCGAGCTCGGTTGGCTGCGCAGCGAGATCACCGCTTATGCAGCCAACGTCGGCTCGCTGCCGCCGTCGTTGAACGAGCTGCGCTGGCGCACCGTCGAGCAATTCGGCATGGGCGCGCCGCGCGATCCATGGGGCCATCCGTACCGATATCAGCTCGGCGCCGGGAGGTTCCAGCTGTCGAGCACGGGTCCCGACGGCGTACCGAGCAGCGACGATCTTCAGTAGCGGGGCCTGATCTCAGCGCGCCCGGTGCGCCCGGCTGAACCAGCTGCGCACCCAGCGCGTAAAACGGCTGCGTGAGCGGCGACACGGCGGCGTGGGATCGAGCAGCGTTGCGCCTCGTCGGTGGCCACCGGCCACGCCCGGAGCCGCGGGCGGCACGGCGAACACGACGAGATCCGCCTCGCTCAGCTCGCAGGTCGCGTCGAGGGCCACGCGCGCCAGGCGCGCAGACACGGTCTCGGCCGGAGCGCCCGGCTTCCGACGCTGAGCTGCCGGCCAGCGGCTGGGAAGCGGCGGCGGTTGGCGGCGCGCGAGGTGCCGAAAGGGCTCTGGGCCCACTGCCCGCGGCGCGGGCAAGTGCGCGGGTGCCTGCAGCGTGCGTTTCAGCGCGGGCAAGCGCGAAACTTCAGGCGCCTGGCTCTGCCACGCGCTCGGTTTTGCCTTCGCTCGCGGGCTCACCGCCACGCAGCGCAACACGCTCACCGGAGCCTCCGCCTCCGCGCGCCGCTCCCCCGCCCAAAAGCCGTTCTGGTCCCACCCACCCAGCATGGTTTTCATGCTGGTCTCCATCGGGCATCACGGCCGCGAGTTGCGCCACGGCGCAGGCGACTCGCAAATTGTCACTCGCAGGGTAGGGCTCCCTCCAGCGCGCGACCCGGCATCGGCCCACCAGCGCGCAGCTCGACCTCGGACGGTGCCCCTTCGCGCCCGGACTCGAGCACGGAAGCGGGCGCGAGCGGACTCGTGCCCGGGTCGGCACATTCGGGTCCTCGAGCCATCACGTGCTGCTCGGAGTCAGCGGTCGGGGGCGAGTTGTCCGAGCTGCGGGGAGTCCCCGCAGAGCTGGCTGGGCGCAGAACCGCCGGCGTGCTTTGCACAGGGGCGATCGGACGCGCGACTTCCGGCAGCGGCAGCTGCGCGGCTGCGATGGTGGCCGCCGAGCGCTGCACGGCGGGTGCCTCGAGCGCCCGCTCTCCGTGGCTGTACACGAAGATGAACATGGTGGTCATCGCCACCACGCTGAGCGCCAGGGCGCCCACGCTGAGCGCCAGAGCTCGCTGGCTCGCGTTGGGCTCGCGGGCGGCGGGCGTGCTCGTGACGAACCCGGCTGGCTGGCGGCAGAAATCGTCTCCCTGGGCGCGCGTGGCATCCGGAGAGCTCTGCCGTTCACAGTGGCGGTCGGCGCGCGCGTTGCGGCGCTCGGGCTTGCCCAGCGCCACCCACGTGGGAGCGCTCTCCAGCTCGGTCTCGGCCGTTCCGAGATCGCCGCGGCGACGCCGTGGCACCGGGGTTGCCTCGGCCACCGGCCGCAGCGACAGGCTCTCGCCTGCGTAGGGCTCCAGCGCGCGACCGAGCTCCCGGGCGCTCGGATAGCGCTCGTCCTTGTTGCGAGCGAGCGCGCGCTGCACCACCTCCGAGAGGCCCGGTGACAACTCGGGACAGAGCTCCGAAAGCGGCGGGGCATCGACCGATACGATGCGATACAGGAGCTCGGAGCGGCTGCACTGGTGCGGCGGGCGACCCGCGAGCGCCTGATACAGGATCACGCCCAGGGCGAAGATGTCGGCGCGTGCATCGAGCTGCCGGTGATCAGTGAGCTGCTCCGGCGCCATGTAGCCCACCGTGCCGATCAGCGTACCCTCTTCGCTCAGATCGACGCCGTCGCGCAGCTTGGCCACGCCGAAGTCGATCACCTTGGCCATCTCGCGGCCGTCGGCGCGCTGGGTCACGCAGATGTTGGCGGGCTTCAGGTCGCGGTGGACCAACCCGCGATCATGCGCCAGCGCCAGCCCGCGGCAGGCGTCGAGCACGATGCGCACGGCGCGTTGCTCTTCCAGCCGTTGCTGTTCGATCAGGAGCTCGCGCAGATCCTGTCCGCGCACCAGCTCCATCACCAAATAGGGCGCGCCGTCTGCGTTGCCGTAATCGAGCACGCTGATCACGTGCTCGCTGGCGATCGAGCCCGCTGCCTGCGCCTCTCTCAAGAAGCGCTGCACCATGCTGCTGCGCTGCGCGTACTGCTCGTGCAGGAATTTCAGCGCGAAATGCCGACCCACGACGCTGTGACGGGCCTCGTACACGCTGCCCATCCCGCCGCACGCCAGGCGTCGCAAGATGAAGTACTTACCGTCTACCAGCTGACCGATGCGCCGATCGGGGCGTGGCTCAGATCCCTCCTCTACGTGTGGATCCGCCAGCGGCTCGGAGTTCTCGAGGGGACGGGGAATCCCCGCAGAAGGAGGTGCCAGATCCATCGGTATCACGCGTCCAGGGAACAGGGTGCGGATGCCATGCTTAGAGCCACACCGGGGACGGGGTGGCTCGCCCCAGTTTAACCTCACGAATGGCCTCGCGCATGCGCGAAGGCTGCTTTGCTGCCCCGGAGTGCCTCGAACGCGTACAGAACTGCGTCGCGCACTGGATTATTCGGGCAATGCCGCTCTGACCGCTGCTGCGCGGCTCTGCGCCTGCCTTCGCAACGTAACTTTCCAATGTTTCATTTCGAGCGCCCTCCGAAATTTGCCTGGGCCCGGGACGGCGGGAGCGCGTCGCCGATCGCCTCTTGCGCCTGGCCGGAGGCGCGGGGAATATCGCTCGCGAGAGAGGGGGCGAGGGTTTCGTTTGGCAGTCGTTACGACACAAAAGATTCTCAGCGACGCGTTCGCGCGCCGCTACGGAGTGGCGGCCTTCAACGTCGTCAATGACCTGACGCTCGAAGCGGTGATCAGCGCTGCCACGGAGCTTCGCGCGCCGCTGATCGTGCAGACGTCGGTGAAGACCGTGAAATCGATCGGGCTGAAGCCGCTGTATGCGATGTTCCGGGCCTACGCCGAGGCAGCGCCGATCCCGATCGCGCTGCATCTCGACCACTGCCCGGATCGCGCGGTGATCAGCGCTTGTCTGAAGCAGGGTTACAACTCGGTGCTGTTCGATGGCTCGCACTTGCCGAGCGTGGAGGAGAACAAGCGTCAGACGATCGAAGTCGTGGCCGAGGCGCGCGCCCACGGCGCCCACGTCGAGGGTGAGAT
>JAICTU010000382.1 GCA_025936205.1 Polyangiaceae bacterium | reverse complement strand
CGTTGTCGCGGTTGTAGAGGGTGATCACCTTGTCGGTGAGGTCGAGGTCGCTGCGGAAATAGGTGGCCGCCTGGCGCTCGATCACCATGTCGTAGCCTTCTTGCGTGGCGAGGCGCCGGATGATGCCGACCGCTTTCTGCACGATGGGGTTCGTGAGCTCGTTCTGCTTCTGCTGCAGCTCTTTGTTGTACTCGACGAACACGCCCTGGACCTGCGCCATCTCGCGCTGCCAGCTCTCGGCCTTCTTCTGCAGGGCTTCGGGCGCGAGCTTGTCCTTGTTCTTTTCGATGTCCTCGCGCTCTTTCTGAAGGTCCTTCTGCTTCTGGTCGAGCTCGCGCTGGCGCTTGTCGAACAGTTTCTTCAGCGTGGCTTGCGCGCGCAGGCCGTCTTCCGTCTCCATGACGGCACGCTGCGTGTCGACGACGGCGACGCGCATCGCCGCCTGCGCGAACGCGCCCGGCGCGAACGTGAGCAGGAGCAATCCCACGGCGAGCGCCGCGAAGTGGGGCAGCGCGCGCCAGACGGGACGGGAAGCGAGCGCGAGCCCGGAGGCGTTGCGCCCGCCGCAGGCCGAAGAAAGGGAAGGGACGGAAATCATGGGCCGGGGCTTACCCGCCGGGTTGTCGGGGGTCAAGCTGGAGAGCCAGGGGCCGGGCAGGCGCGCCGCACACCCGTGCTGGCGGAGCGCTGCGTTTGACATATAGAAGTGCTGGGGATCGCTGAGCAAAGGGCTCCGCGAAGCGAGCGTTCGGGGGGCGGAGAGTACGCCGCCGGGGTGGGGGGATGGAGGTGGCGGTGACGGACAGGCCGCGACGGACGGGGGAGCGGTGCCCGTCCGGAAGAGATAATGCTCCCCGCGGGGCGAATGCGCAGAGGTGATCCCCGTATTCTTGGCTCGAAACCAGCAGATCGATAAGGTCAAGGGACGCACACGAGCCTAAACTGTGCAGGTCTCGCCCAGCTTCGGCCGTTGGAGAAGCGTGGGCGACAGGAGGAGCAGCTTGGCCAAGAAGCTATTGGCAGTCGAAGACAGCAAGACCATGCGCAAGGTGTTGGGTATCACCTTTGCGACCGACGAGTTTGATGCGGTGGTAGCGGAGAGTCCGCAGCAGGCTCTGTCCCAGCTAGATCAGCTGCGGCCCGACATGGTGCTCCTCGACGTGACGCTGGGTGAAACCAACGGCTACGATCTCTGCCGTCAGGTAAAGAGTCGTGCTCCCGGTACGCCGGTGATCATCCTGTCGAGCCGGCAGCAGCCGTATGATCCGGTGCGCGGAGCCGAGGTGCAAGCCGATGATTTCATCGACAAGCCCTTCGACACTCAGCAGATGCGCGACAAGGTGAAGAAGCTGGCGGCGCAGAATGGTGCCCGCCCGGCAGCGCCTGCGCGTCCGGTTGCCGCTGCAGCACCCGCGCGTCCGGCACCGATCCCGCGTACGCCGCCGCCCGCGATGCCTCCGCCGCCCTCTCCCGGTGCGCGCATGCCTGCCCCGGCGGGCCGCGCTGCGCCGCCGCCGCCGAGCGCTCCGGCGCCGCCCGTGCAGGAGCGCATGGGGCATGCCCTGGCGAGCAACGGTGCAGCACTGAAAGCGCAGCTCGAAGGCATGGAGCTCACGCGCGATCAGGTGCAGGCCGTGCTGGCGCTGTCTCGCGACGTGATCGAGCGCGTGGTGTGGGAAGTGGTCCCCGTGCTCGCCGAGACGTTGATCAAAGAAGAGATCCAGCGCCTCACGCGCGAGTGAGCGACAGACCGAGCTGAGTTGCGCCTCCGGAGCCGCGTGCTGGCATGCGGCTCCGTTGCCGTGTCGCGCCTGCGTGCGCACCGGTACGGCTCGGGCGCCAGGATCGCTGACACAGCGTCCGAGTGTGTCACTTAAATAAGCAACAGCGGTACAAAAAGCCAACGATGCCGCCATGATGCGGCGCGGCAACGCTGCCACGCAAGGTTGCCCCACTGGTGCAACATGGTTGCCACCGCGCCTCGCAGCGGGTCGCTCGGTACCGCGAAACTCGCGCACATTTCAGCGCCGCTTCAGGGCACGGGAGTTGCTTCGTGCCCCTCCCGAGCATGGCCGCCAACGATTCGGGCAAGACCGCCTTTCACGTCGTGGGCATCGGCGCCTCCGCGGGAGGCCTGGATGCCCTGGAACGCTTCTTCGACGCGCTACCAACGGACACGGGGATGGCCTTCGTGGTCATCCAGCACCTCTCGCCAGCGTTCAAGAGCCTGATGGATCAGCTGCTGAGACGGCATACCGAGCTGCCCATCCATCTGGTCGAAGACGGCATGCAGGTGGAGCCGAACCACGTTTATCTGATCCCTCCCAAGAAGGAGATGATCATTTCGGATGGTCGGCTGCTGCTCAGCGAGCGGGAGCAGAACCAGGAGCTGGTGCTGCCCATCGACATCTTCTTCCGATCGCTGGCGCGCGACTGTGGCTCGCGCGCCATCGGCATCGTGCTCTCGGGCGGCGGCAGCGACGGCTCGCGCGGCATCCGCGACATCCATGCCGCGGGCGGACTGGTGATCGTGCAAGACGGCGCGAGCGCGCAATTCGATGGCATGCCCAAGACGGCGCGTGACGCCGGGGTGGCGCGCTGGGTGCTGTCGCCGGCGGAGATGCCGGGTGTGCTCCTGCAGTACGCTGCTGGAACCGCAGGGCAAGAGCCGCCCACCGGAGAAGTGGGCGAGCCGGAAGGGATGGGTGCCGTCTACAGCATGCTGCAGGACGAGTACGGCATCGACTTCACCCACTACAAGCCGAGCACCGTCACCCGCCGCATCGAGCGCCGACTGTCGCTGGCCCGCTCGCAAGATATCCACGAGTACGTTCGCCATCTGAAGCAAGACAGGCTCGAGCTCGACGTCCTGTATCGAGATCTGTTGATCGGCGTGACGAGCTTCTTCCGGGACGAGGGCGCGTTCGAGATCCTCGAACAGAAGATCTTGCCGGAGCTGCTCGAGCGCACGCCGCCGGATCGGCCGCTGCGCATCTGGGTGGCGGGCTGTGCCACGGGAGAAGAGGTCTACTCGCTCGCTATCGTGCTCTCGGACCTGATGATGGAGTTCGGTCCGCGCCAGATCAAGATCTTCGCGACCGACTTGCACCGCGGTTCGCTGGAGCGCGCGGCGCGTGGCGTCTACGACGAGGAGGCCGTGCAGAACGTCTCGCCCGAGCGCCTGGCGCGCTACTTCTCGCACGCGGGCAGCACGTATCAGGTGGTGCCGGACCTGCGCCAGATGATCGTCTTTGCCCCGCACAACGTGATCCGGGACGCTCCCTTCACGCGGGTGGACCTGGTCTCGTGCCGCAATCTCTTGATTTACTTGCAGCCGTCGGCGCAGCAGAAGGTGCTGTCACTGCTCCATTTTGCGCTCAACCGCGGGGGTATCCTGTTCCTCGGCTCGAGCGAGAACGTCGGCGCTTTCGGCTGCGACCTGGAGCCCGTCGACAAGCACTGGAAGATCTACCGCAAGCTGAGCGACGCGCGCACGGTGAGCGCTCCACACCCCAGCGCGCTGCTAGGCGAGCCGCGCAATGACATGTCCATGCCGGCGGTGGCGTCTCGCTATTCGCTGTCGCAGCTGCTCTCCACCTACGACGCGCTGCTCGACGACGTGATGCCGCCCAGTCTGCTGGTCAGCGAACGCGGCGAGCTGATCCACACCTTCGGTGGTGCCAGCCGCTTCCTGCACTTCCGCGACGGGCGGCCCGGGCTCGAGGTGTTCGATTGCGTGGACGCCGAGCTGAAGATGGTGCTGGTGGGTGGGATCAAGCGGGCCCTGAACGAGCGCGCGCCGATCGTGTTCCGGGGCGTGCGCCTGGGCGGCGAGGGCGAGTCGTACAAGGTCACGCTGCGCAGCGTGCAGCGCCGAAACATCGGCAGTCCGCACGTGCTGATCTCGCTCGAGCAGCTGGAGGCCGCATCGGTGCAGCGGAATCCGCCCGAGACGGAGATCCAGATCGACCAGGTCTCGCGCGATCAACTCGCCAATCTGGAAGTGGAGCTGAACCACACCAAGCAGAACCTGCAGGCGGCCGTCGAAGAGCTGGAGACCTCGAACGAGGAGCTACAGGCCTCCAACGAAGAGCTGCAAGCCTCGAACGAGGAGTTGCAGAGCACCAACGAAGAGCTGCAGAGCGTGAACGAAGAGCTGTACACCGTGAACACGGAGTATCAGCGCAAGATCGGTGAGCTGACCGAGCTCGCCAACGACATGGACAACCTGCTGTCCGCCACGGATATCGGCACCATCTTCCTGGACGCCGAGCTCAAGATTCGCCGCTTCACACCGCAGATCGCCGGCTCGTTCAGCCTGGTTGCGCACGACGTGGGGCGTTCGATTCAGACCTTCGCCCACCGCATGGATCACCCGGAGCTGGTGGATGAGCTGAAGCACGTCCTGGCCACCGGCGAGCGCATCGAGCGCCAGCTGAATGACGTCGCCGGTAAGTCCTTGTTCCTGCGCATCCTCCCCTATCGTGCCAAGGGCCGTGTCGACGGGGTGGTGCTGACCTTGATCGACATGACCAGCGTGCGCGCCGCGGAGGATGCGCTCTTTCACGAGCGCTATCTGCTGAACAGCTTGATGTTCGGCGTGCCCGATGCCATCTACTTCAAGGACACGCGCGGTCGCTTCATCCGCATGAACCGCGCGATGGCCGAGCGTCTTGGGCTCGGCTCGCCGGAAGAGGCCGTGGGCAAGACGGCCTTCGAGCTCTCCCAGCAACAGCGCGCGCTGGCTCTGCACCAGGAGGATGAGGTCGTGCTGCGCACCGGCGAGGCTCAGCTGTATCGCGAGGAGAAGCGCGCCGCCAGCGACGGCGAGGAGGAGTGGGACCTGGTGAGCCGCATACCGCTGCACGATCGCGAGAAGATCGTGGGCGTGATCGCCATCTTCCGCTCCATTACCGAGCGCAAGCGCGCGGATCGCCAGGTTCAGGAGGCGGTGCGCCGGCGCGATCAGTTCCTGGCCATGCTTTCGCACGAGCTGCGCAACCCTCTGGGCGCCATCGCCACGGCTTCCGCGTTGCTCAAGTCGGATGGTTCGCAAGCGTCGCGCCCCAAGCTGCTGGACGTCGTGGATCGGCAAACGCAGCAAATGGGTCACTTGCTGGACGACTTGCTGGAGGTCACGCGCGTGACCGAGAACAAGATTGAGCTGCGCCGGCGCGTGGTGGACCTGCGCGCGGTGATCCAGGAAGCGACCGACGCCGTGCAGGCGGTGATGAAGGCGCGCGGGCTCACCTTCGAGGTGTGCTCGCCGGCGGAGCCGTTGTACGTGCACGGCGACCCGACGCGCCTTCAGCAGATCCAGGTCAACCTGCTGAGCAACGCGGCCAAGTACACCGAGAAGGGCGGCCACGTGGCGCTGCACGCGCAGCGCGACGGCGACAGCGCGGTGATTCGCATCAAGGACAACGGCGTCGGCATCGCCAAGGACATGCTGGATTCGGTGTTCGAACTATTCGTGCAGTCCGCGCGCACGCTCGATCGCTCGGCGGGTGGCCTGGGCGTGGGTCTGACATTGGCGCGCTCGCTGGTCTCGATGCACGGCGGCAGCATCAGCGCGCATAGCGATGGGGAAGGGAAGGGCAGCGAGTTCGTGGTCACGTTACCGCTGTCCGAGGGGCCGCCCAGCGAGCGAGCGTCGCGCCCAGCACCGAGTGTGAACGGTAAAGCCAAGGTGCTGATCGTCGAGGACAACGACGACAGTCGCGAGCTCATGTTTCAGCTGCTCGATCACGCCGGGCACGAGTGCCGAACGGCCAGCACCGGCACGGCTGCGCTGGAGGTACTGCACGGCTTCGCGCCGGACATCGCGATCCTGGACGTGGGCCTACCGGAGATGGACGGCTTCGAGCTGGCGCGGCGCATCCGTCAGGACCCCGAGCATGCGAGCACGATCCTGATCGCGGTCACGGGCTACGGGCGGGCCTCGGACCACGCGGCCTCGCGCGAGGTCGGCTTCGACGGTCACCTGGTGAAGCCGGTCGACACCAAGCACCTCCTGAACCTGCTCAGCTCGCTGCAGAGCGGGCAGGGCTTCCTGGGCGGCAACGGGCAGCCGAAGCGCGCTTGACGTCAGAGGGGCGCTAGCACCTCGTGCCCCACGTTCGTGCCGGCAGATGGGGCACTCTGCACTCGGTACTTCTTCTTCATTTGTAGAAACCCGGCGCGGACTTCGGGTTTCTACCATTAGCGCTGCGACCAGCGCGCGCCCCAGAGCTCGGTCCTCGTGGTTCCGGTGCAGGAGTAACCCGCCGCGGTACAGCGCGGGGCGTGGATGCCGTCGACGACCAGAGAGCCGCTGTCGGTGGCGACGGTCACGTCGGCCAGGAACACGTAGCTGCCGCCGTCGAAGCCCGAGAAGTCGATCGGCTCGACCAGCGCGTAGCTCGGCGCGGTCGCTGCCGCGGTGGCTCGATCGCTCAGCTCGGTGCTGGCCGTGGCGCGGCTGTGCAGCGTGCCCTGGCTGGCCTCGCCCGAGAGCGTCGCCTGGATGCTGCCGTCGACGCGGCCATCGCTCGAGTGCAGGCGCGCCGTTGCGGGAAACCAGAGGGTGGTGGGGTTCGCGGCCGAAGCGGGCTGCACGCAGGCGCGTTCGCCGACGCCGGTATACTCGAGCTCCATCGTAAGGCCGTCGTCGGTCTGGGCGGGGCTCGCGCCGTTCAGCTGCTGCAAGATGGCGTCACGCGAGACGCCGTCGACGATCTGGTCCGCCGCGGCCAGGTACATGCCGTCCTGGCAAAGCTCGTCGTCGCCAGGAAAGTGTGCAATCTCGGGCACGCTGCCGAACTCCGCCCGGCCGTTGTTGACCCGGGCCACCAGCACCAGCTTTCCGGTCGCGCCCGCGCCGGAGAGCGCGAGGGAGAGCCAGAGCTGCGGAGACTCGCTGTAGTCGTAGCCCGGCTTCACGGTGAGCTGCGCGCTGAACGAGCCTTGCAGGCTGTCGATCGGCAGATACAGGGGCTGGAGCGTCGCGAAGTCCGCCCGAGTGGCCTCCAGTGTGGCCGGCACCCGTTCGTCCAGCGCGCCGCCGGCGGTCGACAGGTGCAGGGTCACATCGAGCGCCATCGAGGTCAGACAGCGATCCACGGAGGCGTCGTCGAGCGGAGTGCGGCTGAGCAAGCGCGCGCCGATCGGCTCGAAGTCGAGCTGGAGCTGGGAGCTGCCCTGTTCGGGGCCGAAGTCATCGAGCCGCGCGTAATTGTCGCCCGAGTAAGGGCTACGCCAGAGGAGCGGCTCCGTGTGGACGCCCGCGATCCACTGGAACAGCTCGCTGGCCGTCGCGCCGAGCGTTGTGGCTTCGTCCAGGCCGAGGGCGCGCTCGCTCACCTGGCACTGGGGGAGCAAATCGACATCACCCTCCTCGGCTTCGGACCTGGGGTGGTCATCCTTGCTGCAGGCGCAGAGCAGCAGAGCAGCAATGAGGGCCAGCGCGCGGCGGGACTTCAGCGTCGAGACCATGGCGACCCTTCAACCGAAGCGTGCTCGATACTGCTCGGCATCGAAGCCGACCAGCACGAATCCCTTGCCCAGCAGCAGCGGACGCTTGATCAACTTGCCGTCGGCGGCGAGCGCGTCCAGCGCCTCCTTCTCGGACATCTCCGGCAAGCGCTCGCCGAACTTGCCGTCGCGGTAGCTCTGGCCCGAGGTGTTGAAGAAGCGCTTCACCGGCAAGCCGCTCTCCTTCAGTGCCGCGGCCAGCTGCGTGCGCGAGGGCGGGTGCTGCACGATGTCGATCGCTTCGTACTCCACACCCCGCTGATCGAGATGAGCGAGCGCTTTGCGGCAGGTGCTGCACTTCGGATACTGGTAAACGGTGGGACCGGGCACGGCCCGGTCTTAGCAGCTTTTCGCGGGGGACCGAGTCCACGCCGAGAAATGGTGCCCCGGCATGGGTGAGCTTGGCCGCATGGCCAGTGGGGCGCAGCGGGGCGACGCTGGTCGAAACGCCACGTCCGTTGCGGCAGGAGCGTGTAATGCTCGGCGCGTGGAGAGTGTAAAGCCTGGCAAGGTGTGGCTGGTCGGCGCGGGTCCCGGCGATCCCGGCCTGATCACCGTGCGCGGCCGTGATTTGCTGGCAGCGGCGGATGTCGTGCTCTACGACGCGCTCTCGCACCCCGCGCTGCTCGAGCTGTGCCCGCCCGCCGCCGAGCTGCGCGACGTGGGCAAGCGCGGCGGCAGCAAGAACCCCTCCCAGGACTGGATCACGTCGCAGCTGATCGACCTGGCGCAGAGCGGGCGCAACGTGGTGCGCTTGAAGGGGGGCGATCCGTCCCTGTTCGCGCGCGGCGCGGAGGAGGCGCTGGCCTTGTATCGCGCGGGTGTCGAGTTCGAGATCGTGCCCGGCGTCTCGTCGGTGGTGGCGGCCTCCGCGTACGCCGGGATCCCGATGACGCACCGCGATCTGTCGTCGAGCGTGACCTTCATCACGGGCAGCGATCGCGAGGGCAAGAGCTGGTCGCCGGACGCCTGGAAGCGCCTGGCCACCGCGACCGAGACCATCTGTGTGCTGATGGGCATGCAGCGCATCGACGCGATCACGCGCGCGCTGATCGAAGGCGGGCGCTCGCCGCAGACGCCGGCAGCCGTGATACAGTGGGCGGCTCGCCCGGCGCAGCGCGTGGTGACGGCGCCGCTCGCGCGCATCGCCGAGGCCTCGCACGCCGCCGGGCTGAGCAACCCCGCGTTGATCATGGTGGGGGACGTGGTGTCGCTGCGCGAGGAGCTACGCTGGTACGATCGGCTGCCGCTGTTCGGGCGGAGGCTGCTGGTGCCCCGCCCCGAGCACCAGGCCGCCGGCACCGCGGAAGCGATCCGGCGCCGCGGCGCCGAGCCGATCGTGATCGCCAGCATCGAGATCGGTCCGCCGCCGGACCCCGACGCGCTGCGCACCGCCGCGCTGGGTGTGCAAAACTACGACTTCTGCCTGTTCACCAGCGCCAACGGCGTCGATCGCTT
>JAICTU010000298.1 GCA_025936205.1 Polyangiaceae bacterium | reverse complement strand
CATCCGGTGGGACCCTACACGAGGAGCTCTGATGTCGACGTCGGTGAGGCGAGCGTGGATCGAGTCGTCAGTGGTGCTGGGGAACGGGTGCTGGATCGCGGGGCTGATCGCCAGCGGCTGCGGAGGAGCTGCGGGCGGCGAGCAGGCAACGCGGGCTTCGGCAGCAGAGCTGAGGCACGGCCTGGTCGCGCACGTGGACGCGATCGCGGAGGATACGGCGCTCCAGCGCAGCGGCCACTCCGTGGTGGCGCTGGATGGCAATGTGTATGTCGCGCGCGGCGTCGTGGATGACTTCACGACGCAGACGAACACGTTCCCACAAGACGTTTGGCGGCTGCGCACGCGCAGCGGCGCGCTGCGCGAGCTCGAGCAGCGCGGCGACCAGCAACCCAGCGGCTGGTCGTACTCGTGCACCGCCGCGGACGGCGCGCGCGGAGGCAGCCTGTATCTGTTCGGTGGCGCGCACTACCTGTTCGAGCTGGACCCGGGCTTCTTCGCCTCGCTGGTGGCGAACGACGGATTGTATCGCTTCGATCTGCCGAGCCGGCGCTGGAGTTTGCTGGAGCCCGCGGGCGCGCGGCCCAGCGCGCGCTCCGGTTGCACGGCGGAGTTCTTCGACGGTACGATGTACATGTTCGCGGGCATCAGCCGCTTCTTCGAGGTGAACAACGAGCTCTGGGCGTTCCAGCCGGCGCTCGGCACCTGGACGCAGCTCACCCCGGAGGGGGACGTGCCGCCGCCGCGCTACAAGCCCGCGGTCGCGCTCGATGAGAGCGCCGGCAGGATCTACTACTACGGTGGCCTGGCCTTCGGCGCCGAGGGTTTCGCGCGCATCGATGACTTCTGGGTCTACGATATCGCCACGAACACCTTCCGCCAGCTGCCGAGCGGTATCACCCCGGTGCGCGATCAGGGCAGCATGGGGGTGGTGCGGGCGCCCAACGGCAAGCGCTATGTGCTGCACGTCGGGGGCGATTTGCCGACCACGACCAGCTGCGTCGGCTTTCCCCAGCTGGCGCTCGCGAGCGATGAAATCTGGGCATTCGACATCGAAGGCGAGACCTGGAGCCGGCTCGACAGCGACGGCACGATGCCGCGCATCGAGTACCATGCCGGCGCAACTGTCGACGATCGATTCTATTTTTCCGGTGGTTGGGCGGAAGAGCCGGATCCGGAGCGCACCTGCCGGCAGGAATGGAACCGCAATTTCTTCGAGCTTTCGCTGAGGCGCCGTTGATTGCCACGTCACCCGTCCGGGGCTGGCTGCAGGGAGTGCCGTGGAGTAGGGTCACTGCGACGTGAGCAGCGATCCCGCTGGTTTTGCCTCGGAGTTGGACCGCCTGCGCGCCCACAACGCGGTGCTGCGCGCGGCGGCCCGGCACGACGATCTGTTGCAGCGCGACGCCTTTGAAGAGCTGGCGGCGGCGCTCGCTGAGCACATTCCGCTCGGGCGCTTGCTGGTGGTGGTGCCCGAGCGCGAGGACCAGGTGGTGTATGCGCTGTCGCTGGGCGCCTCGTCGACACCTGCGCCGCCCTTTGGCGCGCGCTATCCGCTGCCCGACGTTGCGCAGCGTGGCACCGTGATGGCGGGCGGCCCGCGCATCTGCAGGGACACGCGGCTGGGCGACGCGGTCGATCGCATCACGGCCCAGTCCGGCTTCCTGTCCTACGTGGCGCTGCCGATCCGGGATCCGCAGAGCGAGGACTCGGTAGCGATCTTGGCCAAGCTGGTGGTCTGCTTCGCCGAGATCGATGTGGCGGCGCAGGTCCCGCTGGAGCTCCTGGAGCAGGTGGCCGCGCTGTTCGGCAGCAAGTTCCGCCGCTCTCTCGCCGCCGCCCGCGAGCGCCGGCTGGCCATGATCCTGGAGACGTCGGGCGACGCGCTGCTAGCCTGGAGCCGCGAGGGCAAGATCACGGACGCCAACGCCGCTGCCGCGCGCCTCACCGGCCGCGCGCGGGCGGAGCTGATCGGGCTCCCGCTCGCGGAGCTGGTCGAAGACCTGGCGGACGTGAGCGCGGCGAGCGAAGGCGGACGGAGTGTGCGCGCGCGCCTGCGCAGCACGGGGGGAGCCGTCGGTCTCCCCGTCGCGGTCACGGTGACCAGCGTCGAGCACGATCCGGTGGTCGCCGCGCACATGCTGGTGCGAGATATCTCGCACTTCGTCGCGGCGGAGCGCGAGGCAGCGGAGTATCTGGCGCGCCTGTGCCTGCTGGAGCAGCAGCACCGCACGTTGCTCGACAATGCGCCGCTGGTGATCTTCCGGCTCGATGCGGAGAGCGGTGAGCTGTTGTACATCAACCGGCGCGCCGAGCAGTTGCTGGGCATCGCGCAGTCGTTCGCGTGCGCGCACCCGGACTGTCTGCGCGCGGCTCACGCGGACGAGGCGGACCGGCAGAGCTTCGACGACGCGCTGCAAGCAGCTCGGCGCGGGGCTCCACTCCCGGCCTACGAGGCAAACTTGACCCGGCAGGGGGCGCAGGGCGTGCTCACGGCCAGCGTTCAGATCTATGCGCTCACCGAGCGCGAGCGCGTGGTCGGGATCGAGGGCATCCTGGTGGATATCAGCGCCGAGCATGCGGCGCGGCTCCAGCTGGTGCAGACCGACCGCCTCACGACGTTGGGCAGGCTCGCTGCCAGCGTCGCGCACGAGATCAACAACCCGGCGGCCTTCCTCATGCTCGGGCTGGAGCACCTCGCCCGCTCGCTCGCCGACCCGGAGGGCGAGGATGGCGTCGCGTCGGAAGCGGGGCGCCGCGAGGCTGGCAAGCTGGTGCAGCAGCTGAGCGACTCACTGCAGCGCATCGCCGATATCGTGCGCGATCTGCGGCTGTTTTCCGGCCCCATCCGGCAGGGCACCGGCTCCGCGCCGCCGGCCGACGTCAATCGCGCCGTGCAGAGCGCGCTGACGCTCACGCGCAACCAGCTCGTGGATCGCGCGCGCCTGATGGTCGACCTGGAGCCGGTCCCGCCGGCGCGCATCGAGCAAGGCCGGCTGGCACAGGTGATCGTCAACCTGCTGGTGAATGCCGCGCAGGCCATTCCTGCCGAAGGAGGCCGCGAGCATCACATCAATGTGATCACGCGCACTCGCGGAGCCGAGATCGAAATTGAAGTCAGCGACACCGGCACCGGCATTGCGCCGGAAGAGTTGACGCGCATCTGGGCGCCCTTCTTCACCACCAAGGAGGCGGGTGTTGGCACCGGGCTTGGTTTGTCGATCAGCCGTGACATTGTCGAGCGCGCCGGCGGCCGCATCGAGGTGGTCAGCCCTGTCTTCGAGCCGGCGCCCGGGGGCTGCAGCGGCTCGCGTTTCACCGTACGCCTGGCGGTCGATCGCGCTTCGCTCGCGCCGGGCAAGTCGCCCGTGAAGGGGCGGGTGCCGGCACTGGACGCACCCGCGCGGCGCAGGCGCGTGCTGGTGGTCGAGGACGAGGTCCAGCTGGCGGGCGCGCTGGCGCAGCAGCTGAGCACCCACCACGACGTGCGGGTCACCAACGCCGGGGCACGGGCGATCGAGCTGCTGGCCAGCGACACTTTCGACGTCGTGCTCTCCGACGTGCGGATGCCCGAGCTCTCCGGCGACGCGCTCTACGTCCAGGTCTGCGAGCGCTATCCGCGCTATCGCAACAGCTTCATTTTCATGACGGGTATCGGCGTCGGCACCGACCTCGGCCGGCTGCAGGAGCTCTACCGTCGTCCGATCCTGGAGAAGCCGTTCCCGCTGGAGCGTCTGCTGGAGGAGATCGCCGCTGTCGAGCCTCAGCCAATCGAGCCTCAGCCAATCGAGCCTCAGCCAATCGAGCCGAACTCGGCGGCGCTCCCCACGATCGAGCCCACCAGCCCGTAGTCGCACGCCTCGCGCGCGTTCATCCAGTGGTTGCGCTCGGTGTCGCGCGTGATCTTCTCCAGGGTCTGTCCGGTGGCTTCGGCGAAGATGGTGTTCAGGCGCTGACGCATGGCCAGGATCTGCCGCGCCTCGATCTCGACGTCCGAGGCGGGGCCGCCGACGCCGCCCAGCGGTTGATGCAACAGAAAGCGCGTGTTGGGCAGTGCTTTGCGGTGCTCGCGTCGCGCTCCGGCGAAGATCAACGCCCCGGCGCTGGCGACCCAGCCCGTGCCGAGGATGTGCACCAGCGGATCGACGAAGCGGATCATGTCGTGGATCGTGTCTCCCGATTCGACGTGGCCGCCCGGGGAATGCAAGATCACGCGGATCGGGTCGCTGCCGCGCTCCGCCAGGGCCAGCAGCTGTGCGCAGACGCTCTCCGCCAGCTCGCTCGTGACTTCGCCGAAGATGAGCACGGTGCGCGCCGCGAACAGGTGGTCGCGGACCAGAGCGGAGCTGGCGTTTTTCTCGGAGCTGGGGGGCGGAGGGGTAGGGGAGAGAATGGGCATGGCAAGGGGCTCGCCCGATCAGTGTGGTGCCGGCCCCTCACGGCGCCATGTCTGGTCGTCTCGAAGCGTTGTCCAGGGCTCTCTCGGGTGGACGGTCGCGGCTGCGCGGGGCAGACTGCGGTGGTGGAGATGGCGCTGGAGATGGATTCCTTGCCGGGGCTGGTGGTGCACGTCGAGCGCGGCCGTGCGGCCCTGCGCGTGGTCGCGCGCGCGCCGGAGGCTGAGCCTCAGCTGCTGGTCGAGGCGACATTTTCAGGTGGCGCGGATGGTGTTTCTCTGCGGATCAGCCAGGGGAAAGTGGCGCGTCTGTTCTCGCGCGATGCCATCGCGCGGCAGCCTGCGCTGTCGGCCGTGTTGCGCCTGATCGCGGATGAAGTCGATTTCGACAAGGCCGAGAGCGCGGCGCTGCTTCCCTTTCTGTTCCGCAGTCTGCTCGTGTACGTGGCGCGCAGCTCCACGTCGGTGCCCCTGCCCAGATGGGGCCGGCCGCTGCGCGATACGCGTATCGAAAAGGCCATCACCCTGCTCAATTCCGACCTCTCCAAGCGCTGGACGGTGGAGCTGCTGGCGCGCGCGGTAGGGCTCTCGCGCCCGGTGTTCGCGCGGCAGTTTGCGCGCGCGCTCGGGCTCTCCCCGATGCGCTACCTCACGCAGCGGCGGATGCAAGTCGCCGCGGCTCTGCTGCAGGGCTCGGACGCTGCGCTGGCGGAGGTGGCGCGGCGCGTGGGGTATGAATCAGAGTTCGCCTTCAATCGGGCGTTCAAGCGGCATTACGAGGTCCCTCCGGGCGTCTACCGGCAACGCCCGATCGTGGCGCTCGCGAGCGTGCAGCGCATCGCGGCGTAACCGGGCGAAATGGGCATGACGCGCGACTTCGGGCTGAGTCAGTTTCTAGCGGCGGGGCGCGAGCAGCGGATCCAGCAGCTGATCGACGCCGTCTGCGGGCGCGGCTGGGATGCACCCTCCACGGCGGACCCGGAGCGCGCTCTGGCCTACTTGGATGCCGATCCCTCCCTCTGCAAGGAGGACTTCGTCCTGGCGTGCGCGTGTGGTGAGGTCGAGGTCGTGCAACGCCGCCTGGAGCAGGATCCAGGGCTGGTCACGCGTGCACTCGCACCGCGCGACTGGCAAGCGCTGGTCTACGTGGCGTATTCGCTGTTGGCGCGGCGCCACGACGGGCGAGCCGCGCGCATCACGGAGGTCGGCCGCTTGCTGCTGGAGCGGGGCGCGAGCGCCAACGCTGGCTACTCGGTGCCGAGCGGCGACGGCACGTCGCACTCCTTCCCGGTGCTCTTCGGCTGCATCCACGTCAGCGACAATCTCGGCCTCGCCGCACAGTTGCTCGACGCCGGCGCGGATCCCAACGACGATCAGTCGCTGTATCACGCCGTCGAGCGCTTCAGCCTCGATGCGCTGGAGCTGCTGTACCGCTACGGGCTGAAGCCCGAGTGGCTCTCGTATTGCATGCTGCATCAGATCGATCTGGGCTACCTGGAGGGAGTGCGCTGGTTCCTGGATCACGGCGCGGATCCCAACGTCCGGCACCCCTGGGGCCTGAGCGCACTGCACTGGGCCATCCAGCGCCCCGGCACGAGCGCGATCGTCGAGCTGCTGCTGGAGCGCGGGGCCGATGCGCAGGCCAAGACGATCACGGGCCGCAGCGCGCTGGACCTGGCGGAGCGCTGGCACGGCAAGGTCGAAGTGGCGCCGGCGCTGGAGCGCTGCGGAGCGACACGGGGCGAGCGCACGGCGCTGGATCAGCTAATTGTGGCGGCGGCCTACGGCGACGAAGCGCGCGCTCGCTCTCTGCTCGACGCCGAGCCGGAGCTGCTGGCGCAGGCCCGCTCCTGGGACCGCCCGCGCGTCGCCGCCTTCGCCGAATCCGGCAACCGCCCCGGAGCGGTGATCTTGGCCAAGCTGGGCTTCGATCTGCAGGCACCGAGCTGGATGGACATGACTGCGCTGCACTGGGCGGCTTGCCGCGGCAATCCCCAGCTGCTGCGCGAGCTGCTCGAGCTCGGGGCGCCGATGCTGGACGTGCCGGGCTTCGGCACGCCGTTTCACACGGCGATCCAGCAGCGCTGGTCGAGCTTTGGCTGGCGCCCGGGTGAGAGTGACTACCTCGGTGTGGTGCGCGTGCTGCTGGCGGCGGGCGCAAAGGTGCCGGGCGACCTGAGGCCGAGCGGTGATGCGGAGATCGAGGCGCTGCTCGAGACCGCTCGCGGCGGGGCCGGATAGTCGCGCGCAGAAGCCTGCCGGCGCCGTGTACGGACGCAAACCTTGCGCGATCGTGTGCGCCAGCGCTGGGATTTTTACGAGTGATTGCCATTGTCGTTGCGGCGGCACGGCGGTTGCTCTGGGCGCCTGCATGGCGAATCGAACGCGAGCAGGAACTCACGCCCTGCTGTTCAGTGCCCTGCTGGCCTCCTGCGGAGCGCGCGAGGGCTCGCGCCCCGCCCTGGTGGAAGGAGTCGTGCCTCCGGGCTCCGTGGCGGAGACCGCGTCTCCGGCCGCTGTCGACCCGAGCCCCGCTGCTGCCGACCCGAGCAGCATCCCGGAGAACGTCGCCGCGGCCCCCTCTGTGGAGCCAGGGCAGGACATGCCGGTCGAAGCAGCGCCCTGCTCGCCGCCGCCCGGCGTCTCCGGCTCGCCCCGCACGTTCCAGGCAGCGGTTGCCCTGATGAACGCGCTGCCGAAGCCCACTACATTGCCGTGCTTCCTGGAGAGCCTGGATCGACCGCTCGAGCTCTACCTCACCCGCAGCGAGCTCAGCTTGCAGCCCGCCGACGGAGCCGACCGCCCCCGCACCTTCATCGTGATCGGAGAGCTCGTGCTCTCCGTCGTCACCAACTCGAAGTTCAGCTCTCGCCTGGAGCTCGGCTATCGTACGGCCCCGGGCCGTTCGGTGAAGGGCGAGGTTGCCTTCCCGCTCACCCGTGCCGTCACGGCGGCGGACATCACGGAGCGCATCAGCGTCGGCACGGTCAGCATCTGCGGAGGCTGCCACGGCGCCGAGACACGACCCATCGATCCGTTCTTCGCGGAAGGCGCCTTCGAGTCCGCCATCGCGGTGCCGCTTTCCCCGTATGAAGTGGATCTGCAGAGCCTGCGCATGCAGGCGGCGAACTGCGAGCGCGAGCGCGAGCCGGAGCGCTGCGCGCAGCTGAGCGCGCTCTTCGACCATGGCGAGGTCCGGCGCAGCACGCGCTGGGATGGCGGCTGATCTGAGCCGCGCTGGCGCGTCAGCGCCCCGGTAAGCCTCTGCGCCCCGGGATCACCGTGGGCCGCTCCGCGTGCGCGATGCCATCGAGCGGCACTGACTTTGGTGGACCGAGCCGCTCGTTGACTGCGTCGGCGATCTCGGCTGCTCCCAGCGCGGGACCGCTGCGCGCGATCCAGGCAAGAAGCTCGCTGCGCAGCTCCTCCGCGGTGGCAAACCGCTGGTCGGGATTCCGCTGCAGCGCGCGCGACACGATCAGCTCGAGCTCCACGGGATAGCCGGGCCCGAGCTCCGAGGGCGGCGTGAGCGGCTGGCTCAGACGCGTGAACATCTGGCGATGGGGCTCGCCGGGGCGCCGGAACGGATGCGTCCCCACCGTGGCCATATAGAGCACCACTCCCAGCGCGAAAATGTCACTGCGCCGATCGACAGCCTCGCCATTGACCTGCTCCGGGGACATGTACGCGAGCTTGCCCTTGAGCGTGCCCACGGCGGTGGCACAGCCGGCTCTGCCCAGCGCCTTCGCCACCCCGAAGTCGGTCACCGTGACGCGCCCGTCGCGTCCGATCAGGACATTTTGCGGCGACACATCGCGGTGGACCAGTTGCATGCTCATACCGTTTGCATCGCGCAACTCGTGGGCCGCGTGCAACCCGCAGGCGACCTGGGCGAGAATGGCTGCGGACACCCGCCGATCGAGCGGCCCACATGCCGTACTGGCCGCGAGCAGCGCGGCGAACGTGCCGCCATCGATCCATTCCATGGCCAGCGCCAGGATGCCGTGCTGATCGATCAGCTCAAAGATCTGGCACACGTTGGGGTGCTGGATCAGCGCGGCGAGCCGCGCCTCCTCCAGGAACATTGCTTCGAACTCGCTGCCCGCGAGATCGGGCAGCACCATCTTCACCGCCACCAGCCGCTCGCGCCCTGCGCCCTTCTCGCGCGCCCGCCAAACGCTGGCCATGCCCCCGTGCGCCACACGACTCAGCAGCTCATAACGCCCGAGCCGAGTTCCCACTCCTGCGCGCTGCGGCAGGATGCGAGTCTTGATGGCGGTCTCGATCTTCACTTGCTTCCATCAGGTTAGCATTGCGACCAGCGGCCCGCCGCGCGGACCCGCTCACGACACCATGGCGGGTGAAATCGAACGCATGGCGTTCCGATTCGGCGCGCCCGAGATCTGGGTACGAGTGCGAAAGCGGGCAACGTCGCGGGGCCGGCAGGGCGTGCATGTAAGATTCAGCGCAGCGAGCCGAATACCCCGAATATGACGACGGGGACGGCGACAGGCGTGCCGGCAACTGGTGTTACGGCTGACGCCCACGTCCACCGGCGCTCGTCCGAGCGAAGCCAGGTTATCGATCTCACGCAGCAGGTGCTGCTGCTCCTGTTCGAACACGACGGACGAGTACTCGGCCGGTGGGAGCCGTGGGCTATCGCTCGACAACTTCGTCGGCCTCGTTGCCGAGCGGGAGGCGGCGACCATCTTGCGCAGTGGAAGACGCAGCGCCTGGGCGGAGACGCCGACCGCCGACGACGTGCTGGCGCTCGGCCCCGACGACCTCGAGCCCGAGAGGCGCCTGGCATCGAGGACGTGGCTCGCGAGTTTCAGATGTCGAGCGCCGCTCTGTACACATTTCGAAGCCGCGTGAGAGACCTGATGCGCGAGACGGCGGAGTCGCCGTCGCTCCGGCCCTGGATGCGGCTTACAAGGCGCGCCGCCGGCGCGCGCGCTGACGATCGGGTTGGCGGCCGCGGCTGTGCTCGGTGCAACGCTGCTGGCTGGCGCCTTCATTGGTCGCACCAGCGAAGCCCTGCAATCGCTCGACGACGAGCCCGAGCGCGTCGAGCACGAGCTGATCGCTGGCGAGAGGCAAGTCGACGCCAGCCGCTGGCTGCGCTCTCCGGGGCATTGCTGCCCCAGCGGCTGGGCGGGACTCTGGTTCGCGTGGATGGCAGTGGGGTCCAGACGACCGCCTTCGACAACATGCAAGATCGCCGTGCTTCACGTGACCAACGAAGCTCGCACACTCAACTTCGGCGTGCTCCTGAGCGGAGCCGGGCAGAATCTGGGTCAAAGGCGTCACGCTCGACATCGTACCGTCGAAGCCCGCGGGGCAGCATGGGAGGAGCCGCCTGGACCCTGATGGGCACCAACCCGGCGGCATACGAAATCGGCGAAGTGACGGAGTACGGCCTCCCGTCGAGCCGCTACCCGCGATCCAGGGCACCGGAGACTGGCAGCCGGACTGGAAGCAGCCCGGCCAAAGATTGACTCGCTCGAGAGCCCAGCGCTTCGCCGCGGAAACGGGCCGCGGGCGCCAGCGTAACCAACCACGACGGTCAAGGCCTTCGGCGTGGCCAGGCGCGTCACCGGTAAAGGAGTCGAAAGCACGTTGTTGTGCTAGCGGATGAGAAGCGACGCCGGCCTCGAGCGGTCGAGCGGTCCACCATCGGAGCGAACCCGCGTGGGTAGGCCATATTCTCGAAATGCGGAGTCGAGGATCTGGCGGACGTTGGGACGCTCGCAATCGGCAACGGGCGGCACGACCGAAGACAGTCATGCCTCGTCTGCAAAGTACGGCACCAATGCCACTCACGCTGGGAAAACTGAGCTGCGGGGCAACGCTCGACGAGCCACGCGCGCAGCTTCATTGGGTCCCAGCGCCGGTGCAGCTTCCGCGCCGCGACAATTCGATCCTGCATCTCTGACGATACGGCACGAGGGATTGCTGGAAGGTCTGCGCGAACGCTACTCATCGCGCACGTCGCGCCCTGCCTCCTGATAGCGCCGAATCCACACAAGAGCCGTTTGGCGACGACGCTCTGGAAGGATCTATCAGGTCAGTACCACCTTCGGACCCCCTCCTGAAGATCGCTGAGCCGCTTGCACAGGCCAAAATTACTGCTAAATCAAGTTCGTGACGTCACGCCGCCAGCTCGCCTTCCGCTTTCGTACCTGGGGCGGAGCTCGCAAAGGAGCGGGCCGGCCGCCAAAGAGCGACGCAGCCGGCGTCTCGCATCTGCGCCGTTCGGCATTGTCCCGGCATCATCCGGTTCATGTCACTTTGCGCATTCTTTCGGGGATAGCGTCGCTGCGCGTCCCGGCGCTGTTTGAGAAGGTGCGCGAGGCTCTGGCGGAAGGGCAGGCGCGGTTCGGGTTTCGGCTCGTGCACTTTTCGGTGCAGAGCAATCATGTGCATCTCATCGCGGAGGCGGGGGATCGGCGGTCGCTGTCGCGGGGGATGCAGGGGGTTTCGATACGGGTGGCGCGCGCCGTGAATCGCGAGTTGGTGCGCAGCGGGCGGGTGTTTGCGGATCGGTATCATGCAAGGGTATTGAAGACCCCTCGCGAGGTGCGCATGGCGTTGCGTTACGTGTTGCTCAACTCTCGGAAGCACGCCCGCACCCCGCAGGGCAGCGCGGCCGCCGCCGTAAAAAGCATGCCTTTTGCCGGCTTCGTCGATGGATGCTCTTCAGCGCCTTGGTTTGCCGAGTTCGAGCGCCCGACTGAGCTCGCGTTTGGCGTGCGTGCGGCGCGAGCGGGATGGGAGCGGGAGCATCACCGGAAAGCGGCGCCGGTGGTGGCGCCGCAAACTTGGCTGTTGCGCATCGGCTGGAAGCGCGCGGGGCGATTCGATGTGGACGACGTGCCGGGCGTTCCCGGCCTCTAGCTCTACTTCATAGGTGATCCCTTAAGCCAGGCGCCCGGGCAGACCGACCAGGTCGAGCCCGAGGGCAAGTCGACCCCGGTGGCGCTCGCGGTGCAGATTAGAGCGCTGGGCGTTGACGCCCAGGAAGTG
>JAICTU010000445.1 GCA_025936205.1 Polyangiaceae bacterium | reverse complement strand
TCTTATCGCCAGATCGGGCCCGCGCGTCAGCGCCCGGAGCTGATTCCGCCGCTCGCCCGCGAGGTGCCCCAGTCCCCCGCGCCCAGCCTGCCGAGCGCCGCGGCGCCGGGTCCGGCGAGCGCGGGGCTGCCCTCTGCCGCAGCACCGGCAGCAGGCACGGCCGGGGCAGGCAGCGCCGCGCTGCACGTGCCCGCTGCTGCCGCGCCGCCAACGGAGTCCGCCGCGGGCAAGACAGAGGCAGCCGCAGGCCCGGCGCGTCCCGCGGGCGTGGTGCGCGGCGGCAATCGGCGCGCAAGCACGGGCGCCAACGAGGCCGAGCCCGTCACCAGCCGCGACGTGGTGGTGCACATCACGGGGGCGACGGGGGGCACCTTGCGCATCGATGGCGAGCCGGTCCAGTGGTTCGGCGACGTTCACCACTCGCTCACGCTCGGAGCCCATCGCTTCGAGTTCGTTGCCCCGGAAGGCAACTGTTGCGTGAGCTCTGAACGCATCGTGAACATCGTCGCCGGCGAAGGCCCACAGCAGGTGAACGGTGAAATCCCCTTCCTGGATGCCATCGTGCGCGTCAGCGCAGAGGAGGGTGTGAGCGGGCTGTTGACGTGCCCGAGCCTATTTTCCGGCGATCAGCGCTTTCCTGGCGATGTCCACATCAAGATGTCCCGCGTGAGCGTGGGGCCTGTCACGTGCACCCTGCGCGCCGATGATTCCTCGGCCCCTCCGCAGAAGTCCGAAGTCACGCTGCGCGCCGGGCAGACCCAAGTTATTCCATGGCCGTAGGGTTCCGGGGCCGCTAGAGTCACGGCTACGGTCCGGAGTTGGGCCGTCGCCCATGATGGCTGGCCCGCGTCACCGCATTCTCTGTCTGCTCCTGGCAGGCTCTCTGTGCGTGAGCACCGTCGTCTCCGCCCAGCCTGGGGTTTCTCCCGCAGCCGTTCCTCATTCAGCCCCGTCGCCGGCGGCACCGAACGCCGGCCATCCTGCGGAGCTGGATGCGGCGGCGGCGTTCGAGCGCGCGCGCCTCTATTATGAGTCGGCGCGCTACGCAGCGTGCGTCGACGCCTTCACACGTCTGCTCGAGCAGGCGGATCGCCTGCAGCTGAAGGAGCGTGGCACGGCGCGTGTCTACCTGGCAGCGTGCCTGATCGCCTCTGGCCGTTCCGAGGACGCTCGGGCTCAGTTTCGCCAGGCCATCCTGGACGATCGCCAGCTCGAGCCACCGGACCCGGTCGTGTTTCCTCCCAGCGTGGTCGACATGTTCGTGCAGGTGCGCAGCAGCTTGATGGTGCTGCTCGAGCGCCAGCAGGAAGAGGAGCTGGAGCGCGGTCGGAGGGAGGCCGAGGCGCGGCTGAGAGCGGAGCAACGCGAACGCTGGCGTGTCGCCGAGCTGGAGCGCCTGGCCAGTCTGGAGACCGTGGTGCGGCGCAATGATCGCTGGATGGCCTGGGTGCCCTTCGGACTGGGCCAGTTTCAGAATGAAGATAACACCCTGGGCTGGATCTTCCTGAGCAGCGAGCTGGCGCTGTCGATCACCGCGCTGACCGCCACCTCGATCGAGCTCGGCCTGCACTCCAAGGCCCAGGGTGGGCGGGCGCCGCTGGATAGCGGCGACTTGACGAGCAAGGTGCGCGCGGCCCGCCAGGTCGGCACCATCGCCTGGATGAGCCTGGTCGGGGTCGCCGCAGCCGGGATCATCGAGGCCAACGTCTCCTATCGCGGCGAGATCGAGGTGGGCCAGCGGCGCCGGCCGCTGCCCGATGCGCTGCGCTCGCGCGAGCCGGCGAAGACGCACGGCGCCACACTGCGTCCCGACATCGGGCTGGGCTGGCTCGGCGTGAGCGGGGCTTTCTGAGCAGAGGCAGAGCTGAGCAGAGGCAGAGCAGAGGCAGAGCTGAGCAGAACGCTCAGCGCGCCTGCTTCTGAAAAGCGCCGATCCAGAAGCCTCCGAAGCGCCGCAACGGCGAGTCGCACAGGCGGCGCTCGGAAAACCAGAAGGCCTTGTCGAGCAGCGGTACCTTCAGCAGCAGTGCGCTCGGCACGGTGATGCGCACACCGCGCTCCGCCACGAGCCGGCAGTGCGGAGGCAGCAGCTTCTCGGCGCGCCAAGGCGAGTCGAAGCGCGTGTAAACGTCGGCCTCATCGATGCCTTCCGCGATGCGCAGCGCGGGGCCGAAGCGCTTGATCAGGCCGCGCAGGCTCCAGGGATTGTAGAACTCCGCGAGAATGTAGCCGCCCGGGCGCACCACGCGGGCCATCTCCGAGAGCGCCAGCTCGATCTGCTCGACGTGAGCGAGCACCTTGAACGAGCAGGCGACGTCGAACGTGTCGTCTTCGAAGGGCAGATCCGTGGCACTGCCCTGCTGTACGTCGAGCTGCCGCTCGCGCGCGGCGTCGAGCATGCGCGGGGAAAGATCGACCCCGCGCGCGCAGCGCGCAAACTGGGCGATGCGCGACAAGACCAGGCCCGTGCCGCAGCCCACCTCCAGCACGTCCTTGTCCGTGCCAAAGCGCCTCACGAACTCCGACTCCAGCTCGTCGATCAGGTCGTGGTAGCCGCCGCGACTCTGCGCACCGCGCCGCGCTTCGTAGTTTTTCGCAAAGGCGTCGTAATAGCGCCGCGTCGCGTTCGGATCACTCGGAGTCGGAGCGCGCTCGGCCGTGGAACTGGTGTAGTCTGGATTCATTCGATGTTGCCCGTCGAGCACCCGGAGTTCTTCCGCAGACCGCCACCCCCGGGGCAGTCGCGCGAGAGCACCATCCGCCTGGATGCAGAAGGGCGATTTTGGCACGCCGGCGAGCTCGTGCGCCACCCCGGCATGCAGGCAGCTTTCGCGACCTGGATCCGGCGTCACCCGGACGACGGGCGCTTCGTGCTGTGCAATGGTTACGACTGGACCTACTTCAGTGTCGACGACGTCCCACATTTCGTGCGCGCCGTTGCCTCCGTTGTCGGTGCCGAGGGGGAAGGGCTCCGGCTCTCGCTTTCGGATGGGACCGAGGAGCTGCTCGACCCGGCCAGCCTGCGGCTCGGGGCACGCGACGCGCTGTATTGCCGCGTGAAAGACGGCGCCTTCGAGGCTCGCTTCACCCCCAGCGCGCAAAGCTCGCTCTGGCCCTACCTGAGCGAGGGCGCGGCGGGGGAACCGCAGCTCGAGGTCGGTGGAAGACGCTATCCGATCCGTTGAGGCCGCTGAAAACGGGTCAGAATCCCGCACGGTGGGTTAGCCATGGGTCGTTGGGCCGATACTGGTCGGGCCCCCGCCTGAGCTTGCGCGGACCCCGCGACTTGGCTACGTTGCCTGCGCCCACTCGGTGGGTGGCGTTCCCTTTGCGGATCCCAGTATGGGATCCGTTTTTTTTCGGGGGGTCGGATCCCGTCGGTGCCAATGGCTTCTGCGGGACACCCCGCGAGGTTCTGCAGGTTACTCTGCTCTCCTCGCTGCCGTGAAGACCGCTCGGTGCCTGGGAACGCTGCCGCCGTCTGAGCTCCATTCAGCGTCTTCATGTTCGCCTACGAAAAACTCCCAGGACTACCCCGCGAGCGCCTCCTCGACGCGATCGAGCCCGTTCTGCGCGCGCACGGACTGGCAGGCGTGGAGCTCGTCTGGCGTACCGACTCGCAGGGCCGCGTGCTGTACATGACGGTCGAAAACGCCGAGGCGGCGCAGGCTGGCACGGAGGCTGCCGCTTCTTCCGACGGTGAGGCGTCCGGCAAGCCCGTGGAACCGGGGGAGGGCGTGACGCTCGACGTCTGCTCGCGCGTCTCGCGCGATCTCTCGACCGCGTTCGACGTGCTGGAGCTGATCGACGGGAACTACCGTCTCGAAGTGGGATCCCCCGGCCTCGAGCGCAAGCTGTACAAGCTCGCTGACTACCAGCGCTTTCGGGGCAAGCTGGCCAAGATCAAGTTGGGCGATCCGGTGGCGGGGCAATCCGTGATCGTGGGCACGCTGGGTGGCGTCGATGCCGAGGGGCGGGTAGTCCTGGAGTCGGACGATGCGCCCAAGGCCGAGCTCACCCGCGCCGACGGGACATTGGCGCCGCGCACGCTCGCTTTCGACAACATCCGCTCGGGACAGCTCGTCATCGATTGGCAGGGGATGGGGTTCTCGCCGCGTCAGCGAGCCGGCCGGGGCTCTTTGACTCCTCGCCCAAAGGGCTCGGGTGCGGCTCCTCGCCAGAAGCAAGCGGGCGCAGCTCGAGGGCGTAAGTGAAGGCCGTACCGAGTTTGACGAAGGATACCAGGTAAGATCCATGGCAACACAATCTTCCGACTTTACCGGCAATCTGGGGCTGATCGTCGATCAGGTGGCTCAGGAGAAGGGCATCGACCGCCAGGTGCTGGTCGAAACGATGGAAGCTGCCATCCTGAAAGCCGCACAGGCCGCGTTTGGTCCCACGCGCGAGCTGGAAGCGCAGTACAACACCGAGACGGGCTCGATCGATCTGTTCCAGTACATGCGCGTGGTCGAGAAGGTGGAGCAACCGGAGCGGGAGATCTCGGCCGATCTGGCGCGCCGCCACGGACTGGAAGCGGATCTCGGCGAAGAGCTCGGGTTCCAGGTGTTCTGGCATCCACGCGACGCCGAGCGCGCTCGCCAGCAGGACAAGGAGTTCGGCGCCGTGCTCGACATGAAGCAGGCGCGCAGCTCCTTCGGGCGCATCGCCGCGCAGACTGCCAAGCAGGTGCTTCTGCAGCGCGTGCGCGACGCCGAGCGCGACGTCATCTACAACCAGTTCAAGGACCGCAAGGGTCAGCTGATCCGCGGCATCATCCGGCGCTTCGAGCGCGGCCACAACGTGATCGTCGATCTGGGGCAGACGGAGGGCGTGCTGCCCTATCGCGAGCAGACGCCGCGTGAGACGTATCGTCCCGGCGATCGCATCGTGGCCTACGTGAAGGACATCGATCGCGAGGCGCGCGGTCCGATCGTGGTGCTGTCGCGCAGCGCCCCGCAGCTGGTGGAGAAGCTGTTCGAGTCCGAGGTGCCAGAGATCTACGAAGGCATCGTCCGGATCGTGAGTGTCGCGCGCGAGCCGGGCTCGCGCAGCAAGATCGCCGTCACCACGCGCGACGGGGATGTGGATCCGGTGGGCGCGTGCGTGGGCATCAAGGGCTCGCGCGTGCAGGCCGTGGTGCAGGAGCTGCGCGGCGAGAAGATCGACATCGTTCCCTACGATCAGGACGTGGCGCGCTACATCATCGCCGCCATCCAGCCCGCCGACGTGAACAAGGTGATCGTGGACGAGGCGGACCACCGGATGGAGCTGGTGGTACCCGACGAGAAGCTCTCGCTGGCGATCGGGCGCAAGGGTCAAAACGTGCGCCTGGCCTCTCAGCTGACGGGCTGGAAGCTCGACATCATCAGCGAGTCCAAGTTCAAGGCCATGGAGGAAGACGCGCTCACCGCGTTCCTGCAGATCGACAACGTGGACGAGAACCTGGCTCGGGCCATGTACCGGCTCGGTTTTCGCGCTCTAGAAGAGGTGGCCGAGGCGGGCGCCGAGGAGCTGATCACAATCGACGGCGTCAACGGCCTCGAGGGCGCAAAGAGCTTGCAAGCAAACGCGGTAGCGGCCATGGACCGCATGCGTCAGGAGCGCATGCAGATCGCCTGTAACCGGGCCGAACCGCCCACGGAGCGCGAGATGCTGCAGCTGGTGCCGGGCGTCGGGCTGCGTACGTTACAGTTTTTGGAGGAAGGCGGATACCGGAGCATCCGGGACGTGGTGCGAGAAGACCCCGATCGCTTGAGCATCAAGACGGGTCTCTCCAATCGCAAGGCGCGTGCGGTACAAGCCGCGGCGAAGGAATTTGTGAGCGCGGACGTGCCCGAGATCGAGGCGCGGCGCTCACAGTTGAAGCAGGGCGTGGAGGCACAGACTGCGTGAGCGGGATCAAAGGAGTTCGCATCCGAGCTGTGCGGAGGTTCTATGAGTAAGATGCGTGTGTACGAGGTCGCCCGAGATCTGGCGATGGATAACAAGGCACTGGTGGCCTTGTTCCAGTCGGTCGGCGTCACGGACGTGCGCAATCACATGAGCGCGGTGTTGCCTGAACAGGTCGACCGCGTGAAGCGCCATCTGGAACGCCAGAGCGGCCAGAAGGCGGCCGAAGAGCGGATTCGTCCCACGGTGGTGAAGCGTCGCGCTCGCCCCTCGGACGGTGGCCCCGAGTCCGCGCCGCCGTCGGCAGAAGAAGCACCCGTTTCGGCGAAGGCTCACCCGCCTGCCAAGCCCGCGGTGCCCCCGCCGGCGCCAGCCGCGGCTCCCGCACCGAAGGCGCCCGCAGCCACTGCGGCTGCAGCCCCTGCAGCTGCCAGCTCTGCAGCTGCCAGCTCTGCAGCTGCCAGCTCTGCAGCTGCCAGCTCTGTATCCGCGGCCCACGCGCCCGCCGCTCCGGCGCCGGCCACGCCCGTGGCGGTGGCTCCTGCGGCGGCTCCGCCGGCACCCGTTGCTGCTGCAGCGCCGGCTCCCGCGGCCGAATCCGCGGCTCCGCCCGCTCGGCGCCCGGCTCCCGAGGCCACTGCGCGCGCTGCCGATCCCAGCGTGGTCCCGGCCCCTGTCGTGCTACCGCCCCCGCCGCCTCCCGCCCTCTCGGCGCCACCGACGCCGGCTCCGCCGGTCCCGGCAGCAGAAAGTGCACTGCGATCGGCCGAAGCGAGTGGAAACGGCATACCCGTGAAGGCCGTACCAGTGGTAGACGTCGCTCCCACACCGGAGGCAGCACCCATTTCGGCATCAGTTTCCTCAGTAGCCAAAGGAAGTGGAGTTTCGACCGCCGCGTCCGCAGCACCTTCGGCTCCCGTTTCCGCAGCACCCGTCTCGACTCCGAGCGAATCCACCCCGCAGCCCGCGGCACGTCCCCGTCCCAAGACCGGTATCGAGGTCTGGGAAGGTCGCGCGGGCGTACCGATGCCGCAGCCTCCGCGCACAGCGCCACGGCGCGTGCAGTACGACGCCAAGAGCGGCTCGTCTGGTCCCGGCGCTGCGCGCGGCCCTCGTCCGGGGGGCGGCATGGTTCCGGGTCGCGTCGGCGGAAGTTCTGGTCCGCAGCGCGGTGGGGCCATGCGTCACCGCGGCATCGGTTCGCTGTCGCCGCGGCGCGCGGGCGCTGCACCGGTCACGCAAGAGCGCTCTGCCCACAAGAAGATCGTCAAGATCGAGGGTGCCGTCGGCCTGCAGACGCTGGCCGGCAAGATGGGCGCCAAAGCGGGCGAAGTGCTGATGAAGCTGATGAGCCTCGGCATGACCGGGGTGAACATCAACTCCAACCTGGAACCGGACACGGCCAAGATCGTGGCCAGCGAGTTCGGCTGGGAAGTGGAGGACGTGGCGGTCAGCGAAGAGGATCGCCTGGTCGCAGCCCAGGGGGGCGTCGCAGCCAAGGGCGAAGAGGACGAAGGCATGGAGCCGCGTCCGCCCGTCGTGACCGTGATGGGTCACGTCGACCACGGCAAGACCAGCTTGCTCGACTACATCCGCAAGAGCCAGGTCACCGAGGGTGAAGCCGGCGGCATCACGCAGCACATCGGCGCCTACTCGGTCGCGACCTCGCGTGGCCCGGTCACGTTCCTCGATACGCCCGGCCACGCCGCGTTCTCGGCGATGCGCGCGCGTGGCGCACAGACCACGGACATCGTGATCCTGGTGGTGGCGGC
>JAICTU010000247.1 GCA_025936205.1 Polyangiaceae bacterium | reverse complement strand
GGGCTACTGGCTGCAGGGCTACTGGCTGCAGGGCTACTGCTGGTGGCGCTGGACGCGGCGAAGTTGCGCGGGCGGAAAGGTGTTGCACTCCGTGGTGCAGGTGTGATCGAGCGCGGCGCGACGGGCGTCATCGAACGCGGCGGCGGGGTCATCGAGCGCGCTGCCCCTCCGGAACTGGTACGGAGCATGGGCGGCGGGAACGGGATCGTCTCCTCAGTTTCCATCTCGTCAGTTGTACTCTGATGTAGGCGCGAAGCCACTCACTCTCGACCGATTGCGTTAACCCAGCGAAGGGCCACGGTTCTCGTGTATCAGTAAGAGTTGCACCAATGCAAAACGAATGAACGTTTCGGTGCAGTAGCAATCCATTTTGGTCGTGTCAGCGGGACGCGCCATTGCCGTCCGACTGGCACGCGTGCCAGAGACTGGAAAAAGAGAAGGGGGCCGGGCCTGCGCTCGACGCAGCGCGCGACTCCTCGGGGCGCGGGCCGGCGTATCGGCTCGCAGATCGAGACGGCGTTCAGCCTCGCCACCAGTGGACCATGGCGGCGATGATCACAACCAGCAGAATCAGTAGCAGCGTGGGGCTGCGCGGGCGGCGGAGGGGCGGCACACCGGGTTGCGGCACGCGCGCAGACTAACAGAGGGCAGGGTGTCGAGCGCAGCCGTCCTTGACGGCGAGGCCGCCCGGCCTCATACCCGGGCACAGCTTCGTCGGAGCTAACTCGGCAGAGCCGATTTTCGGAGGACGGTTGAGCCAGGTCGTGCCCTCGAATCATTTCCAGCGGCCCTGGGCGGCACTGAATCGGCTCACCCTCTGTTTCCTGGATCCCGAAACGGAGCGCGACTTTCGCCTGCAGCGAGCGGAGGCATCCCGGGCCATCCTGCGGCGCTTCATCGTGTTCATGGCGGTGCTGGTGGCGTTCGCCACCACCGGCATCCACCGCAAGCTCGAGCTGGCACGCGCCGCGGGCTTGCCGGTGCCGCCGCAGCTCGATCTGAGCAGCCACGGCCTGTTGTTTGCCGTGGTCATCGCCCTGGTGCTGTTCCTGAGCACGCTCTCGCGGCGCTTCGTGCCCTACCTGCACAGCGTGACTGCGGTGTGCATGGCGGGCCTGGTGCTGGTCGACAACTGGCACGCCCGGCAGATCCCGCTCGCCTATGCCCTGAACGGCACGCTGATGAACCTGGTGGTGCTGTACATCGCGTCGCAGCTGCGCTTCGCCGCGGCCAGCGTGCTGGGCTGGGCCTCCAGCGTCTCGTACCTGTGCTGTGTCACGGCGCAGAACGCCGCGTTCCTGGAGACCTCGGCGGATCTGCAGCTGCAGATGGGCGTGACGGTGACGGTGCTCGTCTGTGCGAACCTGCTGCTGATGTTCGTGACTCATCAGCGCGAGCTCTCGGCACGGCTCGCTTACCACCGTGCGCGCCTGCTCGAGCAGCGCGGCGCCGAGCTGGAGGCAGCGCTGAAGAGCCTGCAGCAAGCGGAAGTGCAGCTGGTCGAGAACGAGAAGCAGGCCACCATGGGCCGCTTGGTGGCGGGCATCTTGCACGAGATGAACACGCCGCTCGGCGCGCTGTCGTCCTCGACGCAGACGCTCCAGCGCGGGCTCGGGCGCCTGCGCGCGCTGGTCCTGCCCGAGAGCAAGCGGCTCTCGTCAGAGCAGCAGGAGATCGCCGGCACGCTCGCCGCCGCAGAGCGCCTCGCCACCGTGCAGACGGCCAGTGGGCAGCGCATCCGCGACGTGATCGAGAGCCTGCGCCAGTTCGTGTCGCTGGATCGCGCGGCCCTGCAAGTGGCCGACGTGCGCGCCGGGCTGGAGACGGCCGTCGCGCTGATCCGGCCGGGGCTGCCCGCGGGTGTGAGCGTGCGGCTGCAGGCCCCGGCTTGCCCGATCTGGGTGCAGTGCTTCCCCGCCAAGCTGAATCAGGTGTTTTTGAACCTGTTGAAGAATGCGGCCAGCGCCTTCGACGGGCCCGAGCCCGCGGGAGAGATCGTGGTCAGCACGGCGGTGCGCGCTGCGTCTGGCGGAATGCGCGTGCTGCTCGAGGTGCGCGACAACGGCCGCGGCATCGCAGCCGAGCGCTTGCCGCACCTGTTTGATCTGGACTTTTCGCGGCAGGGGTCGCGAGTGAAGCTGAGCCTGGGGCTGCCGTCGAGTCGAGGCGTGGTGGAAGCCATCGGCGGCACACTGCGCATCGACAGCGAGCTCGGGCGCGGCACGGCCGTGCGCATCGAGCTACCGCTCGGCCCCGCCCCCTTCGCGGCCACGGAAGAGCCCCCCATTTCCGTTGCTGCCTCGAGCGTAGAGGCGCCCGCGAGCAGCGAAGCGCCCGCGGCTGTGGCGATTTCGCCGCGGGTCGCCCCCACCGCGTAGACTCACTGCCGCCTGCTCCTGCGCGACCTGCCGGCGCTTCAGCCGCGCCTATCTGCATCATCTCTTCCAGTGCAGCGAACCGCTCGGGCCGCGCCTGCTCTCGCTACACGAGTGTGACCCGAATCACGATGGGTTATGACTATCATGCATCAACCCGTACGGCGTCCTCGGCGACGGAACGATGCTGCAGCACCCGTCGCCGGTCGCGGTTGTCGGATTGTCGAGCGCCACCGCGGTGAGCGCGGGGTACTTTCACACCTGCGCCATCGATTCCGGTGAGGTCAAATGCTGGGGAAGCAACGCGCAGGGGCAACTCGGTGTCGGCCCTTTGGGGGGGAACTACCTGCTTCCGGGCAGCGTGCAGGCCGGATTCCGAATCGCCCCCTGAAGCTACTCTCAGCGCAACGCCTTCTTCACCTGCCCCGGCGGAAACAACGGCCCTGCCACGCGCTGCGGCTCGTAGCGTACGCCCGCCACCGCCTCGTCGATCGCGAAGGCGTAAATCTGCGTGGGCAGCGCCGGGAACAGATCGTTATCGGTCACCACGTACAGCACGTGCCTGCCGTCGGGCAGATCCGGACCCCAGCTCAGCGCTTCCACCTTCTCCGCGATCACGTCCTTGATCGTCTTGGGCGGGGTGGTCGTGGCGTCGACCACGTAGCTCGGATCCAGCAAATCGATGAACAGGCTCTTGCTGACGGGTGTGATCGGCGGCACCTGCGCCGCCAGCTCCGCTGCCGTGGTGGGCAGGCTCGCGACGTTGGAGACGTCGGTCAGCCCCGTCTTGCTCAGATCGATCCGGTAGATGCGCTTCAGGTTTGGAGCCTGGGGCGCGTTCGGCGGCGTCGGCACCAGGCTGCGGTTGTCTCGTTCGAGCGCCAGGAACTCGTGGTCGTTGAGAGCCACCAGATCGTTCACGCCGCGGCCCTGGTTGATCGCGTCCACCGCGTACACCACTCGTGCGTGGCGCAGCTGCGGGTGTCCATGGTCAAGATCCGGTTGTTGACGCCGACGCGCCCCGGAGGCGTGGCGGTGTTGAGGCCATGGTCCTGGATCAGGGCGTTCTGCATCGTCCCGAACAGCCGCCTCCCGTCCGGTGTGATCCCCAGCCCCTCCATGCCGCGGTTTGCCTGCCTTCCCGAGTCGTTGCCCGCCGGGTAGAGCTCCAGTGAGTTGCCGTCGGGATCGACCGAGCTCTGCGGATTGGCGATGGCGAACTTGGCGGGCACGTCGAGCCGATCGAGCAAGTTGCCCTGGCGATCGAACTCGAAGACGAACGGTCCGTATTCATCGGAGATGAAGAAGGTGCCGGAGTTGCTCACCCGGACGCCTTCCGGATCCAGCCGCAGCCCCAGCTCCGGATGAGCTGCGTCGAATGCGAAGGTGTCGCCGACGAAGTTCTGCCGCCCTCATTGCGACAAAACCGCGTATCGAGCAGGACAGTCTGGATGTTGGGGAACGCCGCAGCCGGATGGACCGTGATGTGCAGGAACTGAAAGCGGTCCAGATACGGAACGTCGTTTCTGCCCATCGAACGTCCCCCGGTCGTTGACGGCGATGAACACATCGTCGTGACCTGTGTAGGACATGCCGGAGCCAAAGCCGCCGAGCGTCGCCTGGTCGGTGCAGGTGCTGGGATCATCCAGCTTGCAAATGGTTCGCCCTTGCAGCCCTGACTTGTCGAAGGCGGTGCCGAGAACCGACCCGACCCCGATCAGGGTGACGCCGGGGTCCGCCGCCAGCGCAGGCACGGCAGAGCCGAAAGCAAGAGCCAGGGTCGCAAGAGAAGCTCGGGCGATGTGTTTCATGATGGATGTTCCAGGCAAGGGTTGAAGCCGCGCGCATCCAAGCACGTGAGGGCAATGCCCGCGCAACGTCGCTGTGACGTCTGAATGGCAACGCTCACGGGGGCCGCCCGGGGGGCGCCGTCGTTACTCGGAGGTCGCTACTCCGCCGCCACCTCGACGCCACACGGCACTTCCAGGCGGAACGTCGAACCCTGGCCGCGGCCCTGGCTGGTTGCGGTGAGCGCCCCGCCCCATCTCGCGAGCGGCCGTGATCGCCCCGTGCAGCCCGAAGCCGTGGCCGTCGCGACGCGTGGTGAAGCCATGCTGAAAGATGCGCGCGAGGTCCTCGACAGAGATCCCCATGCCCGTGTCCGTCACTTCGAACACCAGGCGGTCCGGCTGCGGCCGATCCAGGCGCACCGTGATGCGCGGCATCTGGATGGTTGAGCGCGTGCTTCGCGTTGCTGAGCAGCTTGATCAGGATCTGCAGCACCTTGTGCTTGTCGAGCAAAACGCGCGGCCCGGGCGCGAAGTCACGCACGATCTCGGCTCCGAGGCGTTCCAGAGTGTTGATGCGGATCGCGTCTTCGATCATGGCCTCCACATCAGTGGCCTGCCGGAAGTTGGAATCTCCAGCGAACTTCTGGTGCAGTTCCTGGCCCGCAGTGTCTTCAGCGAACGGTAAAGGAATGCCCGCAACCGCAGCGGCTGGCTTCCTGCGGGTTTTTGAAGCGGAAGCCCTGAAACATCAGCGTGTTCTCGTAATCGAGCGTGGAGCCCGCCAAGTAGATCAGGCTCCTGGCATCCACGTAGAAACGCACTCCGTCGAACTGATGCACCACGTCTTTGGGATGCGGGGGCGCGTCCGAAAACTCGATCACGTAGTTGAAGCCCGAGCAGCCGCCGCCCCGTACGCCCAGGCGCACCGCCGCGTCCGGCGTGCCCCGCGCCGCCAGGCGCTTCTTCGCATACGCGACGCCCCCGTCCGTGATGCGGATCTCTCGGTTCGACGCTGGCATCGAGGTGGGTCGGGCTTCTGGGGTGGCTGTTTTTGACATGATGGATTCGGGCACTGCTCAGTCGAGAGACTTCAACTGTCGGAGCCGCAGCGGCGGCGGTTGCGTCCGTTACTGCCACTTTTTGACAGCGCGCGCCGTGGCTCGCGCTTCGATTAGATCCGTTCGGTGCCGACCGAGGGAGGAAGCGAGCCGAGCCGCCGCCGAACGTCTTGAAGCGCGCATCCTTGCTCGCTCGAGGGCTCGCCGATCGATGACCGAAATCGGACGTCGCAGCAGAGCGTGCGCAACCAACGATGAGCGCGACGATGTGCGCAACGTCATTCGGAATCGGTCGTAGCGCACCTGCGTAGACTCGAAGTCAACACGGCGCGCCGCGAAACGACAAACACACGGGGCATCCAGCCCCAAGTCATTAGGAAATGAAAAAATGAGCGACATCAAGAACGAAGAAGCCATCGTCAGCCTGAACGAAACGCTGCTCGACGAGCTCGATATTCTCGACGAGAAGAGCCTGGGCGACGTCCGGGGTGGCATCACTCGCCAAGGGTTTGTGGGCACCGACGTGCTGCGCCTCAATGGCCCGATCGCGGTTCCGGTGCGGACGGGGCCCATCAGCGATATCTGCATCATCCACGAGTGCGGCAAGAACGACCCGAAGGGCGGCAAGGGCCTTGAGGGCCTGTTCGGCAAGGACAGTCCGCTGGGAGGTGGAATCCTCGGCGGTGGCGGGGGTCTCGGTCCGCTCTCTCAATGATCCAAGCAGGGGGTGAGGGAGAGCTGCCGAGCAGCGTCTCCTCACCCCGGGCGGGCTTCGGCCCTTTGAACTCACGCGAACCGCTGTCCCCGAATTTGAACCACCAGAGACTTTCGATGCGACTCCTATTCTGCTGTCAATCCACGCCCGGCTTGTTGCTACCAACGCTGGGCCTCGCGAGAACGATGCAGGCTCGGGGACATGCGGTGGGCGTGCTCACGGAGCCGGCCGCGGCCGAACTGGTAGGAGAGCATGGGCTCGCGTACCTTCCGCCCAGCTCCGGTCGAGACTGTGGGCTCCAAATCGCGGAGTGGGGGCTGCCCCGCCCAATGCATGCGCAGTGCGCCTACGTGCTGGAGGCGGCCAAGCTGTGGCGCCCCGACGCGATCGTAGGCCAGACCTTCACGCTCGGCGCCTACGCGATTTCTGCTGCGGCCCAGCTGCCGCTGGCGATCTTGGGAGGTCCGACGTTCCTGTTCCCGGCAACGAATTCGACGCCGGAGGAACGAACAAGCGCGGAGAGCCTCGCGAGCGACGGCCAGCGCCCCGAACAGCACTGGCGACACCGCGAGTTCATGCGATGCCTGAACCAAGCCCTCGGGTTTGCAAAGGTCTCCCCGGTGGAAGCGTCCGCCGATACACCGCTGCAAGGCGACCTGTTCTTGCTGCGAAGCATTCCAGAGCTAGAGCCGCTGTGCATCGAGCACTCGCGCGTGCGTCACGTCGGCCCATGCCTCGAGCCTTGGCTGAAGGCTCACACGGAATTTGAGGCTTGGTTCGCCAAGCCGTCCGAGAAGAAGGGTCTCATCTATGTACAGGTGGGCCGCACCTTCAACCAGCCGAGCTTCGTCCCCGCGCTGCTGAGCGCCTCGGAGAAGCTCCCCTTCCGGATGGTCATCGACTTGATGCGCAGTGACCATTGCCAGCGAGAGTGGCCGGAGCACGTGCTGCCCTGCTTCGGGATCTCGATGGATAGCGTACTGCCTCACGCATCCTGCGTCATCACCACGGGCCACGGCAGCGCGGCGATCGGGAGCGCAGCGCGCGGCGTACCAGTCCTGGTCTTGCCTTGCGGAAGCGGCAGCGAAGAGCTGGCCTCGCAACTCACGCGGGCGGGCATCGCTCTGTCGTGTCCGAATCAGCTGGTGACGGCGGACAAGCTGGCGGAGTTGGTCACTCGCCTGCACGAGACACCAGAGTTCGCACGACGCGCGCGCGGCATTCGGGCAGCAATCGAAAGATTTCAGGGCGACTCGCCCTACGCCAGAGCGGCCGACGCGCTCGAGGACGAAAGCTGGCGAAAAGCCAAGGGCTGGTGGCGAGCGCCCCAACCGGAGAGTTCATCATGTTGAGACCATCGAGCTACGTCATCCGAATCAACACCCACGAGTCAGACCGAGTTCTCCTCGTCCATGGCTATACCAAAGCAGTCGACCTCGTGCCGACCCGCATCGCCGACCTGCTCGAGCAGTCCAATCGCGAGATCACAGACGAGGACCTGAGCGAAGCAAATCAGAAGCAACTGCTCGCGCGCGGCCACCTCACCGAGCTGAGCGTGGAAGAGGAGCGCAAGGCGTTCGTTGGTTTCGTCAGTCGCCTCGACGCTGCCGAACGTGCCCGGAAGATGCCCGGCTTCGTGCTGCTGCCCACCTACCTGTGCAATCTGGACTGCTTCTATTGCTACCAGAAGCCGGCGCTCGAGTCCGACGCCGATCTGGTCAAGCACTTGATGACCACCGAGTTGGCGGACAAGGCCTTTGAAGCTTACGCGCGCATGTTGCCCTCGGGCCGGAGCTTCCAAGGCGGCGACCTGCTCCTGTACGGCGGCGAGCCACTGCTGCGCCGCAGCCGGCCCTTGATTGAGTACGTGGTCAAGAAGGCGCGCGCCAACGGCATGACGGTGCGGGCGATTTCGAACGGCACCCAGCTGCAGCACTATGAGGATCTGCTCGGGCCCGACGGGATTCGCAAGCTGCAAATCACCTTGGATGGCCCCAAGGAAACTCACGACACCCGGCGCGTGAGCCGCGGCGGACAAGGCTCCTTCGACAGCATCGTCGAGAACATCGGCCTCGCCCTGCGACGCGGCGCGCAAGTAGTGTGCCGCCTGAACATCGACAAGCAAAACCTGGAGAGCATCCTCTCTCTCGACGAAATATTTCGAAGCAAAGGCTGGTACGACGAGCCCAATTTCTCGGCCTACGCGGCGGAAGTGCACATGACCGAAGAAACAGAGGAATGGGTAAATGGCGAGGACATGGTTTCCGAGCTCGACCTGGCCACGTTCGTGAGCCAGCACGCCTTGAAGATTCGCACCGGCAAGAACCATAGCCTAGAGGCCTTCAACCAGCTGCAGTTGACCAGCGGCGCCGGCTCGTTCAAGACCGCCTTCTGTGGCGCCAACTACAGCATGTGCATCTTCGATCCGAAGGGGAACGTGTACAGCTGCTGGGAAGAGGTGGAGCGATTCGAGCCCGTGGGTCACTTTCATACTGGCACGGTCGTGTACAACGAGCAGCTCCGGCGCGCCTGGCAGCGCTCCCCGCTGGTAGCGAACCCGCGCTGCCACGAGTGCGCATACGCCTTCTATTGCGGCGGCGGTTGCGACTGGCACGGCAAGAAGGAGGGGGATGCCTACTACGACAAGTACTGCAACGCCTTCATATCCAATCTGCGCGGCGCCATCGCCGAAGACTATGCCGTGAGCGTCGTTGCCGTCGAGCGAAAGGTCGGCAGCCGCACCGAGGACGGGCGACTGAAGCTGACCGAACGGGACCGAGCTCAGATCCTAAAGGAGGTGGGCGACAAGCTAGCGCGGAAGAACATTTCCGCCTGTCAGTTCAGCTGCAGCTCGCAAGCGATCAAAGACGAAGGCGCGCTCCACCAAAAGAAGACCGGTCTCATCCAACTGAAGCGCAAGTCCGAAGCATTGGCCGCTGAAGCCAAGATGCAGCTCATCGCGGGCCAAGCGTGCTAGTGCTGCCGTTGCCAGCGGCGCGGGGGCACTCGAAATGTTGCGCCCCGCAGCTCCGCTCCTGACCACGCTCACCACACGCTGCAGATCGTCTTGGCCCGCATGGGGGAGTCGGCGGGACAAGAGAAGGCGGCTGCGAACTCGGGCAGGTTCGAGAGCGGACCGCGCACGCGAAAGCGCGGGGGTGAATGCGGGTCAACCTGCACCTTCAGGCGCTCGAGTTCGGGCCGATACTTCCCGCACCATGCCTGACCGAAGGCGAGGAAGAACTGTTGGTCTTCATCGAAGCCGTCGGCGCGCGTGCGCTCGGCAGCGCTGGCGCGGAGTGCTCGATAGGCCGCAAAGGCGAGCTTCACGCCACCCATGTCCGCGATGTTTTCGCCGAGCGTGAGCTGCCCGTTCAAGTGGAGTCCCGGCGCGATCTCGTGCTGTGAGTACTGCTGGGCAACGCACGCGGTCTTGTCTTCGAAGCGCTTGCTGACGTCGGGGGACCACCAGTTCTCCAGGTTGCCCTTGGCGTCGTAATGCGCGCCTTCATCGTCGAAACCGTGCGTGAGCTCATGGCCAACCAGCATGCCGATGGCGCCGAGGTTGACGGAGATCGCGCTCTTCACGTTGTAGAAGGGCGCCTGAAGGATCCCCGCGGGAAACACCATCTGATTGAGCTGCGGATTGTAAAAGGCATCCACTACCGGAGCGTTCACCCGCCATTCGTCGCGATCAACGAGCTTGCCGACCTTGGCGAGCTCGCGCTTCAGATCGAAAGCGCGCGCGCGCAACACATTCTGGGCGTGCGCCTTGCGGTCGACCGGAAAATCATAAGTCTTCCAATGGTCGGGGTAGCCAATCAGGAAGCCCATGGCCGCTTGCTTGCCGCTCGCTCGCGAGCGAGTCGCGTCGTCCATCCACGTGAGCCCGTTGAGCTCGTGGGCGAATGCGGTGCTGATGGCCTGTACGAGGCCTTCGGCCGCGCTTTTGCTCTCGCTGGAGAAGTTGGTCTTCACATACGCTGCGCCGAGCGAGTCGCCCAGCGCTCGGTCGGTCGCCGAGAGGCAACGGCGCCAGCGCGGCGGAAGCTCCGCTTGCCCAGTGAGTGTCTGCTCGAGCTGAAAGCTTTCGTCCACAAACGCCTTCGAGAGCTGCCTCGCCAGCGAACGTACGATGTGCCATTCGAAGTAGGATCGCAGTGCGGCGGGCGAGGCGGAGCGGGTCACGGACGACATGCCCTCGAAAAACCTGGGAGCGGTGACATTCAGCACTTCGATCTGGCCTAGGCCGAGCTGCTTCAGGTAACGATCCCAATCGAAGCTGGGCGCGGCTTGGCGGAGCTGCGCGCGCTCGACGCGATTGAACATGTGCTTCGAGTCGCGCCGTTCGACGCCGCTCTTGGAGACCTTGGCGAGCCCCGTCTCGAGCGCCAGCACGTCGGCGGCGCCGCTGTGGGCGCGCGCCGCGGGCACCCGCGCCAGCGCCAGCATGCGCTCGACGTGGGCCACATAGGTGGCACGCAGCTGCCGCGAGCGCGGGTCGTCCTTCAGATAGTAGTCCCGGTCGGGCAAACCGAGCCCGCCTTGATCGAGGCTTGCGACCCAGCGCCTCGCGTCCTTCGGGTCTTGCGCGGGCGAAATGTCAAACAGAGGCCAGATGCCCAGTTGGTGCAGCTCTAGCGTCAATGCGGCGACCCCTTCGGCATTCTTTATCTGACCCGCCTGCGCCAGCAGATCGGCGATGGGCTTGCTGCCGGCGGTCTCGACCGCAGCCTCGTCCATGCAGGCGGCGTAGAAGGTGCCGATCTGTCTCTGCTCGGGGCTGGCCTGGGCGGTATCGGCCCGCTCCAGGATGCTACGCAGGACGGCTTCGTTGCGCTTCTGAATCTCGTCAAACGAGCGGAACCACCCGGCCTCATCCGCCGGGATCGGTGTCTGCTCCAGCCACTTACCGCAGGCGAACTGGTAGAAGTCCGCGCACGGGTCGGCGCTGCGATCGAGGATGCCGGACTCGAGCCCGACGCTCTCCAGGGTCACGTCCGTCAAATTCGGCGCGCGAAGCACTGGCAGGGCAACAGGCGCCTCGGCTAGGGGCACGGACGGATCGGCCGCAACGGCGGCCTTCGCCGGCGGCGAACCCGAGCTCGGGCCGCAGCCTGCGCAGGCCAGGCCCAGCGCCAGCACGACACGGGTCGCTCGAATGCACGGAAGGGTATCTTCCCTGCGACAAGTGGCCATGTGGGCACGCTACTCGGCGCCCCATCTTCCGCGCTAGGCTAGATCAGGGGAAATCGCCGGGAGGCAGTGTTCGGGCGCGAGCCCGCTCGCGCTGCGCGGCCGCGAGCTGACCGACATGACGGTCACGAGCACCCGAGATCACGCGCTGACGGTTGCTGCAGCTCGGTGTCGGGCGGTGCCGAACGCGCCAGGAGGGCCTTCCTGGCGTCGCCGCGCGACGTGCGAGGCCGAGCCCTCACGCGCGTTCACCGGAGCCCGACGATAGCAGCGCCTCAGCGCGTCCCCCAGCGCTCATCCCGCACCGTCAGCATCGCCTAGCGCAAGATCCACTGCAGGCACAGCGCCGAAAACAACGCATAGGCAATGCCGTACAGAATCTAGGTAAATCAAAGCCATCGGTCGGGACAGGGGGGGTTCGGTAAGGGGACGTAGAATCCATTCTGCGAAGCCTTTTCGCGACCTAGCTCGTGCCAGAGCCCCCTGACCGAATCCAAAGTACACTGCTTCAAACGCCACCGTTCAATCGGCGGGCAGGTCAGGCGGCGCGCAGCGGGGCGCACATTGCGGGGAGCGCCCGGGTGACGCCTTCGATCACTTCCACGAAGCGCATGCGTCCGCCGCAGCTCGAACACTGGAGGGATCTCTTCGAGGTCGAAGCGGGTCGGGGCACCGTGTTTCAGGGTCTCGACCGATCGCCGCTGGCATCCGGCAGGAACACCGCATCGGGGACGATGACGTGCCAGTGGATGTTCAGATTGAGGCTCGATCCAACGCGCTGGCAGAAGGACACGGCGGCGCTTTCGGGCCGCTCGTAGCCGAGCGCTGAGATCGGGGGCGATGACGTGGTCGACCAGGTGCGCGGCCGTGTTCGCCATGCGGCGGCTGTTGCACGAGGGGCAGATGCCGCGGAGCTTGCAGGAGAAGGGTAGCAACAGCTCGTCGCCGCAGGTCTCACACACGGCGCGCGCAAAGCCATGGGCGTGTAGGCCGCACTCGAGGTAGCGCCGGAACTCGTTCTCGACGTACTTGGGCAGTGACAACGTCACACGCCAGGCCACACTGGCCGCGTACTTCCAGCGCAGGTCGAAGCCAAGGTGCTCGACCGCTAGCGGCTGCTCGTCCGCTCGCCCGTCGGCGAAGCGCCGCGGTTCAACCCGCGGCCAGCGCCCTCCGCTCGGCAGCGCGGGAGAGGGTGCCGCGCTGCGCCAGGAACGAGTAGCATACTCTAGGACCCCTTTCTTGCCCCCCCGCAGCGGCCGTCATTACAGCCGCACCATGCGACACCCCTACCGTATCGCAACCTGTTCACTGTGCGCGCTACTGGGTTCGGTCAGCTCCACCGCGGCGGCGGAAGCTCCAGGCAGCTGGTCCGTCGGCATCGAGCGCGTGTTCGGCTTCAGCAGCGCGACCACGAAGACGGAGCAGAACGGGCAGAGCCGCAGCCAGACGAGCAACCAGATCAGCCTGTTCTCTCACACGCTCGAGGGCCAACCGGGCTACCCCGGCGGGCGCCTGACGCTGGACTACCTGTTTCCCTCGGGGCTGACCCTGGGCGGCGCCCTCGGTTATCAGTCGTACGATCCGGACACCGACGAGGACGACAACACGGTCCGCGGTTGGTTGCTCGAGCCGCGCGTGGGCTACTTCGCTTCAGTGTCGGGCAACTTTGGCATCTGGCCGCGCGGCGGCCTCACCTATGTGACGATCAGCACCGGCAACGGCGGCGGGCCCAACTACACCGCGCTGAGCGTCGAGGTGCCGCTGGTGTTGCGTATCGCCGGCAACGTGTGCTTCTCCGCGATGCCGTACGTTGATCTGGGGCTCGGCGGCGGCACGGATAACGTCGATCAGAAGATCACGGAGATCGGGCTGCAGTTCGGGATGAACGCGTTCTTCTGAGTCCCTCAGCCCGTCGCCAGGCGCGTGACCTGGCTGCGCGACGAGAGCGAGGCTTCCGGGTACTGGCTCGTGCCGGTGCGCGAGCGCGTCGGGAACTGGAACAGCCAGGTGGTACCCCGCTCGGAGGAGCGCACTTCCATGTGG
>JAICTU010000408.1 GCA_025936205.1 Polyangiaceae bacterium | reverse complement strand
GCTCGAGCAGGCGGCGAAGGGCATCCAGACGGCGAGAGCAGCGGTAAGAGCAAGCTTCTTCATGCACTTGCCACAGCAATTCCGATGCCAGTAAGGGCGCCTTTAGCGACGAGCCGCGAAGGTCTCGGTCAGCTCGACCAGCACCTCGTTGCGCCGCAGCGGCGACCACGTGGTGGGCGGGTCGTATCCGGCAAAGCGCGGTTCGCCGTGCCAGCTCAGCCCGGCCTCGCGCAGCCGCTGCAGCAGCTCGTCGCGCTTCTGGTACGGCAAGCCGCTCTCATAGTTGCCGCGGAAGCGCAGCGCCGCCACCCGCCGCTGTGGTACCTCTCGCAAGCGCACACGGCGGTCGCGAGGAGCGGGCAGGGAGTCCAGATCGCGATCGGACGGCATCACGAATGCCACGGTGTGGTCACGCCGCTCGTTCGCACCATCCATGTCAGCCAGCAGGGGCGCCGCCATTTCAAACTGCTGATCGGCATCGCTCGCGGAATAGGAGCTGAACACCGGCGCGGTCATGGTGAGCCGCGCCGATTCATTGTTGGCGCCGAAGATATAGGCCGCGAGCCGCCGGAATCCGTCGTGCAGAGCCTCTGTCCAGTTCGCGCCCTCCACCACCGTTTCCGCCCAGATCTGCGGCGGATAACGGCGCACTTCGATCTCGCCCAGCCTCATTTGCACGGTATAGGGCACGCTCTCCGTCACCACGCGCTGCAACTGCCAGCGTGCCAGGCCGAGCCCCAGGGAAGCACCGAGCGCCGCCAGGCCCGCGGCGCGGCGTTCGGGGCCGCGCGCCAGGAGCCAGGCTCCGGCAGCGATGCCTGCGGCGGGCAAGACCAGTGAGGCGCGATTGATCCGCCTCACCCGCTGCGCGCGTACAGCAAGCGCACGCTTTTCCTCGGCCATCTGCGTCAACGCGCTGTCGGGGAGAATCGCTTCGGTGGTCATCCTCTGGCTGGAGCAAGGGATGTGCCGGCTCCGGCGTGACTCCGGCTGCGGTTCCGTGCCAAAAGTGCCCCATGCAAGAGAAAGCGCGCGGAACCTCGCTGGCTTGTACCTATTTGCCCCTCGCTCTGGCCTGTTCGAGCGCAACGGGGACAGGCAGCGGGGCCGCGTCCGTCTCGTCCGCGGCTCCGCCAGCGTCGATCCAGATCGAGTCCGGTCAGGTCGCGGGCGTCGCGGGCAACGAGCCTTCGATCGCCGTGTTCAAGGGCATCCCCTATGCGGCCCCGCCCGTCGGAGAGCTGCGCTGGCGCCCGCCACAACCCCCGGTCGCCTGGAGCGGCGTGCGCCTGGCCTCGACCTTCAGCAAGAGTTGCACGCAGGAGCTGCGGCGCTCGTTCTTACCCTGGACGGAAGAGTTCATGCTCCGCAATGACGTGAGCGAGGACTGCCTGGCGCTCAACGTCTGGGCACCGGCGCGCGCCGTGGGCGACGCCAAGGCCGCGCTGCCCGTCTATGTGTATTTGCACGGCGGAGCATTCACGAGCGGCTCGGGTGAGGTCGCGCTGTACGACGGTGAGGGGCTCGCGAAGCGCGGCATCCTGGTGGTCACGCTCAACTACCGGCTGGGTGTGTTCGGCTTCTTTTGCCATCCGGAGCTGAGCGCGGAGTCCCCGGAGCATTCCTGCGGCAACTATGGTTTGCTCGATCAGATCAGCGCGCTCGGTTGGTTGCAGCGCAACATCGCCGCGTTCGGCGGAGACCCGAACAACATCACCGTCGGCGGGCAGTCGGCAGGCGCTGCGTCGGTGCACGCTCTGACGCAATCTCCGCTCGCGCGCGGGCTGTTTCAGCGCGCCATCGCCCAGAGCGGACCCTGGGATCGGCACACACCGTCAGCCACGCGCGCCGAAGCCGAGGCGCAGGGCCTGGACTTCGCGCAGGGCGCCAGCCTGGCCCAGCTGCGCGCGAGCAGCGCGGACGAGCTGCTCGCCCGGCAACAGAAGGGCGGTCGCTTTCGGCCCGTGGTCGATGGCTGGGTGATCCCGGGTCAGCTCTCGGCGCTGGCCGCGCGCGGCGCGCTCGCCGACGTGCCGCTGCTCACCGGCATCACCGCGGACGAACGCAGCTCGCAGGGCGACTACGGCAAGCAGAACCGACAGCAACTCGGTGAAGCGGTACAGAAGGAGTACGGCGACCTCGCCGCCTCCGTGCTCGCGCTGTACCCCGCGGCCACGGACGCGGACGCCGGCGCTCAGCAGAAGCAGCTCGCTCGCCACACAGGCCTCGCCACCTTGCTCGATTGCCGGCGCACGCGTGCCGCGCACGGCCACGCCAAGGACTTCGGCTACTTCTTCGAGCGCGCCATCCCCTGGCCCGAGCATCCCGAATACCAGGCGTTCCACTCGGCGGATCTGCCCTACGTGTTCGACAACCTGAACCAGATGAACCGCCCCTGGGAGGACGCCGATCGCCTGCTCGCCGATCGCATGGCGAGCTACTGGGTCAACTTCATCACGCGCGGCGACCCCAACGGGCCCGGGCTGCCGGAGTGGCCCTCGGACAGTGAGCACATCCTGCGCCTGGGCGTGGAGACGCGCGCCGATGTGGCTCTTCCTGCAGACAAAGCCGCGGTATTGCTGCACCGCTTCGCCTCGCTGCCCTGAGGACGGCGCCTCGGCCGGTTCCGCGGAGCTGCCCCGCGACCGCGCTTGGCGGGCGCCGTGGCCCTCGCTAGTGTGCGCCCGGTTTCTTTGGGGGGGAAAACAGCAGGGCGCCTGTCGCGGGCGTCCTCGGAGCATCACGAGGAGATTGGATCATGCATCGACGAAGCTGGAGCGCAATCGCTCTGCTCCTGGCCGCCTGTAGCAGCCAGCAAGCAGCAACCCCACCCGAGACGGCCCAGGCCGCCTCTGCCGCAGCGCCGGCCGAGGCCAGCGCGAAGCTGGACGCCGTGCTCGCCAAGCAGGCGGACGACGTCAAGGCGCGGTACCCGCAGCGTCATCCCAAGGAGATGATGGAGTTCTTCGGCGTGCAGCCGGGCATGACCGTGGTGGACACGCTGCCCGGTCCGGTGTGGTGGACGGGCATCCTGCTCGACTACCTCGGGCCGCAAGGCAAGGTGGTCGACGCCGACTACTCCGCGCAGATGTGGACCAAGTTCGGCAACTACTCGCCGGATCCGGCGACGAAGGCGAACTGGCCTGCCGACACGATCGCCAAGCTGAACGGCGCGCGCGGTCCCGAAGCGGCCCAGGTCGGTGCCTTCCAGTACGGCTCGGTTCCTGCCGACCTCGAGGGCAAGGTCGACGTCATCCTGGTCAGCCGCGCCATGCATCACTTTTCGCGGCTCGAGGCGGACGGTCACTACATGACGCAGGCGCTCGCCGACATGAAGAAGCTGCTCAAGCCGGGCGGCATCGTCGGTGTCGAGCAGCACCGCGCTCCGGAAGACCAGCCCGATGCATCCACCAAGGGCGATCGCGGCTACCTGAAGCAGTCGGCGGTGATCGCGGCGTTCCAGGCGGCGGGCTTCGAGCTCGTCGACAAGAGCGAGATCAACGCCAACCCGAACGACAAGCCCTCCGCCGAGGATGTGGTCTGGCGTTTGCCGCCCACGCTCGCCACCAGCAAGGACAACCCCGAGCTGAAGGCGAAGATGGAAGCGATCGGCGAGACCGACCGCATGACCCTGAAGTTCAAGAAGCCGTCCTGATCCAGGATTGAATTTTGGGCAAGCGGGCTTTGTGCCGCTCAGTGCGGCTCAAAGCCCGCTTTCCAACCAAAGCTACTGCACCCTGCCGCGCGCCAGCACGGGCCAGAGCCCCTCGAGGAAACCGCCGCGCTGAGCGTGGTAGACGTCGTACAGGTTGATCGTGGTGTCGATGTGGCTGGGCAAGAGCTCCAGCCGGTCGCCCACTTCGAGCGCGATGGCGGACGCCGGATCCCAGCTCAGGATGCCGTGCTCGTCCCCCGCGGGCCGGTAGCTCACGCCCGGGAAGTCCTTGGGAGCCGCATAGCCGCTGTCGGTGGAGAGCGATTTCAATCCAGCGTCGACCACGGCCTCGCCCGCGCGTGGACGGCTGATCACGGTCGCGAGCACGCTGAGCGCGCACTCGTAGCGAGCGCCGACGCTGGCGCGGTAGCTGGTGTCGAGGAACACGAACGAGCCCGGCTGGATCTCGGTCACGCCCGGATGACGGGCGCAGAGCTCCGCGGTGCCGGTGCCGCCCGTGCTGACGATCTCGATGGCGTGGCCCGCCGCGCGCAAGGCTCGCGCGGTATCGGTGAGCAGCTGCAGCGATCGCGCCGCTTCGCGCGCCTGCGCGTCGCGATCGGCGAGCAGCTGCAGATGCCCCTCGTAGCCCTGCACACCGACGATGGACAGGTGCGGCAGCCGCGCCACGTGCCGAGCCAGCTCCAGCGCCGGTTCACCGGGAAGCACGCCGCAACGGTGCTGGCCCACGTCGAGATCGATCAGCACACGGGCACGCTGGTTGCTGGCCGCCAGCGCCCGCTCCAGCGCATCCGCGCCGCGCGCGCTGTCGACCACCAGCTCGAGGCTGGAGTGCTGCGCGAGCAGCAGCGCCAGGCGCTCGAGCTTCACCTGGCCGGCGAGCTCGGTGGTGATGAGCACGTCCTCGATACCGGCGGCCAGCATCACCTCGGCTTCGCTCAGCTTGGCCACGCATACGCCGCGCGCGCCGGCCGCGATCAGGCGCTGAGCGAGCAGCGGGCTCTTCACCGTCTTCAAGTGGGGGCGCACCGCGACCCCGCTGCCACGGACGCTGGCGAACAGACGCTCGATGTTGCGTTCCATGGCCGGCACGTCGACGAGCAGCGCCGGCGTGTCGAGCGCGCTCAGGCTCTGGCCCACGATCAGCCGCGGCGGCAGGGAGTGCGCTTCCGAGCCACGCCGCATCCACAAGGCGTGCGGATCTTCGCCGACCACGCGGAAACCGAGCCGCCGGTACAGGCGCAGCGCGGGGTTGGCGCGCAGCACATTGAGCCGCACCGAAGCGCCGGCTTGCTGCGCATCGAGCAGCAGCTCGCGGATCAAGCGCGCGCCAAAGCCGCGCCCCTGTTGCGCCGGCGCGATCTGGATCTGCAGCAGCGCCCAGTCACTGCCCTCGCGCGCTGCCTTGAATAACCCGATCGGCTCGCCAGCACACAGCACGATCTGCGCGCACTCGAAGCGCAGACGCACGCGCTGCTCCATCTCCGCGTCCGACTGAGGGACGCCCGACGCGCGCAGGTACTCGCTCATCGTTTGCCGGCGCAAGTCGAGCAGGAAGGGCACGTCGGCCTCGGTGGCCGGGCGAAGCTGAATCTCGGTGTCTCGCTGCATGCAGGCCCGTACTGCGCGGCTCGCGTCGCTGCGTCAACCAGGCTCTAGCAGGGTGCTCCAAACCCGGTGCGGGGCTGGATCAGGTCTCAGAGCTCCACGCGAATTGCAGGCGTAGAGCCGACCCCGGGCATACCCGGGGCGGGTTCCTCGAATCGAAGTAGAGGTTTCCACGTAAACCTCGACTCGACGTCTCGAAAGCCCCCGCCCGGGGCGCGCCCCCGCATACGCGAGGGATCGACACCCTGCTCGCCGCTGCGTGAGGGGTCGCCCACGCTCAGCCGAAGGCGCGAGCACGGACCGGGGGGGGGCGGACGGGGGGGATCCCCGAACCTACTTTTGCATCACCCTGCTCGTTCGCTTTCGCTTCTTGGGGGAGCCCAGCTGGCGCGCGGCTTCCACGCAGCGCGCGGGAACGCTGCGGCCCAGCGCCGCCGGCCCCCACTCGACGACGGCATCGACGAAGGCCCGCACCTGCGGCGGCACGAACTCGCGCTCCAGATACACGACAGCGATGCGCGATTCGCCGGCGAGCACTCCCTGCAGCACCGGCACGAGCGCTCCGCTCTCTAGCTGTGGATACACGAGCAGCAGCGGCAAGAAAGCGATCCCGACGCCACGGATTGCCGCTGCGCAGAGCAGCGCCAGATCGTTCGAGAACAGGTGCCCCTCCACGTGCAGCTGACCGCCGCCCGCGAGCGGCCAGTGGCTCTGCGGCACCTCACCGCGCGCAAAGCCCATCAGGCAGCGGTGCAGGCGCAGATCGCGCCGCCTACGTGGCGTGCCATGCTCCGCCAGGTAGGCAGGTGACGCAACGGCGATCACGGGATCGCGCGCCAGCGTGCGTGCGATCAGCCCCGACTCGAGCTGCGTGCTGGCACGCAACGCCACGTCATAGCCGTCGCGCTGCAGATCCACGATGCGGCTCGTGGCATGCACCTGCAGCTTGACCTCCGGGTAACGCTCCGCAAAATCGATGAGCACGCGCTGAAAGCTCTCGATGCCCATGGGCGGCACAGACACCCGCAGGTCACCGCGCACTGCCTGGTCCGTCTGGCGCACACTGGCCTCGGCCTGTGCCAGCGCGTCCAGTACGATGCCCGGGATGTTCTTCGACCTGACCGGCGCGGCGTACTCACACGCCTCTTCCGGCGACCCTGCGGGAAACATTCTCACGCCGATCGTGCTGCTCGGGCTGGTTGCCGCATCGTGGGCGCTGCGCTCGGACGCGCGCGCGCTGACGCGCGACACGCCGGCGTCCGATCGCGGACTGCCGAGCGGGCTCTTGGGCGCGAAGGTCTGACCGGCAGGTACGGCGACGCGCTCGGTGCCGAGGCGCGTCGCCCTACGGGTTAGCGAAGTCCCACCCTTCAGGGAACACGCTCGCACACGGTTCCTTGTTCAATTCGAGCGTGTCGATCGCGTGGAGTTGCGTGATGAGCGTGTTCACGGCGGGCGGGATGTCGATACAGCCGCTCGCGCCGAAGCAAGGGTCGCCGACCAGGAAGCGCGCATCACCAACGGTGATCTGGCGCACAATGCCGTCGCCTGCCCGATGGTCGGCACCGAACAGCGTGCGCGCCGCAAGGGCGGCCTGGATCTCTGGATCGTGCAGGGTTGCGTTCAGCGCTACGAGGTCCCGAGCCGGACAACGGGCGACGACGGCCTCGCATTGCGGCGAGCCCAATGGATCATCAGCGCCGAGAGGCACGAACTCGTGGGCGTAGGTGTTACATGGTTTGATGATGCTCGCGTGTCGAGGACTAAAGCTTCCGCCCAACCACAACCAGCTCAACGTCGGTGACTCCAGACACGCTGAACAGTCGAGGTCCGAGGCCGATGCGCTCGACCCGACCCGGGTGGACTCTGGACCCCGACAGAACGAATCCTGGCAGCTGTAGTCACTGCCCAGAGCCGCGCAATCCTTGTCCCCAACACAGCTGACATCACAGACCGCCACCGCACCCGGCTCGATGCTTCGGTCGGTACAGCTCGCGCCGGTGAAGGCGGTACAGGCGTTGGGCTCCGCCACGACACATGGCTTCGTGCAAAGTCCGGAGATGCACTCCAAGCCTTCCTCATCGCAGCTGCCGCTGCACCAGTGCAAGAAGTGGGATTCGCCTCCGACCTCGGGCCCCTTCTTCGCGACGAGCCCGCAGCCGGCGCCCGCGAGCACGGCGGCGAGCCCCATTCCAAATAGGGACACCAGGAGGGATCTGGCGTGGCTTCGCTGGGGGCGCTGCACTCGCATGACCACTAGCCTGACACGGCCGCCGGACGCCGGTAGATGACTGGACGGTCATCCCCGGTGCGGGGTCGCTCCGCGCCCCGAGGTTTCGCCTCTGACGTGGGTGTAGGCCCCGGCCCTGAGAGATCCCCACGAAAAAAGTCACGAATCAGACCGGGCTCGGCCCCACGGGCCGAGCCCCGATTCCTCTTTTCGCGACCAGTTCGCGGGGATTCGTCAGGGCCCGGCCCCCTACCCGCATGAGGGATGACCGGTGGGTCATCTACCGTGCAACGGGCGAGCTGGCATGCTTGTGACAAGCCATGAACCTCTCGGTCCTGATCGATTCCATCGTGCGGCAGGTCACGGTGCTGATCGCGCAGCTGGCCACCGCGGGCGGCGTGCGCGCGCCCGTCGCGCACATCGCCAATCAGGTGTTCGTGCAGCCCGCGCGCGAGCTGGAGGCGCAGGGGGTGAGCCGCAAGGTGAGCGCGGACATGTTCGGCATGGCGCTGCGCGCCTATGTGCGCAAGCTCCGACGTCTCGGTGAGGCGCAGAGCGAGCCCGGGGTCACGCTCTGGCAGGCCGTGCTGGATTTCATCCGCGGCGAGCGGCTGGTGCCGCGGCGGCGTGTGCTGGAGCGTTTTGCGCGCGACGATGAGCAGCAGCTGTCGAGCGTGTTGCACGACTTGACGCAGAGCGGGCTGGTGTTCACCTCGGGCGCCGGGGAGCAGCTGGTCTATCGGGCGGCGAGCGAGTCGGAGCTGGGGGAGCTCGCGGCACTGGCTTCCGATGAGGGTCTGGAAGAGCTGTGCTGGGTGCTGGTGTACCGCGAGGGGCCGTTGCCGCGGGCAGAGCTCGCGCAGCGGCTCGCGCGCGGCGAGGCGCAGCTCGAGCCCACGCTGGAGCGTTTGATCGGCGACGGGCGGGTGCGCGAGTCGGAGAGCGGGCAGCTGGAGGCGCTCGAT
>JAICTU010000383.1 GCA_025936205.1 Polyangiaceae bacterium | reverse complement strand
GTCTGCGCCTCGTCGCCGCCCACACGCTCGTAGCGCCCGTCGGCGAGCACGCGCAACAGCTTGGTCTGTAGCGCCGGGTCGACGTCGCCGATCTCGTCGAGGAACAGGGTGCCGGCGTCGGCCTCGCTGAACAGGCCGCTGCGGTCGTGCACGGCATCGGTGAAGGCGCCCTTCTTGTGCCCGAACAGCTCGCTCTCCAGCAGGTTCTCCGGGATCGCTCCGCAGTTCACGGGCACGAAGGCTTGCCCCGCGCGGCCGCCGCGGCTGTGCAGAGCGCGCGCCACGAGCTCCTTGCCGACGCCGCTCTCGCCCGTGACCAGCACTGTCGTCTTGTAGTTGGCGATCTTGGCGATGGTGCGGAACACGCCCTGCATCACCGTGCTCTTGGCCAGGATGTCCTCGAACTTGTGTTCGCGCCGGATCTCCTCGCGCAGCACGCGGTTCTCGCGCCGCAGCGCCTCGCGCTCTTCCGCCTTGCGCAGCGCCAGCACGATCTCGTCCGGCTTGAACGGCTTCTGGATGTAGTCGTAGGCGCCGGCCTTGATCGCGTCGATCGCCTGGTCCAGGTTGCCGTAGGCGCTCATCACGATCACGGTCGCGTCGTTGCCCTTGGCCCGCAGCGTGCTCAGCAGGTCCATGCCGCCCATGCGCGGCATGCGCACGTCCGTGATCACCACGTCGGGGCCGAAGGACTCAACCAGCCCCAGCGCCTCCTCCCCACCCGGCGCCGCCTCGACCTCGTAGCCGTGGCGCTTCAGCAGGGTGCGCAGCACCAGCCGGATGTTCTCTTCGTCGTCGACTACCAGGACCCGCCGCACTGTGAAAATAGTGCTAACTCGCGAGCCGGCACCGCGCAAGGTGTGCATAGCACCGCACACTGGTAGCGTGCCGATTTGAAACAGTCTCGGAGCGCGGACTCTGCGGAAAAAGGCCCCGTCAGCGGCACATCATGTACGCCGACGGCAACGTGGAGGCGGCGGCAACGCAAGCGCTCCCGGGCGGGCACTGCAAGAAGATCTGCCCCGCCGGCGAGCCACAGACCTGGCCGACCACGAGCATCTCGGGCGGAGCACCGAGCTCGGCTCCAACCGCTTCGGCCGTGCAGGTCTGGCGGCAGCTGATCTCACCCGAGTTCACGTTGGTCGTCACGATGCAGCAGACGTCGCTGCCCGTGCAGTCGGCATTCTGGTCGCACGAGATCTGCACGGTGGGCCCCACGAAGCCCGCAGGCGTGGGGCAGTTGCTGCCGGCGCCGCAGGCCTGAGTGAGTGCATTCGTGTTGATGTCAAACATGGCGCAGCACACGTCGTTGCCGCTGCACGTGGCGTTGCCGCAGCGCACACTGGGCCCCTGGCACCTGCCCTGCCCGTCGCAGAGGCCGCCGTTGCCACAGCGAGCGGTGCTCGAAGCAAAGCCGCAGTCCGAGGCGGCCCGGCAGCGACCGCCGACACAGGCATTGCTGCTATCCGTGCGACTGCTCACGCAATCGGCGTCGAAGCCGCTGCAGGAGACGGTGCCGCACGTCGGGTCCGTGTCTGCATTGCGGCAGATGCCGGTGACCGCACAGGTCTGGCACTGCCCCGCGCACGCGCCATTGCAGCAGACGCCGTCGACACAGTTGTTGCTGCTGCACTCGGAGCCGGCGACGCAAGCTTGCCCGTTGCCCTTCTTGGGCAGCGAGCAGTTGCCGGCGTTGTCGCACAAGTTGGTGGCGCTGCAGGCTTGCCCGGCGCCGCGCGCGTTGCCCTGGCAGAGCTGCTGGCCGCCGCAGCTTCCCGCGATACAGCGCTGCGAGCTCAGGCTGGGCGGGAAATCACGGCAGGTCGTGTCCATGGGGCAGGCGATGATGCCGCACGCGTCGTCGTCCGGCAGGTTGGTGCAGGCCGTGCCGGAGGCGCCACACAGGCGACAGGGCCCGGTGCAGGCTGCCGTGCAGCAGATACGTCCACCGCCCGCTGTCCCCTGACAGGTGCCCTCGCCGCAGTCCGCGTCCGCGGCACAGGCTTGCCCCGCGCTCGCGAAGCAGCCCTGCCGCGGCAGACTGCAGCCCAGAGCCCCGCAGGCGAGCTCGGTCGTCCACTGACCGGCGACGCAGCGCTGAAAGTTCGGGCCCGAGCACTGCACTGATCCTGGGCTGCACGTGGGCGCGGGCACGCACGCGCCGGTGGGACCGCACAGCTCACTGGCTGCGCACATGCGGGAGCAACAGACGCTCATGCCGCCAGCGGCAGCCACGCAGGCCCCGGTGGCACACTGCTCGTTCGAGCTGCACGCCGCGAGCAGCTCGCTCTTGGGGCGAGCGCAGTTGCCCTGCTCGTCGCACAAGGCGGTCGGGCTACACTCCAGGCCCGCGCGCTGGCGCTGAAACACGGTACACGCCTGCTCCGGAGTCGCGCATTGGCCTGCGTTGCAGCGGTTGGTCACCACCGCCGCCGGATCATAGAGACGGCAGGGATCGCTGGGACAAGCGATGCTGCCGCAGGCATCGTCGTCGGCGATGTCCACGCACTCCGTGCCCTGCGCCGAGCAGCGCTGGCAGCTGGCATTGCAGCTGCCGGTGCAGCAGACTCGGTTCCCATCGCTGCTCTGCAGGCACGTTCCCTGGCCGCAGTCCGCGTCCGACTCGCAGGCTTGCCCCGCCGAGCGCCGGCAGCCGTCGAGCTCGGTGCTACAACCGAGGTCGGCGCAGTCGCTCAGGGTCTGCCACACGCCGGCCACGCAGCGCTGGTGCAGAGAACCGGAACAGCGCCGCTCGTCTTCGGTGCAGGGCGCGGCGGCAACGCAGCTCGCGCCATCGGCAGTGCACACTTCGCTCTCGGAGCAGAGCGCCGCGCAGCAAATGTTGCTGCCTTCCGCGGTGGCCACGCAGCTCGAGCCGTCGCATGCGCTGGACTTTGAACAGGGCTCTCCCAGGCGCAGCAGACAGCCGCTGTCCTCGCACCGACAGGCGGCGCCCTCGCGCGCTGCCGGCTTCCACGAGGGGTTACAGTCGGCGAGCGTGACGCACCCCGCGTCGGGGCCTGCGCTGGCGGCGAGCTTCGAATACGTCCGACACGCGTCGTCCTCCGGACAACCCGCGGGAAGACACTGTGGCGCAGCGGGCGCTGGCTTCACGGGGGCCACGCCCACCTGCCGCTCGTCGACGGAGCAGGTGCTCAGCAAGGCCCCAACGACGAGCCCACAACCCAGGAGCGCGATGCGAGCGCACGCGAAGTGCTGCCGAAGCTCAGCCCACATGCGGGGACAGTACCGCCGCCATCCTGCAGTGGCAACGCCCTCACGAGCGAACGGAAAAATCGCAGTACGCCCGTCTGGCGTTCCGCGCGCCGCCGAAAACGGCGACAGCAGGAGCCGGTCAGGCGAGGTCCGAAATCCCTGACCCCTAACCCTTGACCCCTGACCCTTTCTTCTCCTCGCCGAGCAACCCGGAGAGCTGTTCGACGCCCTCACCCAGGCGAGCCGTGCTGTCGAGATGATGCCGGAGCAGCGCCCGATTATCGGTGACGTTCAACGTCTGCAGCTCCAGCGCGCCGATGCGATCCGCGGGCAGGAAGGCGGCGTTCTCTACCTTCTCCATGCTCAGCTTCTCGGGGCCGTAGTTCATGAACGCCGCGCTCGTGCTCACGATGGAGTAGTCGTCGCCGCGACGCAGCTCGAGCGTCACCTTGCCGGTCACGCTGGGCGCGATCCAGCGAGTGAGCGCATCCTTGATCAGCATGGCCTCCGGGTCGTACCAGCGGCCCTCATACAGCAGGCGGCCGAGACGGCGGCCCTGCGTGTAGTACTGGTCGAGCGTGTTCTCGTTGTGGATGGCGGAGAGCAAGCGCTCGTAGGCGATGTGATACAGGGCCATGCCCGGCGCCTCGTAGATGCCGCGGCTCTTGGCGTCGATCACGCGATTCTCAATCTGATCGCTCATGCCCAGGCCATGACGGCCGCCCACCGAGTTGCCCTCCAGAATCGCCTCGATCAGCGAGCCAAAGCGCTTGTTGCCGAGCGCGACCGGGATGCCGTTCTCGAACTCGACCACCACCTTCTCGGCCTTGATGCTGACCTCCGGGCGGTAGTGCGCGACGCCCATGATCGGGTTCACGATGTGCATACCGCTGTCGAGGTGCTCGAGGTCCTTCGCCTCGTGCGTGGCGCCGAGCGCGTTCGCGTCGGTGCTGTAGGCCTTCTCGGTGCTCTGCGTGTGGGGCAGCCCGATGCTCTTCAGGTACTCGCTCATCTCGGTGCGGCCACCGAAGGCGTCCACGAACGCTTGATCGAGCCAGGGCTTGTAGATGCGCAGCTCCGGGTTGGTGAGGATGCCGTAGCGGTAGAAGCGCTGGATGTCGTTGCCCTTGTGGGTGCTGCCGTCACCGAACACGTTCACGCCGTCCGCCATCATGGCGCGCACGATGCCCGTGCCCGTCACCGCGCGGCCGAGGGGGGTGGTGTTGAAGTACTTGCGGCCGGCAGTGGCCAGGTGGAAGGCGCCGCACTGCAGGGCCACGATGCCCTCGCGCGCGAGCGCTTCGCGCGAGTCCACCAGCCGCGCCACCACTGCGCCGTGCTGCTCGGCCACGGGCAGGATCTCCTTCGGATCTTTCTCGTCAGGCTGCGCGAGGTCCGCCGTGTAAGCGTACACCTGCATGCCCTGGCGGCTCAGCCAGGCCACCGCGCAACGGGTGTCCAGGCCGCCGGAAAAGGCGATGCCGAGCTTGGTGCCCTTGGGTGGAAGCGAGCGGTAGATGCGACTCATGGGGCGGGGCTGTAATACGCCGCCTCGTGCTCCGCAAGCGGCGCCAGCCCGGCTGGAACGCCGCCGAGTCCCGCAACACTCGTGGTGCGGGGTGCCCCCGCAGCATCAGTTGGCGGCGCGCACGCAGGCGCCCTTCCGGCCCGTGTACGTCACCAGCGCGTCGGTGAGTTGCCGGCAGATGAACGCCGGTGATTGCAGGCAGTCGCTGTCCACGTCACAGAGCTCGCGGCAGATGCCCAGGTCGCCCGGCCCTTCCGAGAAACGGCCCGAGGAGACCAGCGCCGTGATGCAGGCCGCACCGCGCGCCGGGTCATCGTGCGCGTAGCCGCAGCCCTGGAGAGCTCCGAGCACGCACTCCGCCGAGCAGGTACCGACCCGCTGGACGCCGGCATCGGTGGCGATCTGCACACGGCTTTCACACGACCTGCCGTCGCAGTCGGAATCGAGCGTGCAGCTCGAGCCCACGGGCGCACCCGGGGCACGCCCATCGGTGCAGATCCCCGCCTGGCGATGGCAGGCACGCCCGCTCGGACACTCGCTGTCATCGCTGCAACGCGGGGCGCAGTAGCCGGGTTGGCGCTCGACGGCGCGCGCCACCACGCCATCCGCCGCCTCCGATACGCACACCAGATTCGAACGGTTCAGGCACTTGGCCTCTCCGGCCTCGGCCTGCTTCGAGAGGCAGGTGCGGATGCAGTACGTGGCGCCGTCGGCTCCCATCGGCACGCACCTCGACTCGGGATCGTGCTGCGTGCACTCGTTCGTGTCGGCACAGGGGAAGGTGCAGTAGCCGCCGGCAGGTCCGCCCGCCCCCAGGTAGTCGTTGCGCTCCGCCGTGAAGCAGGTGCCGCCGCCGGCACAATCTGCATTGCTCTTGCAGCTGGCACCCACGATGCCGCCACCGGTGGCCGGCGTCGAAGGGCACGCGCAGGAGCCGAACCCGACCCCATCGGGCCGGCAAGTGGCGACGCCATCGCACAGCTGATCGACCCGACACGGCGTCGTCTCCCCCGGCGTGCAGCTGGCGTTCGCCGAGGGCTGCCCCAGCGGAGTGATACCGCGGATCAGCGGGTCACCCTCGGGGTGGGAGGGCGAAGCCGTCGAGCCCACGCCGGCGTCAGAACTTTCGCTGCTGCCATCGCCCGTCTCGCTGCCAGTGGTGCTCGGCTCGGCAGGCGGTGAATGCGCCGAATCCTTGCCGCAAGCAGCCAACGCGGCCGCTGCAGCGCTGAGCCAGATCAGCGCACCGAGCTCGCGTCCATGCCACCAGCCCGTTCTTTGCGTCGTGCTGCTCGCGAGGCCCATGCAATTCGCCATCCAGCTCATGGTACGCGAGGCCCCCGGGTCAGCCAGAACAAACCCCAGCCCTGGCGTCACTTTTCAGTGCCCACGACGATGCATTGTGACCCCCGGAGTCACGGGGGAGAAACATTGCACCCCCTGTGAACGAACGCGCGATCGCTCAGATCGGGTCAGCTCGGTTGCGAGACAGCTACATTAGATCGGATTGCGTTCGCGCTGACAGTTGATGTTGCAGCCGTCGCCATTGCGGCGGTTGCCATCATCACACGTCTCGTTGCCGCTCACCTCGCCGTCTCCGCAGCGCGGGCCAAACAAGCACTCTGCCGTGCAGCCGCCGTAGGCCCCGTCGTTCACCCCGTCATCGCACTGCTCGCGGAACACGGCATCGACCACGCCGTCACCGCAGTGCGGCGCCCGCACGCAGCCGGGAGCACAAGAGCTGGGGTCCGTCTCGTAGGCGTCCTGATTGAAGCCGTTGTCGCACTGCTCGGGGCCGTTGACGACGCCGTCGCCGCAGCGCGGGCCCGGGGTGCAATTCGCCGAGCACTGGTCGTAGCCGGTGCCGTTAAGCGGACCGTCGTCACACGTCTCATCGGAGGTCACCACGCTGTCGCCGCACACGCTCTGGCAAGTGGTCACCGGTGCGTTGAAGCCGCGCAGGGTGAGCGTGTAGTTGCTCTCGGTGACGTGACGCTCCGCCTGGAACACGACGATCTCGTTCACGCTGGTCGCGCTGATCGGGACGTCGATGGTGCTGGTGGTGGTCGCTCCCTGGAAGACGTCCTGCACGGTCAGCGTGGAGCCGGTACCATCGGGAGTCAGAGCGATGCTGCCCGTGATCTCGCTATGGATGCCGCCGAGATCCACCGTCAGCTGTCCGTTGACGAACACCCACACGTCGTCGTCACCGGTGAAGTTCAGGACCGCTTCGCGGGCGGGGGCTTCGAACCACTGGCGCACTTCACTCGTGAAGTGGAAGTTATGGGGCGTGCCGTCGAGCGCCGCCCCATCCGTGACGCCCGGCAGCAGAGCATCGAGTGGGAAGAATTGGCTATCGCCCGTGGCGGAGAACTGGAAGGAACCATCGTCCAGCAGCGCCAGCGGCAGCGTACTGATCACGCGCGTGCTCTGATTCGAATCCGTGAACCACTGATTGAACGCCGTCGCGATCTGCGCAGCGCTCAGCTGCGGCGCCTGGCTGTCCGCTGCGGGCTTGCTGCCGTCCAGCGTCCAGGCGCGCGCCGGCACACCCGCCGCCGGTGCCACGAGGCCAAAGTTTGGATTGAACGCCGGCTTGCACTCGGCGTGCGCGAGCGCGCCGGCACCCACGTTCCGGCACGCCAGCTCACTCTGGACCATCCCGGGCAGACGCGGGCTGGTCCTGGGATCGATCTCGAACTGCGGATGCGCGGCCGTGAAGTCGCGATAGATGATCGGCAACTCCAGCACGTCACCTAGATCGGCCGCGTTGTTCACGCACTGATAACCGTCTTCGCGCTGGCAGGTCGGGCTGCAGCCGTCGTCCGGCAAGGTGTTGCCGTCGTCGCACTCCTCGTCCACGAACTTCATGCCGTCACCGCACACGGCCGTGCAGGTGTACTGACCGCTGGCGTCGGCGGCGGTCCCGCAACGGGGCTCGTTGGTGCAATTCGCGGTGCAGCCGTCGTACGGCACGTCGTTGCCGTCGTCACACTGCTCGCTGCCCTCTTTCACGCCGTCTTCACAGGTCGTGCGGCGGCAGGCTGCGCCGGGCGCATCGCAGGCGAAGCCCGGCTCCAGACGGCAGGTGGGGCCGCAACCGTCATTCGCGTCGGCGTTGCCGTCATCACAGGTCTCGGAACCCACGATCAGCCCATCGCCGCACTCCGGTTGGCACTTCGCTCCCGGGATGGGACAGACCCAGCCGCTCTCGATCTGGCACTGGTCGGAGCAACCGTCGCCCGGGGCCACGTTGTTGTCATCGCACTCTTCGCCCAGCGCGATGAAGCCATCGCCGCAGACCGCGGTGGACACGCACGGCTTTCCGAGCGCGGGACAGGCGTAGCCGTTCTCCACGCGGCAATTGGCGGAGCACCCGTCTTCGCCCTGCGTGTTCCCGTCATCGCAGGTCTCGTTCAGCTCCAGCTTCGCGTCGCCGCAGAGCTCGACCTGCACGCAAGCTTTGCCCGGCTCGCAAACGTAGCCCGGCTCGACCACGAGGCAATTGCCGGAACAGCCGTCGCCGTCGTCGCGATTGCCGTCATCGCACGCTTCATCCGCATCCAGATTGAAGTCGGCACATTGGGGCGGCGGCGGCGCCGTGTACAGCGAGTCGTCTCCGAGCTCATTGTCGTCCACCGTCGGGGCTTCTCCGGAGCCCGCGGCGCCCGCGTTGCCGCGCCCGGTCTCCCCCTGAATGACGCTGACGGCATTGTCGGCCGAGGAGCCCGGGCTACAAGCGATCGCGCACCCCGAGGCCAGAAACAGCGCGGCGACAGCAGCTCTAGAAGAAAAAGCAGGTTGTTGCATGACGTTCCACGGAACAAGCATCGGAAGGAGCATTCAGCGGGTTGCGTTGTGCGCCCGCAAAAAAAGCACGGGCTGCGGTGTCCCCGCAGCTGGAAGCTCATCGCCGCGGAGGGTCGCTGGAGCATTCCACTCCCGCTCGTAACGGCCCACCTGGAGGAGCTGACCCAAAAAGACCGACGTTTCCAACCATACACGGAACAGCGCCCAGGGGCCAGGGGCGCGGCCCGGCGCGAGCGCGGGTCTTTCCGCCCCGTTTGGAACAATGGCAGATTGCGCGCCTCATGGACGTCCTCTCGCCGCCCGATCTCCCGCCTGTTGCGCCGCCGCCTGTTGCGCCGCCGCCAGTTGCCCCGCCGCCAGTTGCCCCGCCGCCAG
>JAICTU010000232.1 GCA_025936205.1 Polyangiaceae bacterium | reverse complement strand
TCGGGGGAGCTGCCCGAGGTCACGTCGATGCCGTACGCCGAGAACAAGTCCCGGCAGGAATCCGCGAGGATGGCCTGCAGCGCGGCTTGGGGGTCATTGCCTAGATCCGACGGATTGAAACTCATGCTCATGGTTGATCTCGCGGGGCTCCTGCCGGCTGGCGCGCGCCGCCCCCTACGGGTAACGGCTTCTCCGCGAGGTACATTCAACCCAAACGGCGCCTGTAGGTCCGGAGGGTGAGGAGTGTCTCGCCCACATGTCGGCGCGTGTGTCAGAATGTCTTGACCCCGAGTCCTACACTGCAGTCCACCTTGCGGACGCGCACGTTGATGCTGCCGATCTGGCCGATCTGGCGCCCCTGCGTGAGCTCCCGGAAGGCGCTGCAGCTGACGTCGATGTGCTCCGGACGCGCCTGAGTGCACCAGTACTGATTGTTCGGATGGTTGTGGGGGCAGGCGTCGATCAACTGCACCACCACGGAACGCCCCGGTCGGCAGAACTCGTCGTGCGTGAGCCCGTCGTTCTGGAACGAGTGCTTGCCCTCGAAGTTGCACGTGACCTCGACGCACTGGCCGCAGTTGCCCTGATCCGGGCAAGCCGGGGGAGTGCGGCACACGCCGCCCGTGTCACGGCCGGTGCACTGACAGGTCGGGCCCGACCAGAGCGACGACAGATCCCCGGTGGCGCCGAACCACTTCTGGTTCTCGTCGTTCAAGCTCAGTACCCCGGAGTTGATGCAGGTCGAGAGGTGCAGATCGGAGTCGCCCGGGTCGTCGAAGCCGAGCCGCGCGCAGTCGATCTCGCCGAACATCGTGGAGGTGAAGTCACTCGACCAGCCTTCGCCCGGAGGCGGGGGCGGTGGCGGAGGCGGAGGCGGCAGATCGGGCGCATCGCAGGGCAGGCCTTGCAGCGCCGCGATCGAGGCCGACACGATACAGCTCTTCTCGAATTCGAAGCCGAAGCCGTCGCCATCCGGATCGGAGGCAGCGGGGTTGCGGCAGAAGGGACGGCATTCGACCTTGCCGTCCGCGCCGATCACGTCGACGCCGTCGCCAGTGGGAAAGGGCTTTTCGCTCGGGTCGCAGGGCAAGCCCCCCAGCGCCGCGGCCGTGCCGGACACGATGCAGTTGCGGCGCCGCTCGTAGCCCCAACCGTCGCTCAGGCCGCTCTTGGGATCGCGATCGGTGAGCGCGCTGGAACACACCGGCAGACAGCGGCCCTCGCGGAAGATGCCGCTGCCGGGCGGCGGCGGGTTGGGCAAGGGCACGACGTCGCACAAGGGCGAGCTCAGCGCCACCCGGGTGCCGTCGGCGATGCAGGTGCGTTGCCCCTCGTAACCGAAGCCGTCGAGGTCGCCGTTGGCGTCCGGATCGGTGAGTCGCGGAAAGCCGCACTTGGGCAGGCACTGCGCCGCCGGAGCGTCGCCGACGAGCAGGCCATCGCCGATCTTCACCGCCGTGCCCGCGTCGGGTGAAGGCGGATGCGGCTGCGCCGCCCCGGCGGGGTGCGCCTGTAGTGCAAGCGCCGCAAGGAAGATGAGGATCCGACCGTGGAGACAGTGCACTCGAGGCCGCCAGACTAGTTGCGATGGCACCCGGCTTGCCAGCTCTACCGCCCGGGCTAAGATGGTTTTTGCTTCGGGGCCGCGGCACCGAAGGGGGGAGGTGCATGAAGGGCACGGTGCTCATCGTCGATGACAGTTTGACCGTGCGCATGGATCTGGCGCAGGCGTTCGAAGCCGATGGGTTTGGGGTCTTGCCCTGTGGCACCGGTGCGGAGGCGCGCTCGCTGGCCGCTCAGGGCAGCGTGTCGGCGGCGATCCTGGACGTGCTCTTGCCCGACGCGGACGGCGTACAACTGCTCGAAGAGCTGCGCACCCAGGCGCAGAAGCCCGATCTGCCGATCCTGATGCTGTCCACCGAGGTCGAGCTCGGCGACCGCCTTCGGGGGCTGAAGAGAGGCGCGGACGACTACATCGGCAAGCCCTACGATTCGGGCTACGTCGTCGCGCGCGTCAACGAGCTGCTGTCTCCTGCAGAACGGCGCTCGCCTGTGCCCCTCGAGCGCAGCCGGGCCCCCGAATCGACAGCCCTGCTCGGGCTCCGGCGCGTGCTGCTGGTCGATGACAGCGAGACCTATCTGCAGGAGACGGCCCGTCTGCTGCGCGCCGAAGGCTACGAAGTGGTGCTGGCGCGCTCGGGGGAGCAAGCCCTGGAGATGCTCGAAGTGCAGTCGGTCGACTGCATCTTGCTCGACCTCGTGATGCCCGGCCTCGGCGGCAGAAACACCTGCCGCCAGATCAAGGGATCCCCGCGCGTGCGCGACGTCCCGCTGATCGTGGTCACTTCCGTCGAGGATCGCGCGGCCCTGATCGAGAGCCTGTCGCTCGGCGCGGACGACTACATCACCAAGTCGAGCGACTTTGCCGTGCTCGAGGCGCGCCTGCGCGCGCAGGTCCGGCGCAAGCAGCTCGAGGACGTGCACCGGCGCGTTCAGGAAGAGCTGCTCGCCAGCGAGCGGCTCGCCAGTGAAGCGCGGGCGGCGCGCCAGGTGGCGGAGGCCCAGGCGGCGCTCGCCGCGGAGCTGGATCGCAAGAACAAGGAGCTCGAGGCCTTCAACTACTCGGTGTCGCACGATCTGCGGGCACCGCTGCGCACCATCGACGGCTTCAGCCACGCCTTGCTCGAGGATTTCGGCGCCACGCTCGATCCACGGGCGCACGAATATTTGAAGCGCGTGCGCGACGCCACCAAGCGCATGAGCGAGCTGATCGACGACCTGCTGCAGCTCTCGCGCATCGGGCGCAGCGAGCTGCGGCGCGAAGCCATGGATCTGGCAGCGCTGGCGCGCGCTGTCGCGGAAGAGCTCGCGCGCCGCCACCCCGAGCAGCGCGTGGCCTTCAGCGCGCCGGCGGAGCTGCCGGTGAGCGCCGATCGGCGGCTCTTGCAAGTGGTGCTCGAGAACCTGCTCGGCAACGCCTGGAAGTTCAGCTCGAAGACCAGCGAAGCGCGCGTGCAGTGCGGAGTGGAAGCGGGGTCTCGAGGCAGCACGTACTTCGTGCGCGACAACGGCGCCGGCTTCGACATGGCCTACGCCGAGCGCCTGTTCAATCCCTTTCAGCGCCTGCACACGGAGCAGGAATTCAGCGGCACCGGCATCGGCCTCGCCACCGTGCAGCGCGTGATCGATCGGCACGGCGGGCGCGTCTGGGCGCACGGCGAGGTCGGCAAGGGCGCGACCGTGTACTTCACCTTGCCCGCTCCGGCCGCGTAGCGAGCAGCTTCCGGATGGAGCGGCCTGCGCGGGCGGGCCAGCTTGACTGGGGAGCGAAGCTAGCTTCTTCTGAGCACGCGCTCCAGGTTGGCGATGCTGTCGTCGATCTGCTCGGGGCTCACGTGCCCGATGGTGACCGCATCCACGAGCCCAGCCTGCTCCGAGGGCGGCCTGCCTCCGTGGAACGCCAGTTCCAGCGATTGCCGGCGTTGCTCGGCGCTCTGCCACTGCCCGCTGCCGTAGATCTTCATCCCCACCACCCCCTTGCCGTTCGCGCGGGCGCGCCGCAACGTCTCCGCCACCTGCTCCACGGTGCCGTCCGGATCCATGCGCTTGTAGCCGGGATTGATGCGCGCGAAGAGCACCTCCACCCAGGGATCCTCGGCTGCCACCTGCAGCGCGGCCAGCGAATGGCAAGAGCAGCCCAGCGCGCGGACCACCCCGCGCGCCTTCAGCTCGGACAGCTCGTCGCGCATGCGCGCCTGTTGCCGCGGCCAGTTCGGATCCGTCACACAGTGCACCAGCACCGCGTCCAGATAGTCCGTGCCCAGTTCCTTCAAAAAACGCTCGACCTCGGGCCGCGCCGTCTCGGTCGGCTCCATCTTGGGCGCGGCCGAGAACCAGATCTTCGAGAGCAGCGTGACGTCTTCCCGCCGTAGCTCCTGCAGCGCCGCCTTCACGTACTCGTGCGCGCCGTACAGGTCTGCCGTGTCGATGAAGCTCGCCCCGCGTTCCACGCCGTGACGCAGGAGCCGCACGAACTCCCTCTGCCCCAGCTTTGTTTGATCCGATTCGCGCGCCCAGCCCGCCGTACCGGTGCCCTGGGCCAGGCGTGAAACCCGCAATCCAGAGCGGCCCAGGGAGACGGTGGCGGTAGCGGTGGACATGGCCATCTCATCGCACACCACCGAGGCGAACTCCACCGTCTCCAGGTCGGGATCAAGGGCTCGACCTTCCAGCGCCCCGGGCGACTCCAGGACTGCCCGCTGCGCGCTTCATTCGGGGAGCACCATGCGGTACATCGTGCGCGTTCCGCCGCAGACGCCCCCACCGACCATAATCCGGCCGTCCGCGGAAATGGCACTCGGAGACGAGATCTGCCAGCCGCGAAGGTCGACGCCCGCGCTCTCCAGCGTGGTCCGGAGCGGGCGCGCTCCCTGCGCTGCGGTCCACACGAAAATTCCGTACTCCGAGCTGTCCAGGGTGTTTCCGATGAGGACGCTGCCATCACCCGATAGCAGCGTGCCCATGCTCTCGACTCCCGGAGTGATGGCGACTGCGCCCGTGGCCTCCGTCCAGCGGAAGGCGCCGAATTCCACGCTACCCGATAGCGCCATGAGCCCCGTCAAAGCGCTGCCATCGGCGCTCAGGGCCATGATCGTGCGATCCAGGCCGGGTTCGATGAAATCGAGAGGCAGTGCCGCCTGGCTGAAGCCGCCTGCCGCACTCCAGCGGTAGAGAGCGACCGCGCTCGAGCCTTGAAGGGCGAGGCCCGCGAAGACGTTGCCGTCGCTGCTCACTGCATTCACGCTGGCTTGATCGGCGTTCTGCGGTAGATCCGGAAGATCCAGCACCAGGCCGCCCGCCTGAGTCCAGCGGAAGGGGCGCTGCACGTTGTCCTCGGTAATGCCGTAGCCGACGATCGTCGAGCCGTCGGGGGAAACTCCTTTCAGCAGCACGCGGTTGAGCGCAAACGGCAAGCTGCCCAGCTCCTCGAGCTCTCCTCCTGGCGTCTTGCGTGCCAGCGTGGTCGAGGCACTCGTGGGAGAAAGCCCGACGGCGGTTCCGTTTGCGGCCAGCAGCGCCGGCTCGGCCAGCAGACCCGTCGAGGTCGTGTAGTCCTCGAGATCGATGAGCGTGGCCCGCGCGAGGCTCAGCTGCGGGCTGTACAGGATCAGCGAGCCGTCCGGGCTCGCGCCCGCCAAGTAAGCTCCCGCGGAACCGACCGGAATGGCGCGAGCGCCGGCGCTGGGGCTGACCTGGAAGATCCTGCAGCGGTAGTCATCGTAGCAAAGGTCGAAGGTGACGCGGTCACCCGTGCTCGCCAGCTGCGGAACCCGCGCGTAGCCGGTCACATTGCCGAAGCTGCTGGAGAGCTCGCAACCGAGCGGCGCGAGCGCGGCCGTGGCGGCGCAGTCACACGGCTTCTGGCAGGCAGCGCACGAGCCTCCGCAGTCGATCCCTGTCTCGTCGCCGTTCTGAAGCTGATCCGTGCAGGTAGAAGTGGGCTCCGGCGGGAGACCGCCGTCTGGGTCCCCCGTGCTGCCCGCGTTCCCGCCGCTGCCCGCGCTGCCGGCCATGCCCGTGCTCCCCGCCGCGCCGCCGGCTCCAGCCGCCTCGACGACCTGGGCTGAGCCACCGACTCCCGGCTCATCCATCACCGCGAGACGGCCGTCGCACGCCGCCGCGAAGAGCGCGACGAGGCTGACGGGGACACAACGAGCGCAACGGATGGGACTGAGAGACTTCATGTTCGGTAACTCCTCGAGCAAGCCATGTCCTCGAGTCTCTGGGTTGATCACGGCGGCTCGCGAATGCTCCTGCCGTCTCACGGTGATACACCGGAAGCCGCGCCGCGTGCCGCGCTCAGGCGCCGGGCCCGATCGGCGAGCGGGCTGTCCGGGTTGTCCGCGAGAAAGCGCTGTGCCAGGGCGCGAGCCTGCTCGCTGTGGCCCTGAGCCGAGAGCACCTCGATGCGCAGCAGCGTGGCCTCGGCGCCGAGCGCCGTGCCGTGCGCGGCGTCGTACCCGTCGAGCAGGCTCGAGGCGCGCGCCGCGTCGCCTTCGCGCAGGGCCTCGCGCGCTTGCTTGAGCAAGCCGATCTCGGTCGCCAGCGTGGCGGGGGCCGCGGGCGGCTCGCTGCCGGGAGCAGACGCGCGCTGCGGAGCGGTCGTTGCGCGGGCGGGGTGCGGGCGAGTTCGCTCCGGAGCCTCGGCCTTCACGGCGGGCGCGGCTGGCGCGCGCGGAGGCACGGCCACCGCGGGCACTGGCGCGGACACCGCCGGCGCGCTCGGGCTCGGCGCGATAGCGGGCTGTGTCTGCCGCGGGGCATGCTCGGCCGAGATCGCGAGCTCGCCGTGGCGTTCGAAGGAGCGGAGCCACGCCAGTCCGAGCGCCGCCGCCAGGGCTGCCGCTGCCAGTAGCCAGCCCAGCTTGCTCGACGAAGCGCGGACGCGCCGGTTTGACGCAGGCGGCGCGCTCCTGGAGCGCAGGGCTGCAGGATGACGAGCTGGCTCGCGCGCGGCTCTCAGCACGCGCTCCAGCAACTCGGCCTCGGGCTGTTCCTCGCGCGCGGCGGCGAACAGCTTCGCCTCGAGCTCAGCCAGCGGATCGACCTTCACGGCAGGCTCCCATCGAACGGGTTGCGATCGCGGTGGAGTTGTAGCAACTCGCGGAAGGCGGCGCGGGCACGGCGCACGCGCGACGCGGCGGTGCCCGGCGGAATCCCCTCCAGCTCGGCGATCGCTGCCAGCGTGAGTCCCTCGATTTCCGCCAGGACGAGCACGCGCGCGAGCTCGTCCGGCAGCCGGGAGAGGAGCTCGTCGAGCAGCTCGCGTGCACGCCGGCGGTCGAACGCCTCGTCGGCGAGAGGAGCCGCGGATACGGCGTCGGGCGCAGCGCTCTCGGGCGCTTCACGGCGGCGCGACAGCCCGCGGCGCAGGTTGGCGGCGATGCGCAGCGCCGTGCCGTAGAGAAAGCTGCGCTCCTTGTCCTGCGCGAGCTCCTGGCGGCGGCGCGAAGCGACCAGGAACACCTGCTGGGTGGCATCATCGGCGTCCGCACCCGACAGCCCCGCCCGGCGCAGCACACGCCACACAAATGCGATCTCGCTGCGAATGAGCTCGGAGAAAGCGTTCGCTTCGGCATCGGAGGTGGGTGCAGGAGGAGACGGGGATGGAGCAGAAGCGGCGGGCTCATTCTCTGGCCGCTCCGAGGCGGACCTCATGGAGGCGCCATGTCCGGTGGCGCCACGCCTGATCACGGCGACCAGCACATTCCCAGCGAGAGCTGCACAGCGAGCGCTCCTGTCCGGAACAGGGTGGTGCTCTGCGGACCGCCGATCGCATAGCGCGTGAGCGGGACAGCCAGCGCGAGCTGCGCCTCCGGCCGCCAGTGTTGCCCGACGGGAATGCTCGCGCGCAACAGCCCGAGCGCGCTGACCCACAGGCCCCGATCGCTGCGTCCCGAGACGTCCGTGCGATCGGCGACGAGCAGGCCAGTGTCTGCGCCGATGCAGGGCGTGAGCGACCACGTCCCTGCATCCCAGCCGAAGGCACAGCCCTCGAGTCGCGCAGCCAGCAGAGCGATGGCCAGTCGCGCCCCTTCCAGGCGGCTCGCGCCGTAGCTGCCGTGCAACGAGAGCCGCGCCGCAGGTTCGCCCGCCTCGCCACCGTGCTCGACGAAAAACCCCACGCCGGGCGCCAGCTCGGGGGCGACGCCCGCCGTCAGGGTCCCTTGCGCTCCCCCGCGCCAGGGCGATGATCGCACGGGAGATGCTGCAGCGCCGGGAGCAGCACCGCGATCGCTGCTCACGACAGGGGCCGGTGCCACGGAGACTGTGGGCAGCGGTGCGGCACCCGGGGTCGGTGCCGGTGCTGCGTCGGGAAATCCGCCGCCAGCTCCCGGATCCAGCGCCAGCTCCAGGCTCAGGGCCAGGCCTTCTGCCACCTCCTCGCAGCGAGGCGAGGTCAGGTCTCGGATCGCGACCGTGCCCCGCTCCGTCTGCCGCTCCAGGTGGCCCGAGCTGTCGACCGAGCGGGCCTGGAGCGTGACCACGAAGTCGACACGATCCCCGACGTTTGCCAACCGCGCAGTGCGTCCGAGCTCGCCCAGCCGCGCCAGGAAGGCGCTGCCGTCGGGACAACCTTCGGAGCTGCGGTACCAGACGCTCACGGGAGCGCGCTCCGAAGCGGGGTCGGCCGCGCTGCTCGAGCCCGCACTCGCGAGGCTGCCGCACAGCGTCAAGCAGCAAGGGAGCAGGCGCTGAAATCGCGGCAGGCGGGGGCCCATGACAGCCCATACGGCACACCCGAGGGGCACACCCATGCCCACGCTGCCACACCAGGCCCGGAGCTGGGCCGCGAGCCCGCTGGTGGCTCAGCGACTCACGAACGTCGTGACGCTCTGAGCGCCGAGGGTCACCGGCGCCCGCCCGTCCGAAAGGACCACGACGCCGCCATCGCTGACGTCCTCGGTGGCAGAGGTGGTGAAGCGGGAAACACTCTCCACGCAGCTGTTCGAGAGGTCGAGCGTCACGTCGCGCGGCTCGGTGCTCAGGTTCACCGCCACGACCGTGACCCGACCCGCCTCGCCCTTGTAGGCGGTCACGTACACGTCGGGCGCGTCGGGCGCGCTCGCGGCCACGCGCACGTCCCCCGGACGAACGAACTTCGCGTACTGGGCCATCAGATAGCCGCGCTTGCTGACCAGACCGTCTTCCGTGATCGGGCCGTAGGCGCGACGGATGTACCACCAGAGGTAGGCGCTGAAATTCGCCGACATCGCGTCATGGATTTCCTTGCCGACGTTCAGCGCGTTCGGCCACAGGTTGGCGGGGTTGCTGCTGTCCGTGTAGTGCTCGGTCATCCACAGCTCTTTGCCCAGGCTGCGAGCTAACGGATAGTCGGCGGGACGGCGCCCGTAGAGGTGCCCGCCGATGATGTCGACCTCGGGCTCCGCCGCCGGATCCTGCAGGATGGGATCGGTCATCGTCGGATTGAAGTTGTAGGACTCCGCGGCGATCAGCTGGGTCGCGCCGAACCTCGGACCCTCCTGGGCCAGCCAGGCAGCGATCTCTGCTGCCGTCCAGCTGCACGACTCATACGTCACGTTGATGTCGGGCTCGTTCTGAACGGACATGGCATAGATCGGCACTCCGTTCGACTCCATGAAGTCCCGGAAGCTCAGCAGGTGATCGGCGTACGCCCCGTACGACTCGGGCAGCAGCGAGCCGCCGACGATGTCACCGCTCGACTTGAGCGCCGCGGGCGGCGTCCACGGAGACGCGATCACCGTCGCGCCGAGCGCGACGGCGCGCGCCGCCGACGGCAGCTCCAGCGCGAACTGCTCCGGGTCGTAGGGGACGCGCACGCGCAAGATCGACATCCCGATCTGCCCCGGGCCGTTGCCGAAGGCGGTGTCCACTTGCTCCGGAGTCAGATCCGCGATCCAGCCCGGCACATTGATGCCGCCGAAGCCCCGGATCAGCTGGAAAGCGACGCTGAGATCGACGTTGACGCTGCCCGCCGAGCCCGGGTTCGGACCGGGGCTGCAGGCGCTCGGAGGCTCCTCGCTCGGCGGCGCAGCGCTCGGCGCAGGGCTCGACCCGGCGTCAGCAGCGGCGACAACACTCGTCCCGGCATCGGCGAGCATCGGCGCGGGCTCATTCGCCGTCGCGCTTGCGAGCCCGCCACGATTGCCTTCGTCCGCGGGCAACTCCGCGAGCGTCTCGCTCGCGACGTCGCGCGGAGACCAAACGAGGTCGTCGAGCCAGGTGGTGTCGCTCGAACAGCCGAGAGCCGCCGCCAGGAGCGCGAGGGCGGACGTACGCTCCAGTCTGTATGCCGTCTTCATGGGTTGAATTCATCGCACGCCGACCCGCAGCTGCGCAGCATTTCGGAGCGATATCGGTGGCTCGCCGCTCGAGCGCTCCGCGCGACGCCAGGACTGCCCACCGCCCGTTGCTCTGCGTTGAGCCAAGTTGTGCCCTGGCCCAGGCGACTCGGCTACTTCGCGGGCGCGGGGGTGGGTTCTTTGCGGTGCGCGAGCAGCCAGTCGTAGACGTCGCGGCCTGCGTAGACGCGCGCCCACACGTCGTGGCCCATGTCCTCTTCGATGGTGAAGCGGAGCTCGGGCGCGCCCAGCTGCTCGAGCTGGTTCAATCCGGCATAGAAGTTCTTCACGCGCACCGAGCTGTCGCGCCCGCCGGCAAAGCACCAGACCGGCAGCTTCGCGGCGGCGATGCTGGGCATCAACTCGGGATGGCCGTAGCCGACGATCGGCACGATGGCAGCAAACAGCTCGGGGTGTTTGCTCGCCAGATACCAGGTGCCGAAGCCGCCATAGCTCAAGCCCGTGAGATACGTGCGCGTCGGGTCGCCGCGGCGGTGCGCGATCACGTCGTCGAGGATGGCGAGCAGATCGCTCTCCAGTTCGAACCAGCCGTGCTCGGGACCCAGGCCGGTGGAGCCGCTCGGCAGCTCGGCAGCGACGGCCCCGCTCATCGGATCCGGCGTCGCCATCTCGGTGGGACGCGGCGGCACACCTTGCTCCAGCCGCTCGGGGATGTCCTTGCGCGTGCGATTCTTCAAGAACTCCACCGTCGCCTCGCGCCCGTAGGTGGGCAGCTGCGGGGCGATGATGATGAAGGGCAGGTCGCGCTTCTGGACCCAGGCCTCGTAGAGCGGCCCGTTGCGCATCACGTAGTCCAGCTCCGCCTTGCCGTCGCCGCGCGAGCCGTCGCCGTGCAAGAACAGCATCACGGGCCAGCGCGCCGCTGGGTCGTCGGCGTAGCCCGCGGGCAGATACAGGAAGTAGTCGCTCTCGGTGTGCGTGGCCTGGCTCTGGTGCGGCACGCGCAACAGCTCCGCCGGCGACGGGGCCGCGGGCGACGCTGCTGTCGCCTGCGGGGCGGTCGCGGGGGCTGCGGCGGGCGCCACTGCCGCGCTGGGCTGACAGGACGAGGCCACGGCGCACACGAGCGCTCCGGTCAGCGCCGAGGGAGAGGTCGAGCTGGGTTTGCGATGCATGCGCCGCGATATAGCCGGAAACGCGCGGTCGCGATCGACGGCGACGCGCTCGTCCGTGCGCCGTTGCAGCCATGGCGGCCGCTTCCGGGCTCAGCGGGACGCGCCGGGCTCTCGTGCCCGGCGCGCGCTCGATGACCGCCGTCTAGCGCGGTGCGCTCACCGGGCCTTGCTGCAGCCGCAGCCATTGCAAGCGCAGCTCGGCTGGCAGCTGCAGGTCTCGCCGCACGTGCAGCGGGCGTTGGCCTTGGCGCTCGCACAACCGCAGCTGGTCTTCGGGCACTGGCACTGGTTCTGCTTGGGCTGGTTCATGTTCTGTCTCCTTTTGGCGTGCGATTGCGCGCTTCGGGAGAGAGACGCAGCGCCTGCCGGCGCATTACAGGGGCGCGCTGCTTTTCGGCGAGGGCTTGCAGCAGCAATCCAGGCAGCCGTGCTCGGCGCAGGTGCCGCACGCCCGCGCGACCTGCTTGCGCAGCGCCTCGCGCGCGCGGAACACGCGCACCCCCGCGTTGTTTGCGGAGATGCCGGCGGCCTGCGCGTAGTCCGCGACCGGCACACCGTCCACCTCGATGCGCTGCAGTGCTTCGGCGTATTCGGGCTTGAGCGTCGCCGCCAGCTCGCTGACGCAGCGGCAGGCCACGGCCGCGAGCTCCGGCGACTCCTGCTCCGAGCCCAGCTCCGCCGCGAACGCGTCCAGGCGCCGGTCCGCGGCCTTGCTGCGGCGCTGGTGGTCGATCACGGCGTTGCGCAGCACGCGATAGAACCAGCCGACCGCCGACTCGCGGATCTCCTCGGCGCGGCCCAAACTGCGCACGAAGGCATCTTGCAGGATCTCTTCGGCGAGCGCGCGATCGCCGACGCGCCGCTCGACGTAGCGCAGGAACTCGCGATGGTTCGCCAGCAACACTTCGAGCACGGGGGGCGAGGGGGTGGGCTCCGCGTCTGACATCGGTAGGCGAGATTAGCACCGGCGGCGGAGGGGCGCGCCGGTAGGGGGCCCATCCTGGCGGCTTCGGGCGACGCTCGGGGCCGAGCCCCACATTCCCGCCGGGCCTCCGGGCACGACAAGACGACGAGAGGCCCCCGGCCGAGGCCGGGAGCCTTCGTCGGAGCACTCGCGTTTGGAGGACAACGAGCGCTCTTCGGAGCGAACCCAGCGAGGGGGACGCTGAGTTCTAGCCTGAGGCTTCTGCCCGGCTGCACGGAGGTGCTTCCGCGCTGCACGGAACCGGGCGACTTTATTTAACCCTTCAGCGTGCGCCCGCAAGGGCACGGGGCAGAAAAACCAGCACCTCACGTCGATGCGGGGGACCCACGACTGCCGGCCGGGTGCGCGCAATCAGAGTTCCACGATCACGCCTTCGCTCGGGCCGAGCTCGGCGCTCCAGCGCGCAGGGGCGCGCTGGGCCGTCGAGAGGACGATCCGCCCCTGGCTCCATTCCGCCGGCAGCGGCAGCCGCGTGGGGCGTTGCTCCAGGTTCAAGAACACGCCGAGGCGCCGCTGATCGTGGCGGCGCTCGTAGCCAAACGCGGTCTCGGAGACGTGCAGCTCGCGATATTGTCCGTGGGCCAGCGCCGGCTCGCCGCGGCGCAAGGCGAGCAGCGCACGATACAGTTGCAACAGGGATCCGGGCTCGGAGGCTGCTTGCCGGACGTTGACGCTCTCGAAGTCAGCGCCGAGCGGCAGCCAGGGTTGGCCGGTGCTGAAGCCCGCGCCGGGCTCCGCCGACCACTGCATGGGCGTGCGCTCGGGGTCGCGCCCCAGCCCGAGTCCGGGCACGTTCTTCTCCCACGGGTCGCGCACGAGCTCTGGCGGAATGGCCACGTCCAGCATGCCGAGCTCGTCGCCGTAGTACAGCGTGGGGGTGCCCCGCAGGGTGCACAGCAACATCGCGGCAACGCGGGCTCGCTCGCGGCCGATGCGGCTGGCGATGCGCGAGCGATCGTGATTGCCCAGCACCCAGTTCGGCCAGGCTCCAGGGGGCAGGCAGGCCTCGTAGTCGCGCACGAGCGCCGCCAACACAGGTGCCTCCCACCTGGCGTTGATCAGATGGAAGTTGAAGGGCAGATGGAGACCGTTCAGGTTCACGCCGTAGTAGGCCGCCAGGCGCTCGGGAGGCAGCCAGGCTTCGCCGATCAGCAGTCGATCTGGCAGCTCGTCGACGACCTGCCGCATCTCCCGGATCGCCTCGTGGACCTCCGGACGATCGGTGGTGTACACGCGCAGCAAGCGCCGGTGCGGTGACATCCCCGGCGTGAAGTCGGGGTTGGGTGGGTTGTCCCGGCACTGCTCCTCCTTGAACAGGTGATGGATGGTATCGATGCGAAAGCCGTCCACTCCGCGCTTCAGCCAGAAGCGTAGCACCTCGAGCATCGCGCCTCGGACCTCGGGATTGCGCCAGTTCAGATCGGGCTGCTGCGTCAGGTAAGCGTGATAGTAGTATTGCCCCGTCGCCTCGTGCCACTGCCACGCCGAGCCGCCGAATTCGCTCAGCCAGTTGCACGGGGGGCCACCGTCGGGGGCCGGGTCTCGCCAGATGTACCAATTGCGTTGTGGGTCGTTGCGGGAGCGCTGCGCGTTCTGAAACCAGGGGTGCTGATCGGAGGTGTGATTGGGCACGTAGTCGAGGATCACCTTCAATCCGAGCCGATGCGCGCTCGCGACCAGCCGATCGAAGTCGTCCAGGGTGCCGAAGCGCGGATCGACATCTTTGAAATTCGAGACGTCGTAGCCAAAGTCCGCCATCGGAGAGGGGAAGATCGGTGAGATCCAGATCGCGTCGACGCCTAGCCAAACCAGGTAGTCGAGTCGCGACAAGATACCAGGCAGGTCTACGATGCAGTCGCCGTTACAGTCCGCGAACAAACACCG
>JAICTU010000136.1 GCA_025936205.1 Polyangiaceae bacterium | reverse complement strand
GACCGCGTCGCCAGCAGCTCCCGCTCGGCCTCGACCGCCGCCTGCCGGTTGAGCTGAGACGCCGCGCTGTCGATCTCCGCGCCGAGCTCGACGGCGGTGGACAGGCCCGCCGCCGCTTCGGAGAGCAGCGCGAGCGACTGCTGAAAGTTCTGTAGCCCGAGCTCGATCGCACGCGAGGCCGCTTCGTTGCCTTCGAGCTGCCGGATGCGCCGCTCGGCCACGGTCAGCCCGCGGCGCAGGCTGGCACGCACCCCGAGGTCCGTCTCGCTCGCCAGCGCCTGATGCAGGCTCGCCACTTCCGTCTGCAAGTCAGCGAGCGGAACTTGCAGAGCCGCGCGACGCAGCCGCTGATGCGTGTTGCACACGTCCACAAACCCGGGCAGCAAGGCCGCGAGCCGGCGCACGATCTCGGCACGTTCGGCTGCGGCGAGATCCGTGCGGGACGCGCACAGCTCTTCCACCCGCTTCAGCGAGCGCTGCACCGCCTCCGCGCGCTCCGCGTATTCCGGCGGCACCAGCGCCAAGGCCGATGGGGGCGGCGGCGTGCGCGCCGCCTGCTCCGCTTCTCGTTGCGCGTCCGTGTGGCGCCGAAAAGAGTCGAGCCGAGGCCCGGCGACGAGCCAGATCGCCTCCCCGACGAGCCCCGAGATCAGCGGTGCCCAGGAGGCCAGCGCTGCCGAAAATGTCGCCGAGCCCGCCAGCAGGATGACGTTGTACTGATTGGCGAGCGCCGCACGAAAATAGCTCGTGGGAGCGCTCGCCGGGGGCTGGTTCAGGGGCGCATGAGTCTGAGTCATAAAGCTCTGAGTCATCCAGCTCTGAGTCATCGCCTCAAGCTGCTCCGCGGATGAACAGCACGTCCGTGCGCCGATTCATGGCTCGGCCTTCCGCGGTGTCGTTGGGAGCGACCGGCTTGCTGGAGCCATTGCCCCGAGCCACAACGCGGTTCTTCGGCACGCCTCGCTGAACCAAGTAGTCGACGATGGCCTGCGCGCGACGCTGACTCAGCACTTGGTTCACTGCCGCGTCGCCGGTGTCGTCGGTGTTGCCCTCGACGCGGATCGACATGCCGCGCGCGATCTCGAGCTGTGGCACGATCTCGCGATTGATCAGCGCCATGGCCGTGGGTCCGAGCAACGCGCTGCCCATCGCAAAGCTGATCGAAACCGGCTTGGTGAACAGAGCCTCCCCGCGATAGGCGACCTTCTGGTTGTACATGTCCTCCGGCGCGGCCGCGGGCTTGCCGGCGGCCTCCCAGAGCGCGCGCGCCGTGCGATCGTCGCGCAGCGTGGCCGGTGGAAAGCGGTTCTCGATCTCCGCCTGCGGATAGCTGATCCAGATCGAGTCGGCCTGGTTGTAGACGCGATCAAACGCAGGCGACGAGCCGTCCAGGCCGAAGAAGCGCACGTTGTCCGCGAGCGTCGTCCATTTGGCCCAGCTCAATGCGCCCAGCGTTTTCTCGTACCCGAGCTCTTCCTTGAAGCGCGAGCACGAGTCCGTGATCACGCGGGCCGCGTGAGGGCGATCGGCCTCGGCCGCCGCCACGGACTGGAACCAGACCTGCGCCAGCTTCTTTGCGATATCGGGCCGCGCGTCCAGCGTGTCTTTGCGGGCCAGCAAGACGTCGGCGACCAGCTCCGTCGCGTCCGCCGTGGAGAACAGCCGGTGCGCTCCCTGACGCTCGCTCAGTGCGAGCGTGACATCCGGCTCCCAGAGGCAAGCCACATCCACCTCGCCCTTGACGAACAGCTTGCGCGCAAACGTGAAGTCATCCAGCGAGAACTGCGTGGCGTTGCGCACCTCGGCGGTCTGCGCGGGCGTGAGCCGCGAGTTGGTGATCATGAACTCGAACACCGTGTGATCGGGACTGAACATCAGCGTCGCCGACTTGTGCCCCAGCACGTCCTCCACCCGCTTCACCGCCGAAGAGGCGACGCAGGCGTCGCCGCCGCGCGACCAATCGATCTGCAGGAACGCGCGAACCGGCACTTCCGCCTGGAGGAAGGTGCCGAGGTTGATCGGCATCTCGTCGACCGTGGTCCACACGAAGTCGACCTCACCCGTGGCCAAGGCCTTGTTCTTGGTGGGCGCGTCCTCGAGAAACTTGATCTCCAGGTTCAGACCGGCCTTGGCCGCAATGGATCCAGGCTGAGTCGTGAGCCCGCCGGCGCCGACCACCAGCGCCAGATGCCCGGGCCACTGCGACAGGCCCACGCGCACCGGTCGGCTGTCGAGTGTGGTGTAAGGAGCCGGAGCTGCCGGCGGCTTCCCTGCCGCACGATCCACCGCGGCCCGATCAGTGCCAGCTGGAGCGTTGCCGAGCGGCGGATTGCCTGCCGGCTGAACCGTCGCTCGCGGCGCAGTGCCGGTGGCGGCGCTGGGCGTGAGCGCTTCCGTGCGTGCGCTCAGCCGCGGCTCGACGACGAGCGCGTCTTCTTCCGCTCGGCTGCGGTTGGGCCCGTACGTGTAAACGGCAGCGGACAATGCGCCGACACCGATGACACCGATCAAACTCTTGGCGAGTGGTGTGAGTCTCTGCATCAGATCTCGTGGGGCCCCCCGCGCATCGAGGGTGGCTCTGCGACGATCGCTTCGTCAAGTCGAAAAATTCTGGGCTGACGATCACGCTCGCGCGCGACAATTGCTTAACTTCGAGAGCAAAGCTTGCTAGCTCGCGACTCACCACACGGCAACACGTCAGCGCAAAGCGCATTTCCGTCGCTGATGTCACGACGTGGACACATGGCTGCCGTATCCGGCGCGCGTCTGACGAAACCTCCGAGAAACTGGCGCACGGCGAGCGTACGCACGCAGCGAGTGTCATGCACCTTGGTGAAGTGCAATGAACGTGAACTCGGGGCCCTCGCTCGAGCGGCGCCTCGGATCTCGATGAGTGATTTGCTGAGTGAATTGCAACGTGCTCTTAGGAGCGGTCGGTGCGTGGACGTAAGCGTGGGCAGCATGCGGGATGGGCGGCGGCGCCCGACGAACGGGTCATTTCGAGTGCGAGGGGTATAGGATACCATCCAGCATGTCCAATATATTAGACATCCCGAGCTGCACTGGCTCCCGAACGAGGCAGCGAACGCAGGACGAAGTGAGGTGAATCAAGTGAAAGAATCAAACTCGCTCGCGCTGGAAGGCCGTCATTCGCTGGCGCAGGAAGCTCCTGCTGGGCTCCCATCGTTGCGGCCGCCTCCTGGTTTTACGGCCCACCTGACGGGCATGAGCCTGACGGACCTGGTCCGGCTGCAAATCATGACGGACGCCAGCGGAGTGTTCCTGGTGGTGTCCGGCGAGCGCTCGGGGATGCTGCACTTCGTAGCGGGTCAACTCTTTCACGCCGAGACGCGCGACTTGCGCGGCGATGCGGCCGCCCTCGAGATCCTGGCCTGGCCTGAAGGGGAGTTCATTCGCTCCGAACGTCCGCCCGCCAGCACCGCGACGGTCCTCTCTCCGCTCGACGCGCTGCTCGCGCAGGCGCTCGGGATCACGGGCCTGTCGAGCTCCTCGCGCGCGATGGCGGCCACCGGTGTGCGGCGCCGGACCGAGGCGCGCGAACGCAGCCCGGAGCTCACGGAGCGCTCCCCGTCCTCCGCGCGCGATCTGCGTGCGGCCGCCACTCCGGGCATTGCGGCAGCCCCGGCACCGCGCCGCTCGTCCAAGCTGCCGGAGGGGCGAGCCCTGGCGAGCGCGCTGGTGAGTCCGCTCGGCGATCTCGTGGACGGGCGCGGAGACTCGGCGGATGCACTCGCCACGCGCGTGGCCTACGTGGCGCGCCTGAGCGAGGTCATCGGGCAATCGATGGGCTCCGGGGAAATGCGCGCGATGCGTGTGCGCTACGCGGATTCGGAGTTGGCCATCCATCCGCGCGCGGACGGACACATCTACGGTTGCTGGATCGCGCCCGAAGCGCACTGACGGTACAGGGCTCGCACATGTTCAGCGAACGCAGCCTGCAATCGCTCCGAGACATCGAGGGGGTCTACGGCAGCTTCATCGTCGACGCGAACGGCGAGACCGTGGCGCGCGATCTGCCAGCGCTGTTCGACGCTCACACCCTCGCCGAATCGGGGGCACGCATCGTTCGGCTGTGGGAGGTGCTGTCCGAAAATGGCGCCCCCGAATACGCGCTCGTCGAGTTCGCCGAGTACTCGCTATTTCTGAGAGGCGTTTTTCTGAGAGGCGCCTCGCAGCCCGGCTTTGCCCCGAACCTGACGATGAGCGAAACCGCCGCTCCCGGCTGCTTGTGCGTGGTGGTTCCCTCCACGGTCAATCTGCTGGCGCTCCGACTCGCATCGAAGTGGGTCGCGCGCGAGACTCCACGCCTCCCGACCGTGTCCTGAGTGCGATCCGTCGGTTCGGTCTCTCGGACCTGACGAGCTCTCGCATCTGCCGCACCGGGGCCGGACAAAAATCAGTTTTCGGTGGAGCTTTCTCACACTGCCATCCGGCCCGACGCCAGGGGGCGTGTGGACGAGTTCGCGTCCACGCGTATGATGCATGCAGGAGATCGGCCGTTCGTCAGCGGCCGGAGAGACTGCATGCGACGAACTGCTCCGCGCTCCGCCTCACGCCTCGCTCTTGTCTGGCGTGGTCTATTCTTGCTGGCGGCCAGCTCAACGGCACTGGCGTGCGGCAGCACGGACGAGCCGGAGGTCGCGCGCCTGACTCTCGACGGCGTGCGCTGCGCGGCGGGCGCAGCCGCGTGCGGCAACGATTGCGTCGAGCTTTCTTCCAGTGCGGAGCACTGCGGCGCCTGTGACATCGCCTGCCCCGGCGACTCTCTCTGCGACCGCGGGCACTGCAAGCCTGTGGCCGCGGGCTGCTCGGCGGGGTTGCTCCAGTGCAGCAGCGACTGCGCGAACACGCGCAGCGATCGCGATCACTGCGGCAGCTGCGATCAGAGCTGCCCGCGCGAGGCCCAGTGCGAGGCAGGAGGGTGCGCCTGCCCGGGCGCGCAGACCGCGTGTGGGGACACCTGCGTCGACCTCGCCAGCGACGCCCAACACTGCGGCAGCTGTGAGCAGCACTGCTTCGATACTCAGACGTGCCAGGCCGGCAGATGCCAGTGCCCGGCGGGCAACACGCTCTGCGCGCGGCCGACGCTGAGCCGGACCGACAACGCCGTCACGGCCGGGGGCAGCGACCAGGTGTGCGTGGATCTGCAGAGCGACGCTCAACACTGCGGCGCCTGCGGAACGCCGTGCACGGGCGGCCAGATCTGTGCTCAGGGCAGCTGTGCGTGCCCCGCGGGGCAAAGCTTCTGCGGCGACCGCTGCGTCGATCTGCAGACGGACGACCAGAGTTGCGGCAGCTGCGGCAATTCCTGCGTCGGCGGCCAGGTGTGCAGCGCCGGCAACTGCGAGTGCCCCGAGGGGCAGACGCTGTGCGACGGCACGTGCACCGACACCCAGACCGACAACGCGCACTGCGGCAGCTGCAGCGTGAAGTGCGGGTTGGGACAGGGCTGTGACGGCGGCAGCTGCCAGAGCGGCGCACTCGGCGAAGACGGCTGTCAGGGACTGGCGCAGAACCTCAGCATCTCCGAGATCGCCGCTTACCAGACGGTGAAGGTCGAGCTCGCGCGCAATGGTCAGGTGGTGCAGCCCGACCCGCTGCTGGTCGCCCAGCGCCCCACGCTGTTCCGGACCTTCGTCACGCCGGGAGCGGGCTGGGCGCCACGCGAGCTCTCGGCGCGCCTGTTTCTCCAGAACGGCGACACGTTGAGCACGCGCTTCTCCTCGTCGACGGTCACGGTCTCGGCGGCCTCGACGGAAGCGGACCGTAACTCGACCTTCGAGTTCGTGGTTCCGCCCGAGCTGATCACGGACGGCACGCGCTACGCGGTCGAGGTCGTGGAATGCGGCACGGGTGCGGGCGCGACCCAGAGCCCGCGCTTCCCGGCCACGGACGGCGCCGACCTCGCGGCGCTCGACACGGGCAGCCTGAAGATCCGCGTCATCCCGCTGCGCTCGAACAACCTGCTGCCCGACACCTCCGAGCAGGCGCTGGCGACGTACAAGGCCGCGTTCCTCGATACCTATCCGATCAACGCGATCGAGATCAGCGTGGGCGATCCCATCGACATCGCCGATCCGCAGGACTGGAACACGACACTCGACACGGTGCGCGCGCTGCGCCAGCAACAGACCCCAGCGGCCGACATCTACTACTACGGCATGCTCAAACCCTCGGCGACACTGCGCCAGTTCTGCGGCATGGGCTGCACGGCGGGGGTCGGCTTCGTACCGGGCGGCGGGCGCCTGAATCCCGCCACGCGCGCAGCGGTGGGCCTGGCCTATGCGGATACCCAGTCCGCGTTCACCATGCTGCACGAGGTCGCGCACAACCATGGCCGCCAGCACGCGCCGTGCGTACAAGGCGGAACGATCAGCGGTGTCGATCCCAACTTTCCCCAGCCGGATGGCAGCACGGGCGGCTACGGCTACGACGCCCTCGGCGACAACCTGCTGCCGCCCCAGTCCACCGATCTGATGGGCTATTGCCGCAACCAGTGGCTCAGCTCCTATACCTACAGCGGCATTCTCAACGCCGTGCGCACCGTGAATCAGGTGCAGGCCTCGGTGATCGGCACGGAAGAGCTGCGCTCCTGGCGGGTCTTGCTGGTGGACGACGAACGCGGCGCCCGCTGGGGCCATCCGCTGGCCGCCGCCGAGGCCTTCGGGGACGAAGAGCCGGCGCTGGTGCTCGACGCCTCCGGCGCGACCGTTGCCACCGTGAACGTGTACCGCACGCCGATCTCCGATCTCGCAGCCTCCTCGATCCAGGTGCCCGAGCCCAAGCCGGGCTGGGATTCGATCCAGGTCGTCGGGGCGCCGCCGATCCCCTTCCGGCACTGAATCACTCCACGCCGGCCATCCACGTGCTGGTCACGCGCGCCAGCTCGTCGAACACGGGTTCACTGCTGGCGCGGCTCTTCAGCGGCGCAAAGCTGTGGTCCGCCGTGTCGACCCAGTGCAACGTCGCGGACGGCAGGGCCGCCGCCGTCTGCGACCACAGGCCGCGCTCGGCCATCTTGTCGCGCGTTCCCGACAGGAACAGCAGCGGCAATTGAAGCTGGCTCAGGTGCCGCGCGCGCGCCGCGTCCGGCGCCCCCGAGTGCAGCGGAAAGGCAAAACACACGAGCCCCTGCACGCCTGCGAGCGGCTGCTTCGACTGCGCCAGCGTGAACATGCGACCGCTCATCGAGTGACCCCCGGCGAAGAGGGGGAGCCCCTCCGCCAGCTCCAGAGCTCGCGCCGCCGCGGCGCGCACGGTCGCCAGCCGCACCGGCTCTGGATCCATGCCGCGGCCCCGCTCCGAGTAGGGATAGTTGAAACGGAACGTGGCCACGCCGGCAGCGTCCAGCGCCGCGCTCAGCTGTTCCACGAGCCGGTGCCGGAACGTGCTGCCCGCGCCGTGCCCCAGGGCCAGCGCCCAGCGCGCGCCCTCGGAGCGCGACCAGAACGCGGAGACGGGAGGCTGCTGCGGGCTCACGATCAGCTGGAGCGGAGTGGCTGCCATGGCACCGAGCATAGTTGGCGGCGTGCGCGAGGACGTGGTCTAGTCACTCGATGGAGCGACGTTACCTGGAGCGGGCGATCGAGCTCGCCGGCGAAGGGATGGTCCAGGGATTGGGCGGGCCCTTCGGTGCCGTGGTCGTGCAGGGCGACCAGATCGTGGCCGAGGGGCAGAATCAGGTCACCTCCAGCTTCGATCCGACCGCCCACGCCGAGGTGGTGGCGATCCGTCGAGCCTGCCAGGCGCTGGGGAGCTTTTCGCTGACGGGCTGCCAGATCTACTCGAGCTGCGAGCCCTGCCCGATGTGCCTGGCCGCCATCTACTGGGCGCGCCTGGATCGGCTGTATTTCGCGGCTTCGCGCAACGACGCGGCCGCGATCGGCTTTGACGACGAGTTTCTGTATCTGGAGCTGGGGAAGAACGCCTCAGAGCGCCAGCTTCCCAGCCAGCAGGCGCTGCGGCAGGAGGCGGCGCAGCTGATGCAACGCTGGCGGCAGATGCCCCCCGAGCGGCGCTATTGACGCGCCCGGACAACGGGGCACCTGGCCAAAAAACTGCTCGGGGTGCCGCTGGGAGGCGGCAGCGCCGGCACGGCCAGAGGCTATATTCGGGGCGTGGACAGCTCGCACGTCTCGCTCGCCAAACTCGATCTATCGCGCGTGGGCCTCTTTCCGCTGCCCAACGTGGTGCTCTTTCCCGCGCAGCTCCTGGCGCTGCACGTGTTCGAGCCCCGCTATCGGCGGTTGATCCGCGACGTGATTTCGCAGCACCTGCCGCTCGCCGTGCCCCGGCTCGAGCCCGGCTTCGATGCGGCCTACCATGGGGCGCCTCCCGTCTACGAGCTGTGCGGCGTGGGAGAGATCCGCGAATACACGGAGCTGCCCGACGGCTGCTACAACATCGTGCTGCGCGGGCTCGGCCGCGTGCGGCTGGTGGAGGAGTTGCGGTCGCAGCCTTATCGCGTGGCTCGCGCGGAGATCCCGCTGCAGGCTCCCGCTGACGCCATGGTCAGCGAAGCATTGCGCGCCGAGCTGGTGAAGCAGATCCGCCGAGTGGCCCCTCACCTCCCCAGCCCCGCCCAGAACCTGGAGGCGCGCCTGAGCACAGACATCGGTGCTTGCGCCGACATCGTCGCCGGCGCTCTGATCGAAGACCCCGATCAGCGGCAGCAGCTGCTGGAGGAGCTGGACCCCTGCCGCCGCGCCAGCTGGCTGATCGCGCATCTCCACGGCCAAGCCCGCGACCTCGCCCCCCAGCGCCCCACCCCACAGCTCTGGAACTAACTCGACAGCCCCTGACCCGCTGCGAGCTCGAGAATGTGGAACAGGAATATGGAATGGAAATTGAGAATTCAGTGCTGCTAGCGCAGCCCGATATTGTCTCCTTCATTCCCTGTTCCTATTCACATTCCTGTTTCACATTCTCTCTGGCCCTCCGTCAGGGCCGTGCCAGCGTCGCTCAGCGTCCCAGCGAGCTGACCGCAGGCTGCGTCGATGTCACGGCCCCGGGAGCGGCGGACGCTGAGCACGCTCGGGCGCCGCTGCAGCACGGCGTGGACGAAAGCTTCCAGCGCCTCTTCGCTCGGGGCCCGGTAGGGCGCATGCGCGTGACCGTTGAAGGGGATCAGGTTGATCTGATGCGGGAACGCCGCGCAAAAATCGGCGAGCCGCGCGGCATCGGCGGGCGTGTCGTTCACGCCCGCGAGCAGCACGTATTCGATCGTGATGCGTTCGCGAGGCCGGCACGGGTAACGCTCCAGCGCGACGCGCAGCTCCGCCAGCGGGTAGCGGCGGTTGATCGGCATGAGCTCGCTGCGCAGCTCGTCGGTGGTGGCGTTCAGGCTCACGGCCAGTAACGGCCGCGGGCTCATCCTGGCGAGCTCAGCGATTTGCGGCACGAGCCCTGCAGTCGAAACGGTGACGCGACGCGCCGCCAGCCCGAGCCCTTCCGGCAACGTGAGCGTCTGAATGGCTCGCGACACTTGCCCCAGATTGTGCAGCGGCTCGCCCATGCCCATGAACACCAGCGTGAGCTCGTGCGGATGGCGCGGCCCGAGCTCGCGCAACGCCAGCAGCACCTGGGCCACGATCTCGCCGGCGCCGAGGTGGCGCTCCAGACCCAGCGCAGCCGTCGCACAGAAGCTGCAGCCGAGGGCGCAGCCCACTTGGCTCGACAGGCACAGGGTGACGCGAGCGTTGCGCACGTCGCGCGGCATGTGCACGAGCTCCACGTAGTCCTCGCCAGCCGTGCCTCCCCCCGCCCTGCGGCTGGGCAAGGCCAGCAGCAGCTTGTGCGCGCCGTCTTCCGATGCGCGCCGTGCGACGATGCGCGGCAGGGCGCAGCCGAGCTGCTCGAGGCCCGCCCAGATGCGCTCGGACACGTCGGGCCGCCCGCCGCGCCAGCGCCAGGGGCGTTGCAGCGCTGCAAAGGTGGCCTCGCCGGAGGCATCCAGGCGCTGCCCGAGCTCCGCCGGGCCGAGAGCCCAGGCAGCGCTGCGGGCGGCTGCGGGAGACGGCGCAGGCGGCATCCGTTCACAGGTACACCAAGGGGCGGCCAGAATTCAAACTTGCCAGCCGCCGCCCTCCGCCGCATGTCGGCAGCCACATGGAGAATCTGAACGATCTCGAGCAGCTACTGACACGCGCGGCAGAGCAAGGCCGGAGCTGGCGGCGCGGGCTGCCCGAGCGGCACGTGGCGCCGGCAGCCTCGACGGAGAGCGTCCACGAGGCGCTCTGCGCGCTGGGCGCCGTGCCCGCGGAAGGCCAGCCGCCGGCGCAGGTGCTCGAAGAGCTGGTGCGGCTCGCCGAGCCGGGTCTGACGGCCATGTCGGGGCCTCGCTTCTTCGGCTGGGTCACGGGCGGCACCCTGGCTTCGGCGCTGGCCGCCGATTGGCTCACGAGCGCGTGGGACCAAAACGCGGGCCCGATGAGCGGGGCTCCCGCCGCGGCCGCCTTCGAGCTGGTCGCGCTGCGCTGGGTGGTGGAGCTGCTCGGCTTGCCGGAGCAGACGCGCGGCGCGCTGGTCACGGGCGCCACGGTCGCGAACCTGAGCGCGCTCGCGGGCGCGCGCAGCCAGGTGCTCGGCGCGGCGGGCTGGGACGTGGAGCACGAGGGCTTGTTCGGGGCGCCGCCGGTGCGTGTGTTGATCGGGCGCGAGCGGCACGCCAGCATCGACAAGTCGCTGCGCCTGCTCGGCTTCGGCAAGCGCGCGCTGCGCGTGGTGGAGGCCGACGCGCAAGGCCGGATGCGACCCGCCTCGCTGCGCGCCGAGCTCGACGCCTGGCCCGGGCCGGTGATCGTGTGCGCACAGCTCGGCAACGTGGACAGCGGCGCGTTCGACCCCATGACGGAGATCGCCGACGTGGTCGACGGCTGGCGCGCGGGGCGCGATGGGCGGCTCGCCTGGTTGCACGCGGACGGAGCCTTCGGGCTCTGGGCGCGAGCCTCGCGCTCGCTGGCGGCGCTCGCCGGCGGGGCAGAGCGCGCGGACTCGTGGGCGACGGACGCGCACAAGACGCTGAACGTCCCGTACGACTCGGGGATCGTGCTGACGCGCCATCCCGAGGCGCAGCGCCGCGCGCTCGCGGTGCAAGCCGCTTACCTCGCGAACGGCACTGCCCCCACGCTGCCCAACCCGGGCGCGCTGACGCCGGAGCTATCGCGGCGTGCGCGCTCGTTTGCGCTCTGGGCGGCGCTGCGCGAGCTCGGCCGCAGCGGTGTGGATGCACTGGTCACGCGCTGCGCGGGGCTCGCGCGCCAGCTCGCGGGCTCATTTTCGGCGATCGACGGGCTGCGCGTGCAGAACGAGGTCGTGTTCAACCAGGTGGTGCTCGGAGCGGAGCCGCCCGCAGGCATGAGCGCGCACGACGCCATCCGCGAGCTGTGCGCGGCGTTGCAGGCCGAAGGCACGTGCTACGCGACACCGACGCTCTGGCGTGGCTCGCCGGCGCTGCGCTTCTCCGTGGTCAACGCCGACACGGACGAGCGCGACATCGAGCGTACCGCGGAGGCGGTGCGGCGCGTGTACGCGGGGCTGCTCGAAAACCGAGGGTCCCCTTAGACTCCGGGGCGATACACGTATACCGCTGGAGGCGCTCTCGTCGCCTTCATGCACAATTTCCTGTTTCTGTTGCCTGTTCCACATTCGCCGAGGCCGGTCCGAGAATGTGGAACAGGCAATGGGAATGGAAACGGAAATGGCGGAGGCGGCGAGGAGGAGCGGGCAGCGCCGCCCGCGCTAGACCCGCTGCACGGCGTCGGGCAGCTCGTTGGTGTCGTCGGCCGCGCGCGGAAAGTGCTGCGCCAGCGCGTCGCCGACGGCGTCGATCGCTGCGCACACGCCATCGGCCGCGTGTCCCTCACGGATCGCGCGCGTGACGGCCTGCACCAGCCCCTGCCAGACCTCGCTGCCCACGCGCTCGTGAATGCCGCGATCGGCGAGCAGCTCCACGCGATGCTCCGACTCCGAGAGCAACAGCAAGACGCCGCTGCGCTCCCGCGTCTCGGTCACGCCCAGCTCCAGGAACAGCTGCTCGGCGCGCGCATGCACCGCGGCGTGCTGGACGGTGCGCGGCACCATCCACCGCAACAGGCCCGGCAAACCGCTCAGCCCCCAGGCGGCCAAAGCGAACGGGGCCTGCGCGCAGAGCAGCCAGACCTCCGGCAGCTGCGGCACGAACCGGTATGCGCCGAGCGCCGCACAGAGCGTGACGATCAGCGAGAACCAGGCTCGCTCGCGCCCGTACTCCGCGCTGCGCCGCGCCACCGCGACCACGATCTCGCCCGCGCTGCGGCGCTCCGCTGCGGCCACACGCTCCGCCACCCGTCGGGCATCGGCTCCATCGCTCAGCAACGCCATTACCAACCTCCGGAGGCGCCGCCGCCACTGAATCCGCCTCCACCGCCACGCGGAGGGGAACCTCCCCCACCTCCGCCGAAGCCACCTCCGCCGAAACCACCGAAGCCACCACGCCGGCCGCCGAACATCATGGGCGCGGCCCCCCAGCCGCCGCGCCGCCCGCGCCCGGAGCCCATCAGCGCCAGCACGATCAGCACCACGATGAAGCCGAGCGGCGGAAAGCCGACGTCCCGGCGTTGCTGCGTGCGCGTGCCGCCCTGCGTCGCGGGCAGGGGAATGTCTGGGGCGCCGGTCGCCGCCATCAGCGCCTTCAGCCCCTGGACGATACCTCCCTCCATGTCCCCACGGCGGAAAGCCGGCTGGATGATCTCGTTGATGATCCGCGACGAAACGGCGTCCGTCACATCGCCCTCGAGCCCCTGCCCGACCTCGATCCGGATCTTGCGCTCGGCCACGGCGATGAACAACAGCAGGCCGTCGTCGCGGTCCTTGTTGCCCAGCTTCCAGGACTCCATCACGTGGATGGTGAAGTCCTCGAGCGGATCCCCCTCCAGCGAGGGCAGAGTGAGCAAGATCAGCTGATGGCCCGTCTTCTGCTCGTAGGCGAGCAGCTGAGCGTCGATCCGCCTGCGCAACGTCGGCGAGAGCAGGCCCGCTTGGTCCTGTGCCCGGGCCACGAGCGCGGGGATCTCGCGGGCCTGCAGCGAGCGCGGCAGCAGCGTGAACAGCAGGATGAGGAGCGCGCTGCCCAGCGCGCGGCCGATGGACGCTCCCAACTGATTCAGAACGCCACCTCGGGTGCCTTTTCGGCTCCAGGGGTCACCGCGGTGAAGGTCGGTCGCTCCTTCTTGCCACGCATGCTGGCGCCGATGCTGGTCGGAAAGCGCAGCACGACCTGGTTATAAGCCTGGACCGACTCGATGAAGCGGCGGCGCGCGATGGTGATGCGGTTCTCGGTGCCCTCGAGCTGCGCCTGCAGGTCGCGGAAACCCGCCACCGACTTCAGATCGGGATAGTTCTCGGACACCACGAGCAGACGGGAGAGCGCGGAGGAGAGCTGCCCCTGGGCTTGCTCGAACTGCTTCAGCTTCTCGGGGTCATCGATGGTGGACGAGTCGACCTGGATCGAGCCGACCTTGGAGCGCGCGTTTACCACCGCCTCCAGCGTCTCCTTCTCGAAATTGGCCGCGCCCTTGACGACCTTGACCAGGTTCGGCACCAGGTCCGCCCGGCGCTGGTACTGGTTCTCCACCTCCGCCCAGGCCGCCTTCACTCCCTCGTCTCGGTCGATCACCTCGTTGTAACCACAGCCGAGGGCTGTCATGCACAGCAAGGCCACGCTGGCCAGCCAGAGACGCAGTCCGGTCGTCGTTCGCAGCATCCACATGCCCCCCGTATAAGGCCGCTGCCGAGCGTTGCAACACCAGTACCGGCCGGGACGACGAAATTCGGCCACGGACAAAAACAGCGCGGCGCGGGTCCCCCGACCCCGCGCCGCATCCGTCCCCAGTCTTGGGGTCTGCTCAGCTCTCCGCTCAGACTTCAGTGAGGTGGTAGCCGCGCTCGCCGTGATCGCTCACGTCGAGGCCAGCTTCCTCGTTCTCAGCCGAGGGCCGCAGGCCGATGGTCACCTTGATCGCGTAGCCGAGGATGGCCGTGCCGATCAGCGAGATCACGAGCGTCACGCCCATGGCCTTGAGCTGCTCCAGCCACAGCATGTTGCCTTCCACGATCGCCTTGATGTTGTCGCCCGCCAGGTTCGGGTTGGCATCCGGGCTCGCGAGCAGGCCCGTCAAGAAGGCGCCCAGCGTGCCGCCCACGGCGTGCACGCCGAAGGTGTCGAGAGCGTCATCGTAGCCGAGCGCGTTCTTGAGCGTCGAGCAGGCGTAGAAGGGCACCACACCGGCGAGCACACCGATCAGGATGGCGCCGTTGGCGGTCACGAAGCCCGCCGCGGGCGTGATCACCACCAGGCCACCGACGATGCCCGAGCAGAAGCCGAGCACGGTGGGCTTGTCGCGAACGATCCACTCCACCGCCGCCCAGCTCAGGCCGGCGATCGCCGCCGCCAGCGTGGTGGTCATGAAGGCTTGCGACGCGATCGCGTCGGCGGCCACTGCGCTACCGGCGTTGAAGCCGTACCAACCGACCCACAGCATGCCCGTGCCGATCATGGTCAGCACCAGGCTGTGCGGAGCGAAGTGCTCCGTGCCGAAACCCTTCCGCTTGCCGACGATCAACGCCAGGATCAGCGCCGACCAGCCCGAGGACATGTGCACCACGGTGCCGCCCGCGAAGTCGATCGCCTTGATGCTGGCATCCTTGTTCCAGAGGCCGTTCATCAGGCCGTCCGCGCCCCAGACCATGTGCGCGAGCGGGAAGTAGACCAGGATCATCCAGCCCACCACGAACAGCATCAGCGCCTTGTACTGAACGCGCTCGGCGATGGCGCCGACGATCAGAGCCGGCGTGATGATCGCGAACATCAGCTGGTACATCGAGAACGTGTTCTGGCCGACCCACACCGAGTAGTCGGTGTTGGGAGCGCTGCCCACGCCCGCGAGAAACATGTTCTTGAAGCCGCCGAGGATGGCGGAGCCGTGGCTGAAGGCGATGCTGTAGCCGAAGGCCCACCAGAGCAGCGTCACCACGCCGGCGATGCCCATGCACTGGGCCATGATCGAGAGCACGTTCTTCGAGCGGACCAAGCCGCCGTAGAACAGCGCCAGACCGGGCAGCGTCATGAACAGAACCAGCGCGGCACAGACCATCATGAAGCCGTTATGGCCGGGGCCGGAGGAAGCGATCTTGCTCGTCGCCTCGTCGCCGCGTGCCCCGTTGGTCACGTACGCCTCGAGGTCCTTCACGCGCTGCTCGAGCTGGGCCGTTGTAGCCGGCGGCTCGGTGGTATCGGCACGCACCGCAGACGGTGTGCCCGCGAACACAAAACAACTGACTATGAACGCCGCCAGGGCGACCCAAAGCCTTTTCATGATCCCAGAACTCCTGAAGTGATGCTCCGATAGGAACGGACGGCCGGATTGTTGACCGATTTTTCGGAACAATGTCTGGGTCTTCACTTCGACCGGGATACGTATCTCTCCAACGTCCGGATTGTTTCTGGACGGTTACATGGTTCCGGGACTGCTCGGTTCGTCCCGTTCCAGCGCAGGAAATTGGCACTCGCGCTCCAGAGCGGGGCGCCCGAACTCTGTTACTCTTTCGCGCCGTTGCGCAGCCATCCGCCCACGCTTAGCGAACACCCTGCGGTGACTCGCCTCGAACGAGGCGAGTAGGCTACGACCACGCCCATGGCGGAGTATCCCGCGCTCGACTGGCTCGGTGTGACCTGGAGGCTGGGGGCCACCCTGCTGCTCGTACTCATCAACGGGTTCTTCGTCGCAGCGGAGTTCGCGCTGGTGACCGTGCGTCGCGGACGTGTCACCGAGTTGGCGGAGCAAGGGCGCTTCGCAGCGCGCGTGACGCGACACGTGCTCGAGCACCTGGACCGCTACCTGTCCGCGTGCCAGCTCGGCATCACCATGGCCAGCCTGGTGCTGGGCGCGCTCGGCGAGCCAGCGGTGGGCACGGTCGTGTCCGGGCTGTTCGGGCTGTTCGAGATGCACATGGCGCCAGATTCACCGGTGGTGCGCTGGACCTCGCTGGTGATCGCCTTCGCTACGATCACCGTGTTTCACATGACGCTCGGCGAGCAAGCGCCCAAGATGTGGGCCCTGCGCCACGCCGAGCCGACCTCCTTCGTGGTCGCGCTGCCCTTGCGCGCGTTCACCGTGGTGTTCTGGCCGTTCATCATCTTCGTCAACTGGATCGCCAACAGCATGTTGCGGGCGGTCGGCATTCAGCCCGGGCCCGCACATGAAATCGTGCCCACGCGCGGCGAGCTGATGCGCGCGCTCGACCTCTCCGCGGAGGCCGGTCACATCCCGGAGCAGGGGCGCGAGCTGGTCGACAACGTGCTGCGTGCGGTGGACATGCAGGTGCGGCACATCGTCGTGCCGCGCATCAGCGTGGTCTCGCTCTCGCTGCGCGCCACCACCGAGCAGAACCTCAACATCATGCGCAAGAGCGGCCACTCGCGCTATCCGCTGTGCGAGGTCGAGCTCGACAGCATCGTCGGCTTCGTGCACACGCGCGACATCTTCGCGCGCGGCGGCGTCATCCCCAGCAACGAGGAGCTGCGCAAGCTGGCGCGCCCCGCCCTGCTGGTCCCCGATACCTGTCCCCTGGGCGAGCTGATCGGCAAGGTCCAGACCTCGCGCTCGCACGTGGCGGTCGTGATCGACGAATACGGGGCGGCCCTGGGCCTGGCGTTTCTGGAAGACGCGCTCGAAGAGATCGTGGGCCCGATCGCCGACGAGTTCGACGACCCCGAGAGCCCCGTGGTCGAGCTCGAGTCGGGCGACTTCGCCGTCAACGGCTCGATCCCGCTGCCGGCCGCCGTCGACAAGTTCGGATTGCCTGTCGGGGACTCCTCCGGCAGCACGCTCGGCGGCTACGTGACGGAGCTGCTCGGCCGCCTGCCGCAGAAGGGCGACGAGGTGCGCATCGGCAGCTACGACGTGAAGGTCGTATCGCTGGTGCGCGGACGCGCGGTGGGCCGGCTGCGGCTCTCCAAGCGGCCCGCCACGCCCCGGCCGGAACCGCCGGAAGCCTGAGCGAACGTCGCCCTCACGGCGTCGCGGGCCGAGGCGCCGTGGGCCGAACGGGACGCACCTCGATCTGCGAACCGAAGGCCAGGTTCGGATAGCTCTTCGCGATCTGCACGGCTCCGTCGAGGTCGGCTGCGTCGATGACGAGCACCGAGGCAATGGCGCCAGCGGGCGACACTGGCAGGAGGCCCGCGTCCGACACGACGATGCCGCTGCTCGCGTCCTCCAGCGGGCAAGCTGCGCGGAGCGTGCCCGCCTCCCGGCACGCGATGACCCATGCACGCGCGCCGGCATTTCGCGCCGGCAGATCGGTCGCGCTCGTGGGGCGCGTGGGTCGAAAAATCAAGATGAACTCGGCCATGATCGCTCTCCTCCGCAGAGCGTTGTCTGCGCTCTCGCGGCTCTCAGATTGGCAAAGGCCGCAATGCACGACTTGTACGAATTCATCGATCGACGACCGCCTTGCCCGGCGCTATCCGATTCGGTAGCGTGACCAGCGATGAAGCTCGTCGCACCGAGCCCGGCGCTCGCGCCATTCGTGCGTGCGTTCATGCTGGTGCAGGTGGACGAGGAAACGAAGCACCTGCGTCTGCCCGAGCTCGGGCTGGTTCTCGGGGTGCGCGATCGCGGTGCAGCGAGTGTGCTCGAAGGCGGAAGCGCCTCCCGCTTACCGGACGCTTTGCTCTCCGGGATGACGAGCACGGCGCGCCTGATGCACACCAGCGCCGGCGGCCGCATCACACTCGCCCTGTTTCGGCCTGGAGGCGCCGCAGCGTTCTTCCCGCAACCACTCCACGAGCTGTTCGGACAGACGGCGGCGCTCCTCGACCTCCTGCCGCGGGCGAACGTGGAGCGCCTGAGCGCTCGAGTCGCCGAGGCGAGCGATGACGATGCGCGGGTGGCGGCCCTGGAGGAGATGCTCCTTCCGCGAGCCCGGACCGCTGCGCGCGATCCTGTGGTTGCCGCGGCCGTGCGCGCGCTGGAGGAATCGCGGGGCAGGCTCCGGATCAGCGACCTCGCTCGGCGCCTCGCCATCAGCCCGGACCCGCTGGAGAAGCGTTTCAGGCGTGCCGTGGGCGCGACGCCCAAGCAACTCGCGTCGCTCCTGCGGCTGCGACACGCCCTAGAGGCATGGAAGCCGGGCGTCAGCCTGGCGGCCCTCGCTCAGCGGGCGGGCTACTTCGATCAATCGCACTTCAGCCGCGAGGTGCGCGCCGTCACCGGCCAGTCTCCTGGGCGCTTCCTGCGTTCCCGGGCGCAACGCTGAGCGCGCGCTACGGCGCGGGGCTCTGTTTCGAAAGGTGCGTGAGGCTCTAGCCTCGTGTTCAGCACTGTTTAAAGGGGTGCCCATCCCGCGCCACTCCGGATTCGTCACATCTCGCACGTGGCGCCACCGCTGACCTCTGCGCCTTGATTTTGGCCGGACCTCATGTGCACGGCGATGCCCCAAGCCTCGGGGCGCCGGGCGCCGGCATTGCACGAAGCCGCGCGCGGGTCGTATCGGGCCGGGACTCGCATCACGAACGTCGGAGCGAAACGAGGAGTGCCGGGTGCCGGGCGCCGCTGCTCTCAACGATGGCGCGCAGGAGCTCGATGCAGGCGCTGCAACGCTTCGCGGAGCCATTGCTGCGGCGCGGCCGCGGCGAGCTCGCCCTGCTGCCGGAGCTCCGCGATCACGGCGTCGACGTCCGCAGCGCGAGAGCCCAGCGGGCACAATCCAGACGCCACCTATGCCGGGACATCGAGCGAGGTCGAGGCTGACAACGGCGCGGGCGGATGTTGCGCGCCGAGCGCGCCGGGCAGCACGCGAAAGTCGCTGGCAGCGCCTGCACTGCGCAGCTCGCCCCG
>JAICTU010000305.1 GCA_025936205.1 Polyangiaceae bacterium | reverse complement strand
CGTGGCCGAGGTGGAGGGCGCGGCCGCCGCTCTCCAGCTGATCGCTGGGCTGTCGGCGGATGCGCGCCTGCTGCAATACCAGCCGTACTGGGTCGTGCGCGCGGATTTGCTGGCGCGCACCGGCGCCGCCGCTCAGGCCCGCGACGCCTACGAGGTGGCGATCGGGCTGGAACGCGATCCCGCGGTGCGGCGATTTCTCCAGGCGCGCCAGATGGCGCTCAGCCTGCCGAGCAGCTGAGCCTCGATCTCCTCCGGCGTGAACAGGTTCACGTAGTAAGCCAGACTGACGAAGGAGAACGGGCCGACGTCGATCAGCATCAGAATGCCGAGGTGCAGCGAGAGTCCTATGCAGGCCCACGGCAGCCGCAGATCCCAACGATTGAAGGCAGCGCGCAGCCGACCGGGTCGCTCCCGCGTGGCACGAAAGTAGAACACCAGGAGTAGCAAACACGTGAGCTGCTCCCAGTGCCAGGTCACCGCGGTGCCGAGGCGCAGCAGCGGTAACGGGACACTCCGCGCCAGCTGTTCGGAGCGCAACCAGGTGGGATCGTGCAACACGTAGTAGAGCGCCGTGTATCCGCCCATCGGCGTCCAGGACAGGCTCACCTTCTGCAGCCCTGTCGCTGTGTACATCACGACCAGCTGCAGGATCAGCACGTGGCGAGGCCAGGCGGCGACGCTCCGCTGGCTGAGCCAGGTGCCTTCCTGCCGTCGCGCATCGACGGAGAGCGTGGCGTTGGATCCGGAGAGGAACAGGAGCCAGAGCGCGATCGTGAGCAGGTTGTCGAAACCGCCGCTCGCGGTGGGGTTCAGGGACGTCAAGCCCAGATAGGCCTGCAGGGTCGCGAGCACCGGCCAGCGCCCTCCCAGGCCGATCAGCGTGAAGCTGCCACCGGCGACACCGACGCCGAACAAGCCCCAGACCACCGCCGGCGTGGGGCCGCCCAGCAAGCTCACCAGCCAGTTGCCGGAGCCGAGCGAGAGCATGCCCCCGTGAGCCGCGTCGACCCAGGTCACGTCGATCACGCCGGCTGCCGCGGCGGAGAGCAAGCTGCCCAGCACGATCGTCGACACCAGGATGCGGAACAGCGCGAGCGTCGTCGCTCGCTCCTGGCGAAGCACCCAGGCTTGCCAGCGCCGCCAGATCTTGCTCGTCTTCACCGCAAGGCCCTCAGATCGTACGTACGGACTTGCTCTGGTTCCGCGGCGACGGCCGTTTCGGCGCTGCCCGGCTCGGGCGTCCGGCGCCGCTCCTGCCAGATGCGCAGCTCCAGCGCATCGGGAAAGTCCTGCGCCGCGCGCTGCGCCGCCCAGGCGCCGAACTGTTCCCACAGATCCTGCTCGGTGGAGCGCGCGATGCGCCCGAACAACTTGCGCACCCGGTGGTGGTCGAGCTGGCGGGCGCGCCAGTCATACTGGCTGGAGCGCGAGAGATAGATCGGCTCGAAACTCGCGCCGCGCCGGAGCTCGACGTGGATGTACGCCGGGTGCGACTGGGGGTTGGAGAACATGCGCCAGCCCTGGCCCATGCCGCAATACTCTCGGTACAGCTCGAAGGGCGCCACCGCCACCTGTCGAGCTCCCAGGTAGCTCTGCACGAGCCGCCACAACAACTGCTCGAGCTCCGGCCCGTCGCGCGCGACACCGAGCTTGCTGGCGAGCCGGGCCCAGCGCGCAAACTGCAGCTGGTTCTCGCGACTCTGCCACACTGCGCGATCTCCGAGCCGGCCGTTCGCGGGCAATGCCAGCACCAGCATCGCCAGCACGTGAAAGGCCACGAAGACGGCGAGCAAGGGCGCACGCCACCCGACCGGGCGCTGCCCGCGGCCAGGGAGATCGCTGCCCGAAGCCATGGGCGCTAGCGTAATGGCCCGGGCCGGCGGAAGAGTCGAAAAAACGCCCGCCCGCGGCGCTGATCGCCGCTCAGGACTTTTTAGTCCTGAATTAGGACTGCCACTGCCGTCCCACAATGGAGGTCCCATGCGCCAATGACCAAGAGCCGCGTCTTCGGCAACGGCCGAGTCGTGCTCTGGTACGACGGCGCGCGCGGTGAATCTCGGTCAGAGTCTCGTGACGGCGCCCGCGAGACGTGAGCGGTACCCAGCCGTGGTTCGCGGGCGCTTGGCTGCGGGGCCAAGGACTCCTCCTTTTCTCGAAAGGCCCGTATCCTGGTGCCCGGTTCTTTCGTCCTCCGAACATGCCATCAGAACTCCAGCACACGGCGCAACGCACGTGGCAGCGCTTTCTCGAGACCTACGAGCCGCTGCGAACGGAGCTGTACCGCTATTGCCGCTATCTCACGCGCAGCCCCTGGGACGCGGAGGACCTGGCCCAGGACACGCTCGCGCGTGCGTTCGTCACGCTCGCGCAGATGAGCGAGGACCCGCGGCAACCCCGGGCCTGGCTGTTCCGGGTCGCCTCGAACCTGTGGATCGATCAGGTGCGGCGCCGTCGCGAGCTGCCGGGTCCCCTGCCCGAGAGCTCGGCTCCCGCTACCGAGCCGCGCGACTCGCGGGAAGCCGCCGGCACGCTGCTCGTGAAGCTCTCGCCCCAGGAGCGAGCCGCGGTGGTCTTGAAGGACGCCTTCGAGCTCACGCTGGAGGAGATCGCCGAGGCGCTCGGCACCAGCGGCGGCGCGGTCAAGGCCGCGCTGCACCGTGCGCGCGGCAAGCTCGGCGCCGACGAGGCAGCCGAGCCGGAGACGCGGCCCGTACCCGGGGCGCTGGACGCATTTTGCGTCGCCTTCAACGCGGGCGACCTGGACGGCCTCACCGCGCTGCTGCTCGACACGTCAGTGGTGGAGGTGGTCGGCGCCACCACGCAGTACGGGCCCGAGGCCGCCCGCCGCACCGTGCTCACCGGCATGCTGTTCGGTAGCCGGCTGCTCGCGGATCCAAACGCCCCCATCGGCATTGATCTGCGCCATCGCGTCGGCGTGCGCGCGGACGCGCCGCGCGTCGAAGCGCGCTGGCACCGCGACCGCTGGCTGCTCGTGCACTGGTATCAGCACGACGATGGCGCCGCCGTGCGCGCGTTCACCAGCATCGAGCTCGAAGGTCAGCGTATCACCCGGCTTCGCAATTATTTCTACAATGCCGATCTGCTGCTCGATCTCGCGGGCGAGCTGGGGCTGCCGGTGCGAATCAATGGCCACCGCTGGTGGCGCAACGCGGAGGCAGGGTCGTGAGGCCAGAGAGCTGGAGCCCGGAGGGGCTGGAGCGACTGCGCCGCAGCCTGAACAGCTACGTGGAGCAAGGCGAACGCCCGGGCCTGGTCAGCCTGGTGGCGCGCGGCGGCGAGGTCCACGTCGACGCGATCGGCTCCCTGGGCTTCGCCGACGCGCGCCCCATGCGCCGGGACACGATCTTCCGCATCGCTTCGCTGAGCAAGCCTCTCGTGGCGGCGGCCACGCTGATGCTGGTGCAAGAAGGGCGGCTGGCCCTGGACGAGCCCATCGATCGACTGCTGCCCGAGCTGGCTCAACGCCGCGTGCTCCGCCGCCTCGATGGTCCACTCGACGACACGGTGCCTGCGCGGCGCCCGATCCTGGTCCGGCACCTGCTCACCTTGACCATGGGCATGGGCGCCATCATGGAGCGCGGGCGCTTTCCGATCAGCGAGGCGCTGGCGGAGCGGGGCTTGTTCGTGCCCTTCCGGATGCCGACACAGGCATCGGCGGACGAATGGCTCGCGAGCCTCGCGCAGCTGCCGCTGATGGACCAGCCCGGAGAGGTGTGGCGCTACGATACGTCGCTGACGGTGCTCGGCGCGTTGCTCGAGCGCGCGACAGGGCAGCACCTGCACGATTTGATGCGCAAGCGCCTGTTGGAGCCGCTGGGCATGAAGGACACCGGCTTCTTCGTGCCGAAAGAGCAGCTCGATCGCTTGCCCGTCGCCTACCAGCGCAATCCGACGAGCGGCGCGCTGGAGGTCTGGGATCCCTCCGGCGCGGATAGTTTCTTTGCGCGCCGGCCCGGCTTCGCTGGGGCGCATGGTGGTTTGGTGTCGACCGCGGACGATCTGCTCACGTTCGCGCGCCTGCTGCTGGCAGGTGGGCGCGTGCGCGGGCAGCAACTGATCGCGGAAGGGCTCGTGAGGAAGATGCTGACCGAGCAGGTGCCGGAGGACGTGAAGGGCCGATCTCCGTTCGTGCCGGGCTTCTGGGACCATCAGGGCTGGGGCTATGGTCTCTCGATCCGAAAGGGAGCGCAGCCCGGCGAGCCCCGCGGCTGCGGTTGGTTTGGCGGGTACGGCACCTGCGCTTACTGGGATCGCGAGAGCGGTGTGACCGCGATCCTGCTCTCCCAGAGGCTGGTGGACTCTGCCTCTTCCGCCTCGCGAATCTACGCCGACTTCTTCAATGGTGGCTACGCCGCCGCGGGCCTCTGAACGCAGCGTCACTGGCGCGTAGCAGCGCAGGCGCGGCGCCGTCACCAGCACCCCACGGCGCACTGCCGCCTCCGCAGCCCCCCGCGCTGGGCACGGCATATGCTTGTTGCTCGGGCGCATGAGCCTTCAGCTCGTGGCCCATGGCGCGCTCGGGGTCAGCATCTTCCTGGCGCTGTTCGCCGAAGGCACGGTGATCACCCGGGGCGATGTCCGCTACCTGTTCGGTAAGCCACTGCGCCTGCTCCGGACCCTGCTGGCGCTCAACGTGCTCGCCCCACTGGCAGCGGTGCTGGTGTGTCGCACGTTCGCTCTGCATCCCGCGGTGATGGTGGCGCTGGTGACGCTCGCCTGCGCGCCGGTGGGCGGCCTGTTCCCGCAAGCCATGCTGGCGCTGGTGCCGGCGGGGCGCGCCGCCTACGCGCATGGAGTGTTCTTCTCCAGCACGCTGCTCTCGGTGCTGCTGACACCGCCCAGCGTGGAGCTGTTGAACCTGATCTTCGGCGGCGACGTGCATATCAGCCCGCTCACCGTCGCCGAGGTGGCGGTCGGAGCGATGCTGTTGCCGCTGGGGCTCGGCGTCGCGCTCGGGCAGCACTGGCCCAGGCTGGGCCGCTGGCGGCCGCGGTTGCAGCGGCTCGCCTCGCTGCTGCTGCTCGCCAGCCTCATCACCTTTCTGCCGGTGGCCTGGCCTCAATTTGCCGCGATCGCGCGGGAAGGTACGCTGGCCGCGATCGCCATCACCACGTTGCTGTCGATGGCAGCGGGTCACGTGCTGGGTGGACCCGAGGAGGACGGCCGCACCATGCTCGCCTTCGCCACCGTGGCCCGCCATCCCGGCGTCGCGCTGGCGGTGGCCAGCCTGACAGAGCAGCCGCTGGCGCGTGCAGGCGTGCTGCTGGCGGTGATCGTGAACCAGTTTGCGGTCATCCCTTACAGGTTCTGGCGCAAACGCGTGCACGCACCGGCCTCGACCGTATCGGCTGCGGGAGCGCACTCGACCAGCGCCTCGCGCCACTGAGTGCGCCGGGAGCGCAGCCGAGTGTCAGTACGGGGCTGGCTTCGACTGCCGCCAACGTCCCACCAGGTCCCGCGCCGCCTCCGACCAGTCCGGCAGCTCGAAGCGAAACCCCGCCTCGAGCAGACGACCCGGGATCACGTATCGGCTCTCGAGCGGTAGCTCGCTCTCCGTGCGCAGGAAGAAGGCACCGATCTCCACCATCCAGGCCGCTGCCGGCAGGCCCACTCGCGTCCCCCACGCAGCGCGCAACACGGCCATGAACTCACGCTGCGGCAGCGGGTTCGGCGCCGTCAGGTTCAGCGCGCCCCGGAGCTCCTCGCGTTCGATCAAAAACTCGACCGCGCGCGTGAAGTCGCGCTCATGGATCCAGGAGATCAGCTGGCGGCCGCTCGCGATCGCGCCGCCGAGGCCCGCGCGCGTCAAACCCAGGAGCACGTCGAAGATGCCGCCGCGATCCGGGCTCATCACCATGGAGGTGCGCAGGGCCACCTGGCGCGTGGCGGGTGTCGCGCTCTCCTGCTGCGCGCGCTCCCAGGCCTGCGCGATCTGCACGCTGCAGCGCCAGGCCTCGGGCGCTCCGGGCTCGCCTCCGCCGATGCGGCCCGTGCGCTCGTCGTTGGGCGCATCGAAGCGGTGTGCGTAGATCGTCGCGGTGCTCATCTGCAGCCAGGCGCGCGGGGGACGCGACGCAGCGGCGATGGCGAGACCGATCGCGCGCGTCGAGTCCACGCGCGAGTCGAGCATGGCCCGGCGATGTTCCGCCGTGTAGCGGCAGTTCACGCTCCGGCCTGCCAGGTTGATCACCACGTCGGCACCGTCGACTTCGCTCGCCCAGGCGCCCAGCGTGCGTCCGTCCCAGGCGACGCGGCGTACGCCCTGCTCGCTGCCCGCAGTACGGCTGAGCAGCACCACCTCGGCGCCGCGCGCGCGCAGGGCGCGCACCAGGAGCGCGCCCACTTGCCCGCTGCCACCGGGAATGACGACCTTCATGAGCGAGCGCCTGCCCTCAGAAGCCGCGCCACGGCGGCTCGGTCCACCGACTTCGCCGCGCGCCCGAGCCAGTCGAGCGGAGTCAGCCCGTGGTCATCGCGCGCATCGGGATCGGCGCCGTGCGCCAGCAGCAGCTCGATCGTCTTCAGGAAAGCAGCCTTGGCCGCGTAGTGCAACGCGCTGGCGCGGCCCCCGTCCGTGCCCTGCCCCACGCTGCGCCGATCGTCCACGCGCGCGCCATGGCGCAGCAATGCGGCGACGTATTCGGGGTCGTCTTTGCGCCCCTGATTGCCGGTGCAACAGAGGCCGATCCACGCGCCCGAGCGATCGACCGCTGCGCCCGCGCGCGCAAGCAAGGGCGCGAGCTCGGGATGCAACACCCAGCGCCCCGCAGCGATCGCCGACGCCGGTGCGCCATGATCCAGCAGCAAGCGTACCAGCGCGACATTCTCGCGCGCGGCGGCTTCGCGCAAGGCTCGCCCGCCGCCGCGCAGCGGCCCGTTGCGGCCGGGCACGCGCTCGAGCAACACCCGCAGCGCGTCGACGCGCTCGCCCGCGACGGCGTGGTGCACAGGCGTGATCTCCAGCACATCCACCGCGGGATCGCTGCTCTGCGCCGGCGACCCCTGCTCCAGATCGGCGCCCAGTCGCGCCAGATCACCCAGGAAGGCATGCGTGAAAATATCTTCGCGCGCCCCGCGTTCCAGTAACAGAGACTCCAGCGCCGAGTGCCCCTTCAAGCGCGCGGTGCACAGCGGCGTCACGAACACCAGCGGCTCGATCGGCGACGGCAAGTTGACATCGACGCCCCGCCCGAGGAGCAACTCCACCGTCGCGCTCCGGCCCGCGAAGACCGCCAGGTGCAACAACCTCGCGGCGTGGGGGGCGGACGCGAGCACGTCCGGCGCACTCGACAGCAACTGCCCGAGGGCCGCCGAGTCGCCTCGCCGGGCCAGCGCCAGGGCCTCGCTCGCCGGTTGGTAGCGCAGACAGGTGCCATGGGGCTGCGCGCGCAGCGCGGAGGGGCGCCCCTGCTCGTTGACCAGCGCCAGTGCCAGCAGCCGCGTTTGCGCATCGAGCCGGGCGCGCGCGCCCGCGTCGGGCACCGAGTCCTCGAGCGCCGAAGAAAAGTGCCCGAGCCAGCGCTCGGCGAGCGCACGAGTGATCGGCAGCAGGTCGTGGCGATGCTTCAGCGGCAGGAAGGCTCGCTCGCTGTAGGCCGCCTGCCCCCCAGCCATTCGCTGAAGAAGCGCTTCTGCGCCTCCCGCTCGTTGGACAGATCGCGCCCGAACAAAGGCCTCAGCGCGCGGTCGCTCTCGATGCGCGCGTACAGGCCGTCGATCAGGCTGCTGATCGCGGAGTTGCCGCCGACCTGGGCCAGCAGCGCTTCACCGGCAAAGGAGCGCTGGGCGCCCGGGTGGGCCAGAAAGCGGCGGTGCTCCATCTCTTTGCGGATGCCCCCTACTCCATGCTGGGCCAGCGAACCCTGGCCGCCACCGCGCGCAAGAGCAGGTAGAGCACCGAGACGACGACCATTTCACCGGCCACGAGCCACCAGAACCAGCCCCGTGAGCGCGCCCACAGCGCCGCCCCGCAGACCAGAAACGAGACCAGCATCACACCGATCATCTGATAGCCGCGAGCCGCTGCCTTGGCCTCTTCGCTCGGCATGGAGAGCGGCACGGCCTCTCCCGTCAAGCAGGGATAAAGGCTCTGCAGCGGGAGCAGCAAGAAACCCGGCAACAGCAACATCAGATCGGACGGTGCCGCTCTCGAGAGCAGCACGATCGCCAGGAACACGCACAGCACGGGCAGCGTGAACACCACCATCACCGCACGCCGGGCGCCGTGACAGAGCTGCGCCGGGCCCGCCATGGGGGCGGCGCGGAATACATCGGAGGCCTGCCAGTGTTGGGAATAGCGCAGCGTGCCCAGCGCCAGGGCCGGAACCAGCCCGAGCAAGGCTCCCGAGAACGCGACGGCAAAGCCGCCGCCGCCCTCGCGCCCTCCGCGCAGCAGAAATACGATCGGCATCGCAAAGACCGGCGCCAGCCCGGGATAGACCCGCAGCTTGACCTCCCGATCACGGACCAGGTACGCCGCCGTGAGCAAGAAGGACGCGCGCACCACCGAGTCACGCAACCACCAGCTGAGCGGCGGATGCTGCACCAGTCGATCGAACCAGCGGCGCTTCGCGCGCCTGCCCGCCGGCGCGCGCCGGGTTTCGCCGAGCGCCTGCAGCCCTTGCTCATAGTCGCGCGCCAGACGCCCAAACGATAGAGCCAAGAGTCCGGCCGTCGCCAGGCCTCCCAGACCGGCGAGCGCCCACGAACCGAGCGCTCGGTCCCCCGCCAGTGCGTCGTCCAGCGCCGCGAACCAGATGGGCGGAAAGAAGCTGAGCCACCACGAGCCCGTGCTCAGCTCGAAGGTGCCGCCGAAGCGCGCGATCAGCTGCGGCATCAGCTGGCCACCGAACGTGATCGAGAGCGCCACCAGAACCTGGGCCGTCGTCATCAAGCCGTCGAGCCGCTCGCGGCCGAACCAGCGCAGGCACAGTTGATACACGACCACCACGCAGCCCGTGCAGAACAGCGCCTCGAGCGCCACGGAGGCAGCGTGTGCGATCAGAAACAGCCAGCTGCCTCCGGGCATGGCCACGCCCGCGATGAATCCGCCCAGGTTCAACGCCGCGGAGAGCCACAACGAGACCTCGACCAGCACGCGGATCTTGGCCCACAGCAAGCTGCGCGGCGGCACCGGGCGGTGCAACAGAATTTCCGCCTCTTGCTCGTTGAACAGCACCTCGCCGCCGGAAGCTGCCACGAACATCCCCAGAAACAGGAAGGTCATGGCATTCAGTTAGGAGGACAGCACTAAAACGGAACGGCCCCAGAAGGCAAACGCGCTGAACCCCACCATCGTGTACACCACGAGCGTCAAGATCAGCTTGACGCCGATCGACCGCGGCGCGGACGAGCGGCGCAGTCCGCGGGCGGTCCGGCCGCGCAAGAACAGCGTCAGGAACAGGCGCCGGAGCGCGCGCTGGGTCTCGGCGGGCACGAGCTCGGCGCGTGCCTCGCTGCTCATGTCAAAAACGTCTTGGCGAAATCTGCGGCTCGTTGCTGCAGCTCCACGCCGCCGGTTAGCTCCGTGAACAGCCGCTCCAGCGTGCCCGCCCCGTGCGCTGCCACCAGCTCCTCTGGAGGTCCATCGAGCAGCAGGCGCCCTTTGTCGATGATGAGCACACGGTCGCAGACTCGCTCCACCACGTCCAGGATGTGCGAGCTGTACAGGATGGTCTTGCCTTCGCGCGCCAGCGTCTGGATCAGCGTCTTGAAGCCGACCGCCGCGTTGGCGTCCAGCCCGTCGAGCGGCTCATCGAAGAACACCACCGGCGGGTTGTGCAAGAGTCCCGCGGTGATCACGACCTTGCGCCGCATGCCCTTCGAGTACGCGCCGAGCAGCTTCTCCGTCAACGTGTCGAAGGCGAGATCGAAGAATGCGATGAACTGCCGGATGCGTGGCTCGGCGACCTGCTTGGGGATGCCGTAGAGCGCCGCGATCAGCTCCAGATACTCGAGCCCAGTCAGCGATTCGAACACGGCGCCGGACTCGGGCACGAAGCCCACATGCCGCTTGACCTCGATCGGCTGTCGGCGCAGGTCAAAACCACAGATGCTGGCCGTCCCCGCCGAGGGCTCCAGCATACCGGTGAGCATCTTCAGCGTGGTCGACTTGCCGGCGCCATTCGGTCCCAGAAAGCCGACGATCTGCCCGGCGGGCACGTCGAACGAAAGCTCGTGGACGGCCGTTTGGGTGCCAAAGAGCTTGCTCAGCTTCTGAACCGAAATCATGGGACTGGCAACGTGCCCGTGTCCCAGTGCTCCACCAGCTTGGCCTCGCTCACCCGGAACATGTCGAACCAGGTGCTCGCATAAGGAGCGGCTGCATTCGTGTACGAACGAACCGTTGCGAGCACGACCAGGTCGCCCTCGGCGACCATCTGGATGAAGTTGGCGACCGTGGGCTGCACCGCTTTCGGTTGAGCAAACTGGCGGAAAAACGCCAGGAAGCCCTGCAAGCCCGTGTTGGCTTGCGGGTTGTGCTGAATGTAGCCATCCGCCAGGAACTGGGGAGCCTGCTCCACCTGCTGCGCGTCGAGCAACGTCCGCCACATGTCGTAGACCAGCCGCTTGTTGCTGGCGAGCTGCGCGTCGCTGCTGGCGAGCGAGCCCTCCTGATCGGGGTTCTGCTCGGGCGGCACGTAGCCGCGCGGGCTGCCCCCCGCGGGCAGCACCGCCGGATCCCAGTGCTCGGCGATCAAACCATCCTCGAAGCGAAATAAGTCGAACCAGGTGGTCGTGTACGCGCGCGGCTGGTCGCGTTCATCCACGCGCGCCACCGCCACGAAGTTGCCCTCCGCCACCATCGCCACGAGCTTGGCCTGCACGCGCTCCTGCACCGCGAGCGGTGCGCCGAGGCTCGCGAAGTAAGCCAGCACGCCAGGGCGGCCCGTGTCGGCGTTCGGGTTGTGCTGGATGTAGCTCTCGGCGAGATATTGCTGGGCAGCCTGCGTGTCGCGCGCCTCGATCAGCGTGCGCCACAGGTCGTAGACGCGCCGTTTGTTGCTCGCCAGCTCCGGGACCGCGCTGGCGAGCAACTGCTCGTGATCGGGATTTTCGACGACGGGCAGCGCCGGCTGCAGAGCACCCGCCGCCGGCGGCATCATGCCCGCCCCAGCGCCACTCGCGGGCAACACGGGTGCAATCGTCTGCTCAGGCGGCGAATTGGCTGCCGGCGAATTGGCTGCCGGCGAATTGGCTGCCGGCGAATTGGCTGCCGGCGAATTGGCTGCCGGCGAATTGGCTGCCGGCGAATTGGCTGCCGGCGAATTGGCTGCCG